>BNXD01000013.1 GCA_025999315.1 Bacteroidia bacterium | reverse complement strand
AACCCGGTGGAAGACAACGGAAGCCTGCTATACGTGGAAAAGATCTACATTCTGCGTGCCAACAGCGTTTATACCTTCCAGGCTTTTGCCTCCAATTATGCGGGAGAGGTCCGCAGCGCCAACACCATTACCGCCGACCAAACCGGACCACCCTCCGAACCGGTCGTTACGACCCGTCCCGTCGTGGATCATGAGGGTATCGGCGCCATGACCGCCATGCTGACGGGGACGATCACATCCGACGGCGGCAGCGCGATCACCGAGTATGGAATGGAGTACGGAACCAACGCCGGTTCCATGACCAAATTTATCGTGCCTGGAGAACCGGTGATCGACCAATCGTTCAACGTCGAAATTACCGGCCTGACGCCAAAGACACAATATTATTTCAGAACCTACGCGATCAGTTCGATGGGCACGGGGGTCGGCGAAACCATGACTTTCACGACGGGTATCAACGGGGGTATGCTCCAGGTGGGCAAACAAAGCGCCACCAACGCTCAGGGCTCCGGGTCGATCGTCAGCAGCAATATTCCTCTGGGTTATTTCGAACTCGAACCATTGGAAGTCATAGTGAACGACTCTGTCGCAGGAGTATACGGCCAGAATGCCAGGATATATCTCCTCGACCGCAATTTAGGCGCCCGCATGCCGTTCCCCAAAGGAGCCTTTGAAGAGAACAGCACCCCCAACCCGGTCGACGGTACGCAGATGAGCATCGCGGACTGGAGTGCATGGTACGGCGGTTATTTCTTCAAGTGGGGTAGCGCGGAGGTCAAATCCTCTACATGGATCATTCCCAAAGACACGCCCTCCGGCCAGGAAATGAGCGCGCTCAGACCCATGCTTACGTCGGGCGAATTTACCGGCAACCAGAACGTGCAAGGCGCCAACAGCGGCTGGTATAACGACAATGATGCCAATACGGCGATATACAAGAACGGTATCGACAACTGGAGCGGGTCCACAGATCCCTGCAAACAACTCGGTGCGGAGTATCATATCCCCACTTCGTTTGAATGGCAGGCCGTGAGCCGCGCGCTTCAGTCCGAGCGCGGGTCGCAGCCGGTCGATCTGCAGTTCCTCAACCAAAGGCTCCGTCTGGGTACCGCCGGCGAACGCCAGGCCAACGGTCAAGTTCCTACCCTCACCGCCGCCATCGACGGATACGTCGGGTTGGTAACCAATGCCGTAGCTTACATGTGGTCGAGTACGGCCGTGGCGCAGGCGGGAACAACAAGGTATGTCTATCCCTATCCCCTTCCCGATCCCGGTGCGACGCCAGGAGTAACAGGAAACTGGTCGATCGCATTCTATTCGCCGTACTTCCAGTTAGGTCTGGCCTATGCGCCTACGGTTACCGGTTCGTACTGGGGCGATGTGGGCAAGGAGTTTCAGTACGATCCCGCCGGCAAGTATGTCGATTACATCTATTACGACGGATGGCAGAAATACGGCATGCGTGCCCGCGAAGCATTCCGCGCCCTGCCGATACGTTGTGTCCGCACCGAAATTTATTAAAACGGAGTTATCATGAAAAAACTGATTTATAGTTTAATGGGCTTGGCCCTTCTGTCCGGCTGCAATCAGGACAATGTAAGTTACAACAAAGCAGTTAGGGTCAAAACATTGGGCGCCACGATGGTCTATTCCGACCGGGTGACCCTGGCGGGTTCCGTGGACAGCCAGAACGATATTACCATCAGCGAAGTGGGGTTCCTGCTCGACACCGTCTACATCGATCCCGCCACGTTCGACCGGACAAGGGTTATCGTTGCGGATATGAGTAGCTCGTTATTCACCGCCCTTGCGCCCGACATGATTCCCGCAAAGCAGTATTATGTCGTTGCTTTCGCACGCGACTCCAAGGGTGGAATGTATTATGGAGGCCAGGTCTCACTCCGTACCGGAGTGCCCTTGGCCACGGCCATAAGCGCTCCGGCAGCAGGTAACTTAACGATACGCAGCGCCGATTTATCGGCAAAACTGGATGAAGACTCGGGTGTGCCCATCGCATGGATCGGCGTCAAATATTGGCCCGACGGGGGTAACGAAGCCGATGCCGTATTCGATTCCATCCCTGGATTCCCGCTGAACGAGATCATCAAAGGCAACCGGTTCTCGGTCAAAGTCGATGGGCTAACGCCATCGACCCTATACAATTACGTAATGTATGCCCGCAATGACCGTAAGGGGGTCTGGGCGACGGCGGGCACTTTCTCGACCCTGGAATGCAATCCGGCCACGGTCGTCACCGTAACTCCGCAAGGAGATTACGCCGCGCCGACCAGCCTGTCGATCACCTGCAATTTTACGAACAACGGCAACGACCCGGCGACGGTGGTCGGACTGGCTTACAAAAAGGACGGTCTGGTCACCGAAATCCCGGATCCCGATACCTGGACGCTTCTTGAGGCAGCCACGATCGAGAGCGACGGATCGTACACCATTCTGATCGACGACCTTGAACCGAACACTTCGCTCGTTGTAGCGGCTTATGCCCTCAACTTTGCAGGCTACTCTTACGGCGATGTTATCGAGGTGGCTACAATGGAATTAACGGCACCCGTATTCGAGCTTATCAACTACGGCCTTAACGATTTCGACAAGGACAACCTGCCGGGCATCACGACAGGCGAAAAGCCTGTCGGCAAGGATTATATCTGGATGCGTGCGAATCTGACCGCCGCCAACGGCCATATGTTCGACGTGGCGGAGTTCGTCTATGCCGACAATGCGGCCTTCACCTCCCCGCAGACCATTACCGCCACCTATGACCCGGCCATCAAAATATACTCAGCCAAACTTTCGGGCCTCACTGCCACCGATCCTAAACGTTTCTTCTTCAAACTTCGCCTGCACAGCGTGTATCAAGAGGAGTTCTTCAGTTCGGTCGGTACCCAGAAACAGGCGATTGCCGTCAAGAAAAACAACGATCAGCTTTATATGTACAAGGGAGGGACAACAGTTGTGTCTGCGCTACCTTATTCGTGGGAGGAAAATACCAACAACCCGATCGCATACTACGAGTTGCCTCCGATAAGGATCACCGAAATAGCCGATGACGGGAACGATTATAACTACTATTTCCTTGACCGTAACCTGGGGGCCATCAAGGCGCCGGGAGCGGAGCAGTTCGACAGAACGATCATGGATAACAACAGCAGTACCCTACTCAACAACAGCAACAAGGACGAGGATTATTTCGGTTACTGGTATTTTTACAGCCTGGCCGCTCCCGTAACGCTCGCGACCCAGACCAACAACCCCGGCGGCAGCGCCATTGGCGACAACGGAAACTGGGTGGGTTGGCTCACATTCCGGCCTGTGGTCAGCGAATGGGAACCGGCGAATGATCCATGTCCGAAAGGATACAGGCTTCCTACCAGAAAAGAACTCGACTATATGCGGGCGAAATATGACAATAATTATATCGATTTCCGCCACGCGCTAAACGCAATGTGGCCGCTTCGACGCAATAATAATAACGGGGCGATCCAGGCGCCGCGCAATTCCGGAGGACAGCAAGGATACCTTGCCCGTGAAGGATATTACGAAGTAACAGGTAACACGAATACCGCCACGTGGGTATGGTTTTCCAGTACGTTTTCAGTAGATATTGCTGCCTTTCCGGCACGTTGTATGACCAAAGAACCGGCCCAATAATCGAACCCCGCATAAACACAACAGGCAAACTTAAGTTATCACAAACAAAAAAATAGCATGAAAAACCATAAAATCATAGCATTAACGGCATTTACCGTTTCGGCGCTCGCCGTTTCGGCGCAAAGGGGGAAATTGCCCAATATAGTCGTGATGGTGGCCGACGATTACGGCTACTCGGACAACAGCACAAACCCTTTCCACGCCCCGCAGGTCAGCACCCCCAATATCGACCGCATAGCCAGAACGGGGGTCAACTGTACCAACGGATATGTTTCGGCACATATCAGTTCCGCCACCCGCGCGGGGTTGATGACCGGGATGTATCAGCAGCGCTTCGGCCTTTACACGGCCGGAGAAGCGGGTTCGGGACTCGATATGTCAGCGACCATCTTCCCACAGTATCTCAAAAAGGCCGGTTACGTGAGCGGACAGTTCGGTAAGTGGCACCTGGGCCCGGATCCCGAATGGAGTCCTTACAAAAGAGGATTCGACTACCAGTTCGGTTTTCTGGGACGCGGCGCGCACGACTACTACAAACTTGACGATCCGACCGACCCGATCTACCGTAACGACCAGGTTGTGAGCGAAAAAGGGTATCTGACGGATGTTCTGGCCCGGGATGTGAGTAAATTCATCGTCGGAAACAAGAATAAACCGTTCTTCGCTTACGTCGCTTTCAATGCCGTTCACACGCCGTTGCAGGCTCCGCGCGACGAAATAATCAAATTCGATACCGGCGACTCGACGCGCAATGTAATGCTCGCCATGGGGAAACGTCTCGACGACGCCGTAGGAGAGATACTCAACACACTGGAAAAGAACGGACTGCGCCAGAACACGATCGTCTTCTTTATCAGCGACAACGGCGGGTCGCTCGGCGCCACATCGGAAAACAAACCGCTCAATGGAGGCAAACACATGGATTACGAAGGCGGTATCAGGGTTCCGTTTTTCGTGAGTTGGCCGACACAGATCAAAGCCGGTACGGTCTGCGAAACCCCCGTCATATCGTTGGATATCCTCCCCACTTGCCTCAAGGCTGTGTCGATCATCCCTCCGGCCGGAACCAACTTCGATGGAATAGATATTTTGCCGGTGATCACCGGTAAGTCCGCCCCCGAACGCCCCATGTTCTGGTGCGGCGGCAGCGCCGATCCCTGGTGGGCTATCCGTAAGGGAGACTGGAAGATCGTGGGAAACAAAGAAAATACGTGGCTTTTCAACCTGCATGACGATATCGGCGAAAAGAACGACCTAAAAGCCAAAAATACGGATAAGTTCAACGAGTTGAAGATCCTGCACGACAAATGGCTTGCGGAGATGAAAAACCCGGTCGGCGAAAATAACCATAAACGATGGGATCCCTCTCTGATGAAAAAGAAAGCTACGAAGAACTCCGACAAGCCCGCGCCGAACAAGTTCGACATGACGGAAAAAAAAGCGGCCAAGATGAACAAAGCCGCAAATGAAGCGGAAAAGAAGAATAACAAATAACTGATCCCTCATGATTCCGGCTATAAAAACGGTTATTTGCGGTGCGATACTCGGCGTCGCGACAACGGCGCAGGCGCAGGCACAGACGCAAAGGCAGGAAAGCGCCCGCAAGGCGCAGAACGCCCAACCCAGCGTCCTGCTCATTATCACCGATCAGCTCAACGCCTCGGTGATGGGATGCCAGGGACATTCCGATGCGCGTACACCCAATCTCGATGCCATGGCGGCGCGGGGGACGCTCTATAATCGCGCCTACTCGCCCAACGCCGTCTCCGGCCCGGCACGCATGTCGCTCATCACGGGACTTTATCCCCGCACTTCGGGATGTATGGAGAACGGCCCGTTCGAATCGACGCCCCTCAAAGAGAGCTATCCTATACAAGCGGCTTTCGGCGACAACGGCTACACAACCTATATGATCGGCAAATTCCACCTCTTCGGCAATGGTATGCGGGGGTGGGATAACCTTATGCCGCTCAGCGGTAAGGAGGGCCCGGGAAGCTATAACGAATGGGTCGAAAAACAGGGTCAGGCCAGAGAGTTCGGCGAGGACTGGGCCGCTGAATTCGGCGTCTTCCCTACGGGTAATTCACTGGCGGGAGAAAAATTTCCCAAAGCCGATATGGGCACGCGCACCACCAAACTACGTCCGGAAAATACAATGGAGGCCTATGTATCGATGCGCACCATCGAAGTATTGCGCAGCCATGCCGCTTCGGGCAAGCCCTTCTTCTGCTATACTTCTTTATACCGGCCCCACCAGCCTTATACTCCGCTGGAAAGCTATCTCAAAAATTACGACTATTCGCGCTGGGGAAAGGGAACCCGTGGCGGCGATGCCATCGCCAAACCTGCCACCCTCGAACAGCCCGTGGAGCATCTGCCGCCCTTGCTGCAAAATTGGCGGCGCAATCAGAACGGGATATGGTGCCTGGGTCGCGCGGCCACAGACAATCAGCTTTACCGAAACTACATCGCCTCGTACTATGCCCTTGTGGAAGAGATCGACTACTGGATAGGCGAGATATTCTCGGAATTGGACCGTAGCGGACTGGCCGAAAATACCATCGTGATCTTCACCTCCGACCACGGCGATTTTGTCGGCTCGCACGGCATGATCGAGAAGTGCGCCACGGGCCACAACGTTTACGAAGCCACGCTGCGCATTCCACTGATCTTCGTCTGGGACAAGCATGTACGATCGGGCGCGGTGGCGGAAGACCTCACCGGCCTGTTGGACATTTACCCCACGCTGGCCGACATGTGCCACCTGAAAATGCCTGAGATGAAGTGGCCCCTGAGCGGAGTACCGCTGACGGGCAGCCTGACCCGGGGCAAAAAACTCGACAGGGAATACATCGTGAGCGAGAACTGGTCGCAGGCTACCGTCATCGTGGCCGACTGCAAACTCGGAAAATGGCTCGAAGTTCCCGAAACGATCGCCAACCGCGATTTTCGCTCGTTCGGCAATATGATTTTCGACCGCAGGAGCGATCCCGAAGAGGTGAATAATATTTACGGCGATAAAAAATATGTCGCGCAGACGCAAAAGCTTGAGGCATATTACGCCGACTTCGTCGCCAAAACGAGCGATCGGGGCAAACAGGAGCGCTGGACGAGAGAAGAGGCAAGCAAAAACAAAAAACCGAAGAAATAATTTACGCATGGATCAAACAACCACGGTTTGCAGCCTCGCGATGACGATGGCCCTCTGCACAGGACAGGTGAGTTCGGTCGAAAAATCGACCGGCAACGATGGTAAACGCCCCAACATACTCGTCATAATGACCGATCAGCAGCGTTGGGATGCGTTGGGATGCAGCGGCAACGGTGTCATCAAAACCCCCAATATAGACCGGCTGGCACGCTCGGGAGTCCGGTTTTCGCGTGCCGTCACCCCGTGCCCCGTTTCGGGCCCGGCGCGCACCTCGATCCTGACGGGACGCGCCATCGAAAAGAGCGGCGTGAGGCTCAATCCCGACGTGGAAAAGAGCGATCTGCCCGGATACCGGTCGTTCGACGAAATACTCACCGCACACGGTTATACGGCCGAGTGCCACGGCAAATTCCACTCGCCGCACGCCATGGCCGCCGTTTACCGCAACCCTTCCGTGATGGGTTACGAAGGCAGCAGGCTCATTATCCACTGGGAGGATGTCTACCGTCTCATCCAGCAGAAGTACGTTCCGCAGCGTGAGATCATCGACGGCGAGCAGTTCGACTGTAGTTTCTACGACGCCACTCCATACAGACCCAATCCGATGGATAAGCGTTACGGTATGGCGCCCCAACGCCCCCCGGTGCCGAAAGGCGATGTGAAAAAACTGCACGATTACGTACAACCCGACTGCCACGGGACGCTCGATCTCTCGCCCGAATACACTATAACGGCCGTGCAGGGACGCGAGACGATCGACGCACTGCAACGACTGCGCGACAAACCTTTCGTGATAACCTGTTCGTTCCACGCGCCCCACTCCCCGATCCTCCCCTCGGAGCCTTACGCAAGCATGTACGAGCCGACGAAGATGCCCATTCCGGCAAGCATATCGGACAAAATGGAGAACAACCCATACCGGGCATCCAACGGACGACTGGGGCCGGGAATGGACGCCTACGCCGACCCCTTGCGCATAGGCTACATGATAGCCGACTATTACGGCTTTGTTACCGAGATAGATGCCTGGGTAGGCCGCATACTCGACCAACTCGACCGACTGGAATTGACCCGCAACACCGTCGTCATTTTCGTTTCCGACCACGGCGAGATGCTCGGCAGCCACGGCATGCGTGAGAAGAACGTCTTCCTCGAAGAATCGGTGCGCGTACCGCTCATCATCCGCTATCCGGGAACCATACCCGCGGGCAGGGTGATCGACACGCCCATTTCGTTGCTGGGCATCTACCCCACCCTGATGGAACTGACGGGCATTAAAGACGAGGTTGCCGATTGCCCCTCGCTCATGGGGTTGATCCGCAGCGGACGGCCCCGGGACGATTTCGCCATTTCGGAATGGACGTCCGCAGCCAAAAATGTCCCGAACATCATGATAACCACCAGCAGATGGAAACTGATGCTATCCTACGCCGACGATTCGGGCCGGTGCGACGCGCTGTTCGACCTGAAGAAAGATCCTTATGAAATGATCAACCTGCTCGGAACCAATCCGGCCAAAAGGGAATACAAGGCCCGTGCGGAGGAATTGCAAAAGAAACTTGCCGGATATCTCACCCGGATTGGGCATCCCAAAGCGACTGATGTCGGCAAGCGTATAATAGTCAAATAAAAATATATTCATCATGCAAAAAAACCTTATCCTCATTCCATCGCTGGCACTCGCCTCGGTGGCGGCATACGGGCAGAAGAAGGCAGCCAAACCGGCCGCCGCAAAGCCGCTCAACGTAGTGCTTATCATATCCGACCAGATGAGCGCCCGCGCCCTGCCGATCTACGGCAACAACACCATCGAAACCCCCAATATGCAGCGCCTGGTGCGCGAGGGGGTGACGTTCGACAATTCGGTGTGCGTAGCTCCTTTCAGTTCGCCCACCAGGGCTTCGCTCGTTACGGGTCTCTATCCCAATTCCACGGGCATCATCACAAATGTGGAACCGGGCAAAGGAAACGGCCCGCTGGATGTAAATAAAACCATCACCGAAGATATTCTTTTCAATCGCGGATACGTCACGGGGCACTTCGGCAAGTGGCATCTCGGCCCGCTGAACTCGTGGCCCTGCTATGCCAACAAGAAAAATGCCCGCGACATCTACGACCGAAGCTATTTCGAGGAGTTTGCCGCCATGCGGGCAGCCAACAATCCTGTTCCCGCCCAGCCACACAATGGAGAAGTCCTGGCAAACGCCAAAGCCGAACAGGGCTACGGCTTTTACCAGACCGCATTTGTCCGCGACAAATGGGAAAACGGCCCGGTCGACATGAAAAAGGATATCGGTTCGTTCGGGCGCCTGGGCACACCGCCGGAACTTTACAATTGGACGCTGGTAACAAAGGACGGTACCGATTTCATCGAAGCCAATAAGAAAAAGCCTTTTATGGTGACCATCTCGTTAGGCCCGCCGCATCCCGATTTCGCCATTCCCGATCCGTGGTACAGCCGCGTCGACCCGGCCAGGATTCCCTTCCCCCCCTCGGCCTATATCCATCCCGAACGTTATTTGGACAGCAAGGTTTACAAAGTCGGCCAGTATATAGGCGAAGAGGGCACACGTGAAAAGATGCGCTGCTACTATGCCATGGTGACTTTCATAGACGACATGATCGGCCGCATACTGACGAAGCTGGACGACTGTGGACTTGTCGACAATACCCTGGTGGTCTTCATCTCCGACCACGGCGACCCGCTCAATACCCAAGGGATGCTTTTCGGCAAAACCATTCCCGATTTCCTCGAAGAACAGTTGCGTGTGCCGACCATTATGCGTCTGCCGGGAGTGATTCCCGCCGGTAAAAAACTGAGGGCATCCTTCAGCTCGGTCGATCTCGCCCCGACGATGCGCGACTATGCGGGCGTCAACTCTTTTGCGACCCAGGGCCGCAGTTTCCGTTCCCTGATCGAAGGCAAGGAGAAAGACGAGTTGGGGTTTGCCGTGAGCATGCGCCAAGAGGCGCGTTGCATCCGCGGCGAGATCGACGGCAATACGTATATTTACTCCAAGATGTTCAACATCAAGGCAAAAACCTCGTATGAGCAGCTTTTCGACCTCAACGCCGACCCCTGGCAAATGAAGAATGTGGTGGACGATCCGGCCTATGCCAAGATCAAAGTGCGCATGATGGACGAATTCAACCGCTACGCCGACCGTACCGGGGAGCGCCACATCAAGGACCTGCCCGACAAGGGGCTGGTCACGACGGGAAACTTCCGCAATGACGAGCCTGCAAAAAGAAACCCAACTAAAAAAAACAACTAAAAATATGAACCGAGTAATTGTAACATTGATTCTTGCGGCATCGTGCCTGATGACCCAGGCGCAGGAAAATAATGCTAAAAACGCCGATTTCTCACTTTTCCAGGCGAAAGAACGCCAGAAGGATGGATACACGCTGCCTTACCGCATCCTCTACCCCGAAAACATGAAGCCGGGCAAGAAATATCCGCTGTTCCTGTTCCTTCACGGATTGGGTAAACGCGGCACCGACAATCGGTCGCAGCTCGACCGCGGAGCACACCTCTTCGTGAATGAAGAGAACCGAAGCCAATATCCCTGTATCGCGATTTACCCCCAGGTTCCCGAAGGTCCGACGGGTTCGTTCTTTTACGTTTACGACGGTGGGGAGCAAACAGTAGGCACATTTGCCAGCTACTCGAAGATAGAGGACAAATCCAAGGTAACAATCAAAATTTCACCATACGGAGCAATGGTCATGGATATTTTGCGCGAGCTTATCGACCGGGGCGTTGCCGATCCGAAGCGCATATATATCAGCGGGGCTTCGATGGGAGGTTTCTCCACATTCCAGTTCATCTCGGCCTATCCCGACATGTTCGCTGCTGCGGCCCCTATCGCCAGTTCGATGAATCCGAAAGACATAGGCCCGTGGTTCGGCAAAGTGCCCATCTGGATATTGCACGGCGACAAAGACCGCCAACCTACCCTCGATGCGAACAAGGTGATCGTCGACAAATTGAAAGCGTCGGGATATAGTGATTACAGATACACCTTATACAAGAACACCGGCCATAACAGTTGGGACAAGGCGTTTGCCGAACCCGAATACATGAAGTGGTTTTTCGAGCATACGCGCAAATAAACATCACCAATAACCCGAGGAGAAATGACAGAAAGTAAAATTTTTATCTCGTCCGCTTCGCTTTTAGCATCCCTGTTGCCTGTCGACATGGCCGCACAGAATAAAAAGACCGAGACCAAGCGCCCCAACATCCTTTTTATCATGTCCGACGACCATTCGTACCAAACCATTGGCGCTTACGGTCACGGGCTGAACCAGACCCCGAATATCGACCGGATTGCACAATCGGGGATGCTTTTCAGGAACAGCTACGTCGGGAACTCGATCAGCGGCCCCTGCCGTGCGATCGTCCTGACGGGCATGCACAGTCACATGAACGGTTTCTACGACAACGGAGGGAAAAGCGTATTCGATGGCTCGCAGACGACCTTCCCAAAACTGTTGCAGTCCGCCGGTTATCAGACAGCTATTATCGGCAAGTGGCATCTGGTAAGCACTCCGACCGGATTTGATCACTATTGCATCCACACGGGCCAGGGATCATATTACGGCCCCGACATGATCGAACCGGACGGCAAAAAGACATACAAGGGCGAATATGCCACCGACCTTACGCTGCGCAAAAGCGTAGAGTGGCTCGACGGGCGCGACGATTCCAAACCGTTCTGCCTGATGATGCACTTCAAGGCCCCGCACCGCAACTGGATGCCCGCGCCCCAAAAGATGGATATGTACGAAGATGCGACCTTCCCCCTGCCCGCCACTTTCTATGACGACTATCGGGGACGCCGGGCCGCCGCCGAGCAGAAAATGAGCATCGATAAGGATATGACGCTCGAATGGGACACGAAGATGCTGGGAATCCCGGGTGCGAGCGAAAACCTCGAGAAAGCGGAGCTAAGCCGCATGACCCCGGAACAAAGGGCGGCTTTCGACAGGGTGTACGGCCGGATACAGCAGGATTTCACGGCCCGCAACCTGCAGGGAAAGGAACTTGCGGAGTGGAAATACCAGCGTTATATGCGCGACTACCTGAAGGTGATCTCCTCGGTGGACGACAACGTAGGTCTTATGATCGACTATCTGGAGAAGAACGGCCTTTGGGAGAACACGATCGTGGTCTACACCGCCGACCAAGGATTCTACATGGGCGAACACGGCTGGTTCGACAAGCGCTTCATGTACGAGGAGTCATTCCGTGCGCCGCTTATGATCCACTATCCCCCGCTCATCAAAAAGGGGGGCGTTGAGAATCGTTCACTTGTTCAGAACATCGACTTCGCCCCTACGTTCCTCGACCTTGCCGGAGTCGAGGTACCCGAACAGATGCAGGGTGAATCGCTGCGCCCGATCCTCTCGGGCAAAAAGCAAAAGATCCGCAACGCACTCTACTATCACTATTACGAATTCCCCCTGCCTCATGCCGTCAAGCGTCATTTCGGCATCCGCGACGAGCGTTACAAGTTGATCCATTTCTATTACAATATCGATACATGGGAGTTGTTCGACCTGAAGAACGATCCGCAGGAGATGAACAACCTGATCGATGATCCGAAATACAAAAACGTGATCGCCGGTCTGAAAACCAAACTCAAAGAGCTTCAGGTCAAATATAAGGATACAGAACCGATGAACACCTATCGTCTGGATCGGGAACAGGTCGGCATAAAAGGATTCGGTTATTAAGAAACTGTTTAAAAATATTTCGGAGAAATTTCCGATCTGTTGTTCGATGATTTTGTCCTGCCGCTATCCCGCGCATAGCGGGCTATGTAAGGGGGAAGCGGCAGGGCAAAAGCGCGGAAAAGAGAAAAGAAAGTTCCCGAAATATAAAAGCTTAAACAACTCGAATATAGCACATTAAATTTAATATTTTCAAACAGACTCTAAGAATTCCGGTCGGCGCTATTGACAGAAAACCCCGAAAGTTGTTTTTATCCAACTTTCGGGGTTTTTGTTTACCTGGCAACGGCGCCAAAAACGCAACTTACTTTTTAGAGCGGTTGCGGTATTACAAAAAAATGCCGGAGCCGTTCCGTTGTTTTGCGGCTTATTGTCCCGGGGACGAAAAGGCGTTCGGATTCTGTTCCAGCCATATACGCAGCAATTCAAAATAGGCGGGCGCATCCAACAGCATGATATCCGGATTCAGCTTGTGCACTCTCTCCATCAGTTCCACGTACCATGTCGGGCTCATGTTGATCGCCCGATACCAGTGAAAATGGAACGGCTGCCGGTTCTTGACGCTCCTCACAACCACCTGGGCGGCTTCGTCCAACGTCATTTTGGTGTTGGTCAGCGAGGCTACCGATTTGAGCATCGGCATTCCCTTGTAAAGCCTTGCCAGTGTCATTTCGTCGCCATTGGGAACGATACCATTGTAGCTGAAACCCTGGAAAGCATCAAGCAGCCTGTCGCCCATCGGCGGAGCGAAAGTGTTAATGATGAATCCTGTAACGGACAGTCCCCATTTTTCGTAATAGGGCTTGTTGTGATCCTCCCACGCCTGGCATCCATCGGGAAGTCCCGAAAACCTCGGCTCCTGAAGTTGGCCGACCGAAGTGTATCCTGCACCGTTGTCACCGGCGGCAAAGTAGTCGTTGGGCGAAGCGCTGTGCCGCCAGTAATGGAGCACATGAGGCGCGCGCTGTTCGATGATCGGCGTTACGCACCACATCAGAGGGAGTTTACCGCGGTTCGGGTCGTCCCACAACGTAAGCGTGTTGCGCGATGTCCACGCCGGATTGTCGTAACACCCCACGTAGAATATGATAAAATCGCGGTTTTTGAAATCGACCTTACCGTCCTCCGTTAACAGGCCCCTTTTTTTAAGCTCTTCGCGAGAGATCCATTGCTGCGGATAACTTTCATCGGTCTTGAAATGCTGCCAGAACGAACAGTTGGCCACCGCGGCTATACCCGGAGCATCGGCGTCCAGAATGGCGTTATACGCTCCAAAAATGCGTATTGTAGCCGGCTCCGCCTTGCCCGGGTATTTGGCGAACCAAGGAGGGTAACCTCCCACATGGAGGAATTTTTTGCCTCCGTTCTGGTTATAGGCCAGTTGCAGCAACTCCTTGTAGACGGCATAGTCCGTACCGGGCGGTTGCGTCGGATCGTCCGAGGCGGCCGTATCCTCAAATGGGGAAAGATCGTAGAAAAACGACTTCCGGCTTACAAAAAAATCGTGGTTGGTCAGCGTATGCTGGCTTTTGTTGGCGCCTTTGTTCTCGCGCCACTTTTGGTCGATGTAGTATCCGGCGAAATCGGTGCAGCACTTTCCTTTTTTCATATAGTTCTCAATGAACCATATGTAGGGGTCGCATTTTATGGATGTCGTCGATTTGCGGTTCGTGCCGGGGATCATGCCTTTGCCGGTGAACATCGGGCTGCCGTCCTTATTGATCAGCCTCACCTTTACCGGTAATTTAGGCCCTTTGACCACCAGGCGCGTGTAAAGCGATCCCGGATCGGTATCGTAACGCAACGCGATAAGGTTCTCTATGCCCGCAATCGATGAGGCTATATTGCTCGTCGAGGCCACGTCGGAGTCGTAAAGGACAACTCCGTCGATATGATCGCAGTATGCGGTTATCAACTCTTCGATCGTTTTGTAGGTCACCGTTTTGCATCCGTCGAGCCACGCGCCTTCCCGACTGTATTGATCCCACCAGTATCGGTCCACGCTCTTTTCCGGTTTACCGATCTTTATGTAGTGAATATACAGACGCGGGGTGTCGCGGTTGACTATACCCTGCAAGGTCGCTACCGCGTGGCAGTCGTCCCACACGCGCATAAGTTGCGCGGGATTCGAATAGTCGTAGTCGAACGTGTACTCCAGATCGAAGATACCGACCGGGCTCGCGACTTTTGCATCGGCGCCCGACAGGCAACATGCGGAAAAGATGAAAAGGAACAGTATTTTTTTCATAATCTTATCTAATCCTCTTTGTTGGAATCTATATACGCACCTTTATATCTGCTGTTGAGATTCCTTATAAGCTGTGTTTTCTTTTTGGTCACGAATCCGGTGAACGTCGCCTTGTCCTGATCGCTCATCGACGCGCTCAGGCACTCTCGGATGTAGTTCTCAAAACGTTCCCGGGCGGCCCTGGCTTCCGGCTGCGAAAAATCCGTTACGCGACGGTAAGCCAATCCGCCGCGGTCGGAGCCGCAATGGTAGAGTTCGCCGAACGAGCCGTCCATGTTGCTTTCCAACACCCATTCCCTGTCCCTGATCACGCGGTACTGGCCGTAATAGCTCACAGCGAAAGGCTTGTGTGTGTCGCATTTGCCCTCCAGTAGCGGCATGAGGCTTTTGCCGTCAAGTTCGGCGATGTTCTTCGGCCTGAATCCGGCATAATCGACCATTGTCGCCAATATATCGGGAATGTCCATCGGTTCGCCGTTCACGATCCCCGCCCCGATGGTTCCCGGACAACTGATCAGACATGGCGTGCGCGGGCCCCATTCGGTAACTGTCTGCTTACCCCAGGTCTCGGTTCCGTTGTCTCCGATAAATATGACCAGGGTATTTTCACGCACACCCGCTTCTTCCAGTGTTTTGATGATCCGTCCAATGATCTTGTCGCAATACTCGACATTGGCCTTGAACGCCTCGGGCGAGTTGTCCTTAACGTCGGGATGGTCGGGAGTGCCCACCCAGGGCGAATGAACCAAAGTCATGGGGTAATAGGCAAAGAACGGCTTATCCTGCGCGGCGCTCTTTTTGATGAAATCCATGATGAATCTCGAATAGATATCGGGCCCATAGTCGCTTTCCGTAGTGGCTATGTGCTTACCGTTGATCATGATTCCCGGATGCCAGTAACGCGAAGTAACCTGTTGTTTTACGGGCGGGTAATATCCTCCTTTGTATGGCTCGCCTTTCGGCAGATTACCCGTGTATATCCATGCCGCGTACTCGTCGTAGCCGCACTCGAAGATCAGCGTTTCGCCGCGGCCGGAAAGCTGCCATTTGCCGGCCATGGCCGTAATATACCCGGCATCCTTGAACATCTGCCCGAAGGTGTATTCATCCCTCGAAAGGTCGTACCTGCCTTTTCCCCCGGCCTGGTCGGACATATTCAGGTGACCGGTGTGCGGGCCGTATTTTCCGGTCATAAGCGCCACGCGCGAAGGGGTCGATACAGGCGTGGCAAAAAACGTCTGGAACATAACGCCGCTTTGCGCCAGCCGGTCGAAATTCGGCGTCAGGTTGAGTTTGCTGCCATAACAGCCCAACTCCATCGCGCCCATGTCATCGGCCATGATAAGCAGGATGTTTTTTTTCTCCGCTCCCCGGGTGGCGGTCAGTGCCGCAGTAGCCATCAGGGTCAATACCATAGGTTTTGTCATACCATTTTACCGTTATCGTTTGCTTCGGGCGCCTGAAATCATCTTGTTATTTAGGCAACTTTTGCCCAATTTACCGGAGCGTTGTTTTTGTACCGGTTTTAGAGTGGGAAAAGAACCACTCCAGAAAGTCTGGCTCGGCAAAAGAGCGATCCCAGATGCCGTGCGCCATGCCGGAATATTCGCTGTAACGGTAGTCGGTTACGCCGTTCTCCTTGAGTCTGGCCACGACACGTCGCGAGAATTCCACCGATACGGCGGGGTCCTCGGAGCCATGGAATATCCATATCGGAACTTTGCCTGCCCATCGGTCTACGGTACGCAGATCCAGTCCTCCGGCCATCGGAGCGGCCGCGGCGAACAGATCGGGATAAGCGGCAAGGAACGTGTAAGTGGAATAACCGCCCATGGACGACCCTGCGATGTAAATACGGTTGGTGTCCACGATCCCCTGTCCGATCAGGCCGTTGATGATGTTCATGACCAGTTTACCATAATCCGACAGCTCCAGCGTCATCGTACTGCCTTCGTCCAGCAGGTGGCTCCAACGTTGGGCCGATGCTTGCTTGTCTGCGCTCTCCACGAACGCGCTGGTTTGGGGAGTCTGCGGATAGAGCGCTATGCACGGATATTTTACCCGGTTCTCAGGCTCTACGAAAAGGTGAGCGCCGCGCGCCAGTTGGCGTGCGTTGTCCGTCCCACGCAATCCCATGCCGTGCATCACAAGGAAGAGGGGATATTTAGCCCCCCTTTTCATGTTCTCAGGCATAAGGATGCGGTAAGGCATGGTTACCCCGTCTTTACCGATCTCCTTCTTTTCGTACGCACTGTAATCGTAAACCGGTTTGCCGGATGTTGTCTTCTGTGCCGCCGCAGTGAAAGATACAAGGGCGACGGTAACAAATAAGAATATCCTTTTCATCTCCATCAAAGGTTGTTTGTGTTACATTTCAGATTACATGGCTGTCGCTGCCGCCTTTTTTTTCCCGGGCGCCGTTGCCGCACCCTTCTTCACAGGGGCCGTGCCGGCCTTGGCCGGCTTATTGAAATTCCCCATGTTATAAGCTCCTTTCGAGGGAAAGTCTTCGATATGGTAGTCGCCGTTGCGATCCGCGAACTTGTTGAATTCGGTCTTCATCACAGCCGCTACCGAAGCATATTGGGGATCCCCGATCAGATCTTTCTGCTGGTACCTGTCGTCGGTGACGTTATAAAGTTCCTCGCGCACTTTTTTCTCATCGAAGCCTGTGAAGACCTTGGAGTAGGAATATATTTTGCCGTCCACCTCGCCGCGGATATGGCGCGCGAAAAGGCGCATCGTATAACCGAAACCGGTGTTGTCCTTCTCCCGGCCTTCGATAATCGGCTTGAAACTGCGGCCCTGCATGGTTTCCGGGATCGGCTGACCCGCGTAGTCGAGCAGCGTGGGAGCCACGTCCACGGTGTTGAAGTGCGCCCGTATCTTTTTGCCGGCATTGGCTTTTCCCGGCAACCTGATTAAGGCAGGTGTGCGAACCAATTCCTCTATGAAACCGTCGATGGTCTTGCCATACAGGAACCCGTGACTGCTAAGAGGATCGCCGTGGTCGGAGGTGAACAGGACGATCGTATTGTCGGCCAGACCACTGTCATCCAACGCCTTGAGCACCCGCCCAAGCATCTCGTCCACGAAAAGTATTTCCGCATAGTAACAACGCATCTTCTCTCGCGTCCCCTCTTCACCCAAATATTGTCCTAAGATGTAGTTGCGGTTGTTGTTGTAGTACGTATCCTTATCGTATGCCGTGGGAGAAAGCGGTATTTTGGCCGGATCGACCATGTCGTAAAAGGGATTCGATGCGGCGAACGGCGCATGGGGCGGCGATATGGAGATCGTGGCCATGAATGGTTTATTCCGTTTAGCCTTGATGAAATCTATCCCGTCCATGACCGTCAGTGTAAAGCCGTCGGCTTCCACGGGAACGCCTTTACGCCCGATCGAAGAGAGTTCTCCCTTATATTCCGGCTTGCCATTACGCGCTTTTTCATACATGTACTCCGTCTGGTAGAAGCCGAATCCATGATAGGCTTTGGCGCTGGCCAGCACTTCGCCTTTACGGGCGGAGGCGGCCGCGGGATTCATTGCCTCCCGTATCTGTGAATATCTAACGTAGGCATCGGCTTCGTTCGGCTTGCCTACGTAACAGGGGTATGTGGAGATATCGCCCATGTGCCACTTGCCGAAAAAGGCCGTTTCATACCCAGCATGATCGAGGACCATCTCCGTCGAGGGAAATTTCGGGTCCAAGCCCGAATCCACCTTGCGGTCGACATTGCTGATTATACCGTGCGTGTTGGGGTAAAGCCCCGTAAGGAACGATGCCCGGGACGGAGAACTGAAAGGCACCACGCAGATCGAGTTCATGAACGTAACCCCTTCGCGGGCCAATCGGTCGATGTTGGGTGTTTTCAGAAAATCGTTGCCGTACTGCGGCAGGGCCATCGCGCTCATCTGGTCACACATGAAGAAGATCACGTTTGGTCTCTGCGGGGCCTTATTGTCTTTTTTCTGTCCCATGGCCGCCACGGAAGCCAGGGCCAGCGCGGGAAGCATAATTAATTTACTATCCATGTCGATTATATTTTAAACAGACGCTTAAATTATTCGATGATCTTACCCTGCAATTCCCATGTGTCAGTGCGGAACGGGAAAGCCGGCAGGCCATAGGTATTCGACAGGTTGGCGTCGGGGACGTTGTTGTAAGCATAGCGCACCGAGGCCACCTTCGCCACTTTCGAGCAACCGACCGTAATCGATTTCCTGTCCTTGGAGAAGCGGATCTTGTCTGCGGGATGGAATACCTTATCGTCACCCGCCACCTCGAAACCGCGGATGCTCTGCGCATCGGGCATAAACCCGGCAGGTGCATTCTCGAACATGATTGTCGCCTTGTCCCCCTCAAGGGTGAACGATTTGCAGACAGGGCCTGTGGGGGTTATGTATTTGACCCCATAAGTGCCCGCCATTGCCAAAGTGAAAAGACGAAAGCCGACCGGCTCTTTTTTCATGGGGTGTATTTGTAAACGGTCACCCAGGTCGGTGGTTCCCGCCAGACCGCTGTTGGGGATCAGGCTAAGCGCCTTGACCTGCGCCTCTACCAACAGAGGTATTGAGGCAGACTTCTCGCCTTCGCCCGGATAATCGTAGGGGGCTATCTGCACGTAGTAGAAAGGCATTTTCGCTTCGCTATCGCCCCAGTCGCTTCGCCAAAGCTCCACCATGCGCTGTGTCATTTCGGCATAGGTGGTGTGGCTGTGGCGGTTCGACTCGCCTTGGTACCAGAGAAACCCGCGAGCGGTGTATCCTTTTATGGCGCTTATCATGCCGTTGTAGATATTGCAGGGCATACGGTTAGGCTTGTTTTTGGCGTCGGCCGCCATCTGGGCAATATCCACTCCGGGAATTTTTTTCAGGCTTGCCTCATCCATAAAGGACTCGATGCGCGCGCCGCCCCAAGCACAGGACACGATCCCCACCGGTACGCGCAATGCATCCGAAAGGTAGCGTGCGAAAAAGAAAGCGGTACAGCTGAAATTCGGGGCCGTAAGGGGCGTACACTCCACCCATTTGGTTTCGATGTTGTCGACAGGGGTTTCGGAAGCGTTCAGGGGAATGGTGGCAAACCGAATCCGGTCGCGGTAATTGCCCGAGGTCAGTATAGGATGCAGGGTATACTCCGAATCGGAAGTACGTATGGTACGGAGCGCGATCTGCATGTTCGACTGGCCCGAGCAAATCCAGATCTCACCGATATAGACGTTCGAGAGGATTAGTTTTTCTCCATCGCTGATCTCGATAGTGTGTGCTTTACCTATCTCGCCTGCCGGAGTATCGACCGTAAGACTCCATTTACCAGTCCCGTCCGCTTTGGCGGCAACCTCCCGGCCACTCCACGAGGGAACGACCGTTACTGTTTTACCCGGGTCGGCCCACCCCCAGAGTCGGGCCGTCGTGTGCTGCTGAAGCACCATGTTGTCGCCGAAAATACCCGACATACGCACCTTGGCATTACAGAATAGAACCAAAGTAACAAGCAAAAGAGACAAGATTATTTTTTTCATAAAATTATAATGGGGTTTATCTGAAATTCCAACCGGTTCCGATCTGTGCGCGCCGCGCAAGGCAGGGAATTTTACCTGCCGGACAATCGGGATTGGCGACACCACAGGCCGCAAAGACCAGAAATGATGAGGATTGCGAACAATGATTTTTTCAAGGCTTGATCATATTGGGAATAAAGTAAAACAAATTTATACCTAATAAAATACATCTCCAAAAGAGGGAGGCGCCATACTGGTGTTTTACACTTGATTATTCTTTATATTCAACACGACGTTATTTCATTATTCAGCGCTTAAAATCATGTGATTACAAAAACAGCATGATTGTTTTTATCTGTATTTTTGCATGTCCCGCGTTTCCCTGCATCGGACGTTATCGGGAACACCGGAACACGCCCCGAATATTACGGCAGCGAAGATTAAGAGTTTGTCGTTTTTTATTTTCTCGCGGGCAGTTCAGTCGAAACGGGTTTTTCGCCGCGTAGCATGAGCGCCGCCTGTCCGGCAAGCCACAGATAATGGTCAGTAGGGAGACCCTCGTAAGATACGAATGGACTTAGGCCAACCGGCGGATCATTCGTACATTTGAAGAACGCCGTACCTTCGTCTATTTCGTCAAACATGGCGAGGTAGAAACTCTTCGCACCGGCTTGTACGGCGCCTGCGGCCTGTGCCCAGAAGAACCGGCCGCCCAAACGCGGAATAGCGTCCGACGGGGCCGCTCCCTGCTGAAGGTTATGCCAACTGAACCCCGGGTAAAGCACGGGCAAATAATCGACGCCGTTTTTATCGCACCACTCGATGTCCTGTACGATCTCTTGCTGGAAACGGGCGTAACTCGTCATGTTGAAACGGCCCACCAACCACGGAAGGACGATGTCGCATTTGCGGATCATTTCGTGCAGGCGGACATCTCCGAGGGCGTCACCGGTAAGCGTGCGCCAGCGGGCAGGAACTCCGAGCAGGATGCCGCAACCTTCGTCCAGCAGAAAATCGACGATCCGTTCAATGTGGTCGAAATTGTAAGCGCGGCCATTGCTGAAACCTACGCCCCAGACACCTACGAGCGGCTTACCGTTATGGTGTATATAGTGGTTGTCCTTTCGCGACGTTATGCAGTTCGCCTCTCTCGTCAGCCTTTTCCAGTCCTCGATCACGATTCTTTCTTCTCCCGCCTGCATTCCCGACAGATCGTACATGACGCATATGCCGCGTCCATATTTTTCGGCCGCATCAAGGGCGTGCATCAATATATGGTCGCTATTTTCGAGGTGTCTGGGGTTACGTATCGAGGTCAGGAATCTCTGCATGAACGCCCCGTCGATACCGTATTGTTTCATCCAGTTGAAATGGAGGTCGATGGTCGATTCGTCGTGCGAGCTGAATACGTGCGCTGGCCTGCCGTCGGCGTGTACGAATGGCGAAGGGTATGTTTTCGGGTAATCAGAAACGTCGGGCCACAGGTCTATCGTACAGTATCCGGGCTGAAACTTTCCGGATTTCTGATAATGTTTCCATCCAAGCCCCGCACCGTCATCGGGCGTATTGAACCAACCCTGGTATCCGGTAAGGACGAGACCGTTGCAGGACTGGTATTTAACCAATTCCGGTTTGCCGGATTTCGTGCCGTGTGCGGCGAATACGCATGATAGCGATATGGTTGCCGCTATGATAACGGCATAATTGCGCTTCGTTCCGTTTCCCATAAATTATGTATTTATTGATGCACTTCTCAGAGGCCACAACTTTTTTCCCATCCCGGACACCGCTTGCGGTGGAAGATCTTATTTCGTATTTAGGTTTAGGGCGGGTTGACACAAAGCGAAATGTCTGCGGAGATATTACCGCCGCATTTCTTTCGCAAAATACATTTTTTTATTGAGACCTGTCGCGCATTTTAACTTCAGCTGACTGCAAAGTCGTTAAGTCATTTGAAACTAATGTCTTGAATCGCATTCCGGCATGAAGCCCCCTCAGGGCGTTTCGCATAAGTTGGCTGCCGGACAGATTATGTGCTTGCAGCCGTTTCAAAATAATTCCGTAATTTTGGGTACCGGGCAACAGCCGACTTACAGAGCAGTGCTCGACGACTTGCGTATAAACCTTATCGACCCCGTTCAAGCATCTCGAAGACAAATAGCTTATCTTATATGAATTGCAGGAATTTCGCATCCATCGTAGCGTTATGTGCGTTAGGTCTGTTAGGCCGTGCCGCCACACCGTCCGACCACCAGATCGACAGCCTCGTTGACAAGCACCGTCCGCTGAGGGGAGGAATCATCCCGACCGATATACGGAAACGCCTGGGAGTAACTCATATGGGTGGCAAATATTTTTTGACCAAAGAACCATTCCTGATCGAGGGAAGTCGGAAAATAGAGGAACTGGGTTTCACGACAACCAAGTATTTTCTGTCGCTACCCGGCAAACACGGGGAGATCAAGGGTTATATGTACAACTCCGACTGGCAACTTCCGCCCACAGCCTTGTATGTGGACGTGCTTTCCCATCCCTATTTCGTACAGGCGTTCGATTGCGGGCAGGAATGCATCGTACTCAATGCGGGCAAGTTCGGTAATGAGCACGGATCCGCGTCGCCCAATTTCCGGGATGCTTACGACGAAATGTTCTCGATATGTAAATACCTGCTGACCAGCTACTATAACCGCGAAGTAACGTTCATACTCAAAAACTGGGAAGGAGACTGGATACTTCGCGGGCTGGGCACCAAGCGTGCCGAATGGATGTCTGTGCCGACTCCGCAACGCGAAAGACGGGCTGCCGATATGACCGCCTGGTTCACGGCGCGGCAAAAGGGCGTAACAGACGCGCGAACCGCCGTTCCGAACAGCCGGGCGAAAATATTTTATGCCGTAGAGGCCAACCGGGTCACCGAATCGATGGACGGCGTCACAGGCATCGCATCGGACGTGTTGCCCAACATGGAGGTCGATATGGTATCGTGGTCGTGTTACGAAGGGTTGCAAGATATGCGCAAACTTTACCGTGGCATTGAATATCTGCGTGCGCAGATGCACCCTACGCCTTATATGAAAAGCGAACGGCGAGTGATTATCGGCGAAGTGGGATTTCAGGAAAGAATGATTCCGAATGTGGTCGAATCATGGGATAAGTTCTTCGGGGTCATTCTCGCCCTCGATGTACCTTTGGTGATCGACTGGGAACTCTACTGCAACGAACCGGTCGATAAAACAGCCAAAAAGGATACCGACCGCGTGTTCGACCATGAAGAGCTGCGCGGATTCTGGCTGCTCAAACCCGACGGGGCGAAAAGCGAAACCTGTCTCTACTGGCAAAAACTGCTGGCAAATCCCGGACGCACCATAGCGGAAAGATAACTCTCCGGGCGAGTTATAACAAACGGTTGCGCTCGTCTTTCAGGCGGCGGAAGATTCGACACTGGCGACTTGCCCGGCATTCTCTCCTGGCTACATTTCCTCTGGCGCATGCTTCTTGTAAGATAATTATATACAACATTTTACATTTTCAAAAATCATCCTTCCACTACAGATTATTTCCCCACTCCTTGAACGAACGATCATACTGTCTCTTTGTCCCCATTTCTCAAAGTTAAGATTATACGATTTATCTTAACTCTTTGTGCGGTTAAAGTTAGGAACTCCATTCGACGATGGATTTTTTTGAAAAACTCGCGCAAAAAGCTTACCTTTGCACCCCAAACAGACATCCACATCATGGGAAATATCAAAGTCAACGACAACGACCAGCAGATCGCCACGCCGATCGCTCTGACCGAACTCATTGCCATCAACAAAGTACTGCAGCCCGACATGGTTTCGGTGCAGGTGAACGGCGAATTTATCGACCGGGAGGCCTTCGGCTCGACTGTCATCAAAGACGGCGACCAGGTGGACTTTCTCTATTTCATGGGAGGAGGCGCACGATGAACCTGACCGACCAACAGATCGAACGTTACAGCCGCCACATCCTGTTGCAGGACGTGGGGGTGGAGGGTCAGGAGAAGATCGCCGCGGGGCGGGTGCTGGTCATCGGCGCGGGCGGTCTGGGGGCTCCGGCGTTGCTCTATCTGGCTGCGGCCGGAGTGGGTACGCTGGGGGTCATCGACGGCGACGTGGTCGATCTGAGCAACCTCCAGCGGCAAGTGATCCACTTCACCGACGATGTGGGCCGGGCCAAGGTCGAGTCGGCGCGCGCCAAAATAGCGCAGATCAATCCCGACGTGAAGGTGATCACCCACCAGGCATTTTTCACCGAGGATAACGCACTGGAGATCATCAAGGACTACGACTTCATAGTGGACGGCACCGACAACTTCCCGGTCAAGTTCCTGATCAACGACGCCTGCGTGATGGGCGGCAAACCCTTCTCGCACGGGGGGATACTGCGTTTCGAGGGGCAGACCTTCACCCACCTGCCCGGTACGGCGTGCTATCGTTGCATGTTCGGCTCTCCGCCGCCTCCCAACGCCGTGCCCACCTGTTCGCAGGCGGGCGTGCTGGGGGCCATCGCCGGCATGCTCGGGACGATACAGGCCGCCGAGACGCTCAAATTCCTCACCGGAGTGGGCGAACTGCTGACCGACCGTCTGCTCACGTTCAACGCCAAGTCGATGAACTTCAAGACTGTGAACGTTCGTCGCCGTGAGCGTTGCCCCGTGTGCGGCGCCCATCCGACCATCACCGAGCTGCACGAGTCAGAGCAGGCCGCGTGCGAATTCAACCCCCGCCAGCAATGATACGTATCCCGCGAGAGATCATCGAGCGCATCATCGCCCAGGCCCGCGAGGAGCTGCCCAACGAGGCGTGCGGATTGCTCACCGGGGAGGGGAACGTCGTGGCGGAGCTCTACCCCATGCGCAACGTCGACGCCAGCCCCGAGCACTTCTCCTTCGACCCGCGCGAGCAGTTCGCCGTGCTCAAGAGCGCCCGCCAGAGCGGCCAGCGCATCATCGCCAACTTCCACAGCCACCCCGCGACGCCCGCCCGGCCCTCCGGGGAGGACATTCGCCTGGCCTACGATCCCGAGTTGTGCTACATCATCCTCTCGCTGGCCGAAGAGCAGCCGGTGATCAAAGCGTTCTCGATCCGCGACGGTCGCGCCGAGCAGGTATCCATCGAGGTCGAAGGCTGACCGGGTAGGTCCCAAACAAATAAGGGGGTTGCATGCGATGGCATGCAACCCCCTTATTCGTTTGGCCGGAGATCAGAACCTCATGAAAATCCCACCGTTCAGGATGCCCTTGTAACCCACGCCCAACTCGCCGAAAGCGCCGAAACGGTTGCCCACCCTGAAGCCCAGCAGGCTGAGCTGAAAGTCGAAATAGCCCATCGTGCCCGACGTGGCCGATGCGTCGTTGTCGCTGCCCGACAGCGGTTTGTAGCTCAGGTGATATATCGTGGCCCCCAGGCCGATGGTCGAGTAGAGGTTGAAGATCGGCTTGTTGATGTAACGCAGATCATACTCGGCGGCCATGGTGTAGTAGTTGTTGTGGAAGCGGCCCTTCATGGTGTTGCCCGCATAGGCGTCGGCCGTGTTGCCGCAATAGGCCAACGTGCCTCCGATGGCGCTGTGTTTGGAGATCATGTTCTTGTAGGAGGCATGGAAAGTGCCCGTCCAGTGCATGTTGCGGCTGGTGTAGGCGGTCAAGGTGATGGTCGAGATGACGACATTGGTGGCGAAATTGAGTATGTCGCTGTTGCTCAGCACGCCGGCCCCGGCTGACACTTCGTTGCGAAAACGCTGAGGTTGCTGCGGCCCCTGCGCGCCGACAGGGCCGATGCTCATAACCATCGCGATGATTGTCAGGGAGATAAGAATCTTTTTCATAACGATCTGGGATTTAAGTTATTTTCAAGTTTAATCGATATAGCAGGGCGTGCTATTTAAATGTTGGTTAAAAAGCGTCATACTATTCAGAAATCGCGGAGCCCGGCCGCCGTTGCGAGGAGGCGTTAAACGAAGCGCGTGATTGCGAGCGTTAAGCGACGAGGGTTAAGGAGCCCGAGGAGTAGTGAGCAATAGTGCTGAGGTTGCTTAGACTTCTCCGCCGAAGTTATTTGTGAGCTATTTTGGCCTCTGACAACTTGACGACGCGGAGCATAGCTCCCGCTATGCGACAAGGAGGCAAGGCAGGCAGAGGTCGAAATAGCCGCAAAGAACGAGAGTGGAGAAGTTTAAACAACCTCAACGTAGCCCCGCAGCTCAGGCGGCTATTTTTGGCTCGCAGAAAGACGCTCGCCTTACTCCTTCGCGCCTCGGCAGAGAGTTCGAGCGAGCTCGACTCTGCGCTCGGCTTGGCGTCGTTTGGTCCTTTTTATAAAAAAGGACCGCCCCGCGCGCAGCGGATTCAGTAGACTTTTGACAACGGTAAAACTTAAGGTCTCTGCTCTGACAAAACATCTCAATTAACTCAGGAATGATGCTTTTAACCCAACCTTTTAATTGCGCAATATGGTACGAAAATAAGAAAAATTATTCGATCTGACAGATCGCATTGTCGATAAGTTTTGCCGTCGACATTTCCCGATACGACCGAAAGACAAATGGGTTGGTCGAGAGTCTGGCTTCTCTCGAGATGACGACATTCGACACACTCCCCCACCGCGTTCAGAACGACATGGTGGCTCCGGCGGTGAACGCGGCGCCCACGCTGCGGTAGTGGTTCCATGGGTAGAGGCGCGAACCGCAGAGGTTGTCGCCCTCGGCCCACAGCGAGATAAAACGCGACAGGCGGCAGCCGAGCTTGGCCTTCAGATCGAAACAGGGGTCCACCTTGTTGATCCATACCGTCTGGTCGGAGTCGACCCACGAGTAGAAGTGGCGCGAGCCGATCACTTCGCCCGAGAGCGTGGCCGACCACCGGCGGGCAAAGTTCCACTGCCCGCCCAGGGCGATGTTGCCCAGCGGCAATCCGCCCGCCTTTTTGTAATGATCCATGTGGTAGGCGTTGATGTTGGCCGAGGCCCACAGGTGCAGGCGGTCGGCAACCCGGTAGTCGATCGTTCCTCCGAGGGTGTAGGCTGTGCAGTTGTCGGTCAGCACGATAAAGCGCGAAGTGGACCCTTCGCGGTAGTCGCCTGCAAAGAAACTCATGTCGCGGTAGAAGTTAACCCCCGCAAAGACCTTGTAGGAGAGTCGCTGGCTCAGGCTGCCCATGATGCCCCCCTTGAAGTTGTACTCGCCCATGTCCTCCACCTCGACATTGTCGCCGACATAAGGGTTCAGCCGTACGGTGCGCCTCAGGTCGCCGTGCTCAAAACGACCGTCAAGATCGATGAACGGGGTTAAATAGCCGTGGACAATGTCGCAGCTCAGCGACACGACGGGGAATATCCACGTCTTGCCGTGCTCGATGGCGATGTTGGCCCCCAGACGAAAGTTCAAGTTGTCGTAATGGGTCGTATAGAGGGGGCTGACTGTGAAACATTGCTCGTCCTTACGCTTGAAATAGTTGCAATATTCGCCCTCCAGGGTGATGTGGTGTATCTCCCCGAAGGTCTTACCGATCTGGGCGAAAGCCTCGACGTGGCTCTCCCAAAGGTTGGTCCGGTCGGTGAACATGTCGAGCCCCCCGCCCATGCGGAAGTTGAAATAGCTCATGTTGGAAAAGTCGTTGCCCCCCTCCACGTCGATCTTCAACCCCTTGTAGTTGAGCTTGTCCGAAGCTCCATAATCGGTCAGCGGTCGACTGTCGATGGCAAACTGCCCATAGCTGTCATACAAGTCATAATTGGCATCGATCTCCGCTCGCAGATCGTAGCGGCCCAACTCTTTGCCCAGAAATGCCCCCGCCCGGTTGCGCAGATCGAAAGCCCGCCGCGATCCTCCTCCCAGATCGGCCGGAAGATCGGTCCTGGCCCTGTCATATTGCCCAAGGTGGTTGAGAGAGGCCCCATACGAGAGGCCCTGCTCGTTGCGATCGGCCATATAGAAGTCCAGCACCCCGTTCCACGGCCACCCCGCCCCCACTTTGAGATAATAGGGGGTCAGATAGCGGTAGCGCTCGGCATTGACGCGCATCGGCCTGAGCGTCGGCGCCTCGAACGGCTCGAGGTAGGGCGCCGGCTCGATCGAGTAGCTGAAGTCGGGCCTGATCGTGGTCGTGTCGATCATCTGCGGCTGCACGTCGAGCTTGTGCACACTGCGATCAGGGTCGTAGTTGTACTGCCTGGTCACCTCCACTTGCTCGGAGATCGCCCCATTGCGATTCTGCTGTGCCATGGCCCACCACGGGCTCGCGGCCAAAACTAAAATTGCCGTATGTCGGGTTTTCATCTTCATTTCATGTTTTTGATCCGCTCTTTGGCCCGGTCGATGATCCCGTCGTCGGGGATGGCATATCCGTTGACCACGCTCTGATAGGTGGCGCGGGCCTGAAACCGGTCATTCTCTGCGGCATACATGTCGCCAAGGGTAAGGAAGGCCTCGGCCAGATAGTAAGAATACGGGGTGGAAGAGTCGGCCAGAGCGAGGGTGCGCTGTTTGACCTGCGCCATGTCGCCACGCTCGAATGCCGCACGTATCACCCGACTGGAAGCCTCGGCCCCTTCGGCGCTACGGGGCCAGGCCGACAGGGCGGTGTAGCTCTCCAGGGCCATCGTCTTCTCGCCAAGTTCGTCGCACGCCCGGGCCCTGGCATACAGGGCACGGATGCGCAGCCTCTCGCCCGAGGGTGGGGATGCCAGCGCCCTGTCGGCCGCGGCGACCACAGCGCGATCGTCGCCCTGAGCTGCCACCGCGGTGAGGTAACCCTCCCACGCGGCGTCGCGATCTTCGGGACGGTCGACCAGACCGGTCAGGCGCAGGTAACACCGCGCAGCGTTGGGATAATCTTTTTTATTGAGGTACAATCCTGCCAGCAGGCCGAGCCCCCGGACGGTGAAGTCGTTGGCATACATTGCCGAGAGTTCCTCGAGCGAAGCCACGGCGCCATTCTCATCGCCCATGTCGGCCTGCGCCTGCCCCAAGCGGCACAACGCCTCGGCCCGGCGCTGCCCCTTGGGGTAGGCGTCCAGATAGCCTCGCATCGCCACGGCGCCCTTGTCCTTCTGGTCGCGCTGCCATACGCGCAGGGCCGCCTCCCAGGATAGCGAGTCGCGCCGCACGACACTCATGTCGGTCTCGACCCCCGACTGACGGGCGTAGGCAAAGTAGGCGTCCGTGTCGCCCATGTCGACGTAGATGGTGCGGATGGAGGCGACGGCCTCCCGCGCCAGCGGCGAGGCGGGAGCCTTCTCGACCAGCAACTTGTAGTAGCGCAGAGCCTCCGCGCGGTTGCCCGTGTTGAGCTGGGCCAGCCCCATGTCGCCCAGCGCATCGACATAGCGCACCGAACCAGGGTAGTCGTCCATGAAGCTGCGCAGGGCGCCGATCGCATCCGGGAATCGCTCGGCCACGATCAGCGCCCGCGCCAGCTCATACTGCGCCTGATCAATATACGGGCCCTGACCGGCGAGGGTTATATCCTTCAGGGCGTCGATCTTGCGCTGGGTGCGGCCTCCATAGCCGAAGGCCATCGCACGATTGAACTGTGCGTAATATCTCTCCGGGACGACACCCACCGTAATGGTCTTTTCGTAACTTGCCACCGCGCCGTTGAAGTCGCGCGCCTGACACCGCAGGTCGCCCAGACGGTTGAGAGCGTCGGCGCGGTAGTTGTCCGGGGCGGGCCATACGGCGAGGAAGCGGTCGAACCACTGCCGCGAGTCGTCCCAGCGGCCGAGGTTGTAGTTGCAATAGCCCAAGGCGTAGTGCGCCATGGCATATTCGCGCTCCGAAGAGGGAGCCACCGAGATATAGTTGCGCAACAGCGTCGCCGCGTCCTGATAGCGCTCCTGTTTGTAGTAGACCTCGCCCAGATAGTAGGTGGCCAGGGCGTTGTATTTCTGGTTGATGCGATAGGAGGCCGACTGCTCGAGCAACTGCTGCGTGCGGGCATAGTCGCGCTGGTTGTAGCACTCCAGCGCCCTGAAGTAGGCGATCTTCTGAATGGCGGCCTTGATGTTGTTGTCGGGATTGGGCAGTTTGGTGATCTGGTCGTAAGCGGCGGCGTAGTCGTGCGAATTGTAGTAGGCCGCAGCCAGATACTCCCTCGCCTGGGCGGCGTGCGAAGCCGACGGATAGTCGTGCAGGTAGCGGCTCAGAACATTGATCGCCTCGCTGAACAGCCCCCCGCCCAGCTCATAGACCAGCTTGCCGTAGTTGTAGAGCGCATCCTCGCGCACAGGCTCGGGCGCATCGTCCGAGGCGGCTATCGAGAACGACTGCATGGCGGCGCGTTTGTCGCCCAGTTGCAGATAGCAATCGCCCAACAGATGGCTGGCGTTCTGGCTCAATTTGTCGTCGGGTCCGACCACCCGCGCCAACGCCTCGGCCGCCGCGCCGACGTTGCCCCCCCTGTACTCGGCAAAGCCCAGCAGATAATAGTCATCGCGCCCCATTTCGGCCCCCGACTGTCGATAGATGGCTATATTGCGCAGAGTGCCGTCGTTGTCGCCCAGACGGTAGTAGCTCTCGGCCATCATACGGGCGACCCGGGCAGCTCTTTCGCTCGAAAGAGGGTTTGCTATCCGGATGCCATTGGCGACGACATTGTCGTAATGGCCCAGCATAAACTCGATCTGAAGCAGATAGTAAGGGGCCACTTTGGCGTAGAGTTCGTTGCTCTCGATGCTGCGTAAATAGTCGGCCGATACGGTGTAGTTGCCCCTCGCGTATTCGATATGACTGAGGTGATAACGGGCATGGACGCCGAAGGTGTCGTCGTCGACACACTGCACGAACTGGCGGTAGGCATAGTCCATCTCCCCCAGCGCGAAGTAACAGTAACCCAGATAGTAATAGTAGCACCCCTGTCTCTCGCGCCCCAGCTCTACGGGGTTGACACCGAGGTATTCGTTGCGCGCTCTGGCCCACTCATGGCGGTGGTAGAACTGCCCGGCCAGGGCAAAACGTATGTCGTTGGAGTATGTCGAGCCGGGATGGTCGTCCAGAAACTCCTCGAGCAGAGCCATGGCGTCTCGCTCGTCGTTTTGGGCGGCGCACATGGCGGCGTAGTAGTCCAGCGTGGCGCGGTAGGGTTCGCAACGGGGGTCCGAGTCGAGACTCTCGCGGGCCTTTTGCAACTCGCCCCGGGCAGCGAGGTATTTCTGTGCCTGGTAGAGCTCCACCGCCCGTGCGGTATGCTCCTGCAACTGCCTGGGCTGGGCCCGTACTGCGACCGCAGGCAGCGTCAACAGCAACACAACTATGATCCTGCGCATGGATAAGTAGATTTTATGATCGCAAAGTTACAAAAATTATGCTATTTCGGCAATTTCGCTGCATACATCGTCATAAAGCAGGTTGTACGATAGAAGGTTGGGGGGGGTTATACAGAGTAAATCTGCCTTGTCGTGCCTCGCCCCGCGCTTAGCGGTCTTCGGCAGGCATTGAACGATGAACACAACTTAAGGCCAGCGGCAAGTCGTTGCATGTCGTTCGGTCTTGCTGCGCAAGACCGGCAGCCCGCAGCCGCCCCCAGCGGAGGGCTGCCACCATTTGTCGGTACGCTCTCGCCTGACGGCATCGGGATCAACCTTTTCGAGGCAGCCCACCGCCGTCTGCGGGCCGCCTTGCTTTCGCCAACTTTCGCACGAAATGACGCTTTTAAATCAACGTTTAACTGCGCAACCGGTTTTTCATAAAGAAAAAACCAATGGCCCAAGTGCGCCGTCGATCGAAGTTACTGCAAATAGCGATCCAGAGTCGGACCCTGCGGGAGTGGGAGGATGACGACCGGATTTGGATGTGCCGCTTCGATCAGGGCGCTTTCACCGGCCAAAACGTCGCCTTCAACACCACCAGGTGGCCCACCTCGGAGCTCGCAGGCTGGGGTGTGGCTCCGACCGGCTATGGGCCGGTGAGCGATGCGGCGGGCAACGTTGTCTGGAGCCGGACGCGCCCCCGGGTCGCCGGCTACGATGTGAACGGCTTTGCCACCGTGACCTTCCCTGCCCCGCCGCGGGAGCCCTGCACGTGGCCGCAACAGGGTGTTGACAAAACTATTGCGCCGGAATATCTCACGATATTCCGGCGCAATAGTTTTACGGCGTTCGAGATCGGTTGTCTTTTGCAATATTAGGACCCGGTCGCCCGGTTACTGACAGATCAGATGCCAGATGACGCCGAAACGGTCTTTCACCGTCCCAAACAGCGGGCTATAGAACGTTTGGGCGAGCTCCATGAGCGTCTGCCCGCCCTCGCTCAACTTCTCGAAGGCTTTGCGGACCTCCTCCGGCGAGGCGAGCGGGACGGAGAGCGAAACCATATCGCCGGGCGATACACCCTGCGTGGAGTCGCCGATCCAAACTCTCGTGCCATTGATGGTCATCTCGGCGTGCATGACATAATGGTCCGTCTCGCGCGGAAAATGTTGCTTCATATCCTCCGGCATATCCCTAAACAGCATGATATGCTTGTCCTTGACCTCGAATACGGTCTCATAGAAGGCAATGGCCCTGCCTGCCTCTCCTGCAAAATTGATAAACGGTACGATCATGATATTATTATGTTTAAGGTATGGTCAGTCCACGGCGGGCGAGGTCGGCGGTAAGCAGACTCTTCAGTTGGGCTTTGAGGGTCGAGTAGCTCGTATTGTCCTTAAGGTTGACCAGCTCGAGGGGGGGCATCAGTAATTAAAAATAGAGGTAATATACAAAATCTATTGTTAATTACCAAATCCCAAATACGGTGCAAATCGAGCATTCTGTATTGTGCAAATATAACAAAAAAATTTCTATGTCCCGGATTGGTTAGGATCGCGCCTCCCGGAAATTCGATCTTTGCTGTATTATGCGACCTGGTCGACAGCGGAACTTACCAATGTGTAAGTTCCGCTGTCGACCAGGTCGCAAGTTTTGAAAAACAGGTATTTTGAGCAGTCTTCCCCGAAATGTGGCTACCTCATTTCAGCGTTACCCTAAGCCACTCCTGGGGGTAGTCGCTGTTCTCACCGGCCATGTCTTCGAGCATGGCGAGGGGCTTTTCGGCCGACTTGGCCTTGTAACAGCGCCTCAGATGCACCCTCAACGACGACAGCGACGAAGATCTCGGTTTCGCGGCCAAGGTCTCCATCGACTGGGAACT
>BNXD01000012.1 GCA_025999315.1 Bacteroidia bacterium | reverse complement strand
GATTTTATCCGAAAAAACGAAAATGCAGTGGTGGTTCATCTCGGTTGCGGCTTGGACGCCAGGATCACAAGAGTGCACCCGCCGGCGTCAACAGCTGGGTTCGATGTCGATTATCCTGAAGTGATCGATTTGCGCAAGCAGTTCTATTCGCAAACGGGCAACTATAAAATGATCGCGAGTTCCATAACTGCTCAAAATTGGCTTGGAACGATACCCGCCAACTGTCCGGCGCTGATAATAGCCGAAGGTGTATTTGAATATTTGTCGCAAGGAGAGGTGGCGGCGCTCCTTCGGCGGTTGACAGATTATTTTTCCCATGGACAGATCGCTTTTGATGTGATGAATTCCTTTTCGATCGGTTCAAGGCGAGAGAAACTCAAAAAACGACAGGAGCCGTAACCCGGTGGGCCGCTGATGATATACGTGAAGTCGACAAATTAAATTCCAAACTGAAACGGATTGACGCAGTACCTCTTTTCAATTCGGTTTTGTAAAGGAGCTTCCTTTCGGATTTCGTTTTATATTGGGTGCGTTAAGCCTTTTTCCAAAGCTCGGGAACGGGATGCGATTGCTGCGGTACGATTTCTGACGAACTACAGCAGTATGTCCCGTTTTCCGGCGCGGATGGCGGCGAGGGCTTCGGTGGCGGTGGGGCGCAGTGAGGGGTCGACACCGGCAAGGTGGCTCTCGATCAGGCGCCACCCGCGCGCGCGGAGTTCGTCCGGGGCGTGATCCTCGAGATATTCGGCCAGTGTGAACAGGGCGTTGGGGGTGCAAAAGCGGTGGATGGAGCCGCTGGTCGAGAATTTCATAAAGTGTTCGCCCGTGCGCCCTTTGCGATAGCACGCCGTGCAGAACGACGGGATCTGTCCGGCATCGATCAGCCGGGATACAGCCTCCTCCAGCGAACGGGTGTCCATCTGCTCGAACTGTTCGCGGTGCAGCTCCTGTCCCTCGGACGTTGAGGTGTAGCCGCCTATCTCGAGCCTCGTGCCGGCATCGATCTGCGACACTCCGAACTCGATCAGCCTGTCGCGCAACGTGTCGGGTTCGCGCGCCGTGAGGATCAGACCCGTGTAGGGCACCGCCAGGCGCAACACGGCCACCAACAGCATGAAATCGTCGTCCGCGACGGCAGTGGCTTCGGGAAAGATCACCCCCGAGGCCTTGCGTATGCGCGGGAAAGAGATGGTGTGGGGGCCTACGCCGAAACACGCCTCGAGGTGGTTGGCGTGGCGCACCAGCCCCATCGCCTCGAAACGCCAGTCGCCCAGGCCGATGAGCGCCCCGAGCCCCACGTCGTCGATGCCCGCCTCCATGGCGCGGTCGAAAGCCGTCAGGCGATAGTCGTAGTCGCGTTTGCGTCCCGAAGGGTGGCAGCGGGCGTAAATCTGCCTGTCATAGCTCTCCTGAAATATCTGGTATGTGCCGATGCCCGCCTCACGGACCGTGCGAAAGCCCTCGACATCCATCGGCGCGGCGTTTATGTTCACCCGATTGATCCCTCCTCCCGATCCGTGGACGTCGTAGATGGTGCGCACCGTCGAGGCGATATATTCGGGCGAATATTCGGGCGCCTCGCCGTAGACGAGTATCAGACGCCGCTGTCCCTGAACTTCGAGCTCGGCGACCTGGGCGCGCAGCTGCTCCTCGGTGAGGGTCATGCGCACGGCCTCGGTGTTGGAGGCGCGGAAGCCGCAGTACGAGCAGTTGTTGGTGCAGCGGTTGCCCGCGTAGAGCGGCGCGAAGATCACGATCCTCCGCCCATAGATGCGATATTTGAGCTCGCGGGCCGCCTCCAGCACCATCTTCCGCGCCCGGGGAGAACGGACGCCCAGCAGGATGGCCGTCTCCTGCAGCGAGAGGCGGTTCAGGGCGAGCGAACGGTCAACGACCTCTCTTATCCGGTCTGTCGATGCGCCGTCGCCATGCAAGAGCATGGCGCGTATCTCGTCCGGGTCGATGAACGGAAGTCCCCGGCGGTCGGGGATCGCGTATTGTTGAGGCGAAAAAAGCATGGGCGGTTCAATTATTGTAGATCTACTGTCGAGCATGTAAAAAGGTTATCGATACGTTTCTCGCGCAAATTTACTACTTTTATATTCCAATATCGGATGAAATATGGCTAAACGGATAACTTTTGCGACCAGGTTCGGTACCATTGTGGCCGTAGGCGGGTCGGTGGTCGGGCTGGGCAACATCTGGCGTTTCCCCTACCTGGCCGGAGAGAACGGCGGATCGGCTTTCATGCTCACCTACATCACCATCAGCCTGCTGATCTCGATCCCGATCATGCTGTCGGAGTTTATCATCGGACGCTCTTCCCGCCGCAACGCCCTGCGCTCGTTCAAAAAACTGTCGCGTGGCAACCGTCTGTGGATGAGCGCCGGATACATGGGCATACTGTCGGCCTTTCTCATCCTTGCCTTCTACTCGGTCATAGGGGGCTGGGCGCTCAAATTTCTGTTAAGCTCGATAGCCGGAACATTCATCGGAGCCACGCCCGAGAGCATCGCCACCGGGTTCGACGCCTTTGTGGCCGGAGGATGGCAACCGCTGCTCTTCGCCTTTCTGTTCAGCGCGGCCTGTGCCGCCGTAGTGGCCGCAGGGGTGGTCAAGGGCATCGAGCGTTACAACAAGATATTGATGCCACTGATGGTGCTGATCCTGGTGGGGCTGAACGTCAACGCCTTTTTCATGAGCGGCTGGAGGGAGGGGGCCGAATTTCTGCTGCGGCCCGACTTCGGCAAGATCACCTGGAGGGTGGGGCTCGAGGCGCTGGGACAGTCGTTCTTCTCGATGAGCATCGGCATGGGCGCCATGATCACCTACGGTTCATATATGAAACGGTCCGAGAACATGTTCCGCGTGGCGGGAACGGTGGCCATTACCGACCTGTCGATCGCCATACTGTCGGGCATGGCGATCTTTCCGGCCGTCTTCACCTATGGCATCAGCCCCACATCGGGCCCCGAGCTGGTCTTCCTCGCTCTGCCCAACATATTCGCCCAGCTGCCCGGAGGTTACCTCGTCGCCGTGCTGTTCTTCATGATGCTCGTCGCGGCGGCCATCACCTCCTCGGTGTCGCTGCTCGAGGTGATCGCCGCCTACATGAGCGAAGAGCTGCGCATCTCCCGCCGCAAAGCCACCATCCTGGGCGCAGCAGGCGTATTCGCTCTGAGCATACTGTGCGCCCTGTCGCAAATACCCGGATCGGGACTGCGACTGCTGGGCTCCAACATATTCGACCTGTTCAACAGCTCCACTTCCAACGTGCTGATGCCTCTGGGGGCGATGCTGATCGTCGTGTTCGCAGGCTGGGCGCTCGGTCGCGACAAATTCAACAGGCAACTCACCAGCGAGGGCCGCTACGGAACCCGCCTGCTGCGCCCTGCGGTGCGATTTATGATCCGGTTTGTCATCCCGCCGTTCATCGCTCTGCTGTTTCTGGCCCAGATCGGGTTTATCAAGTAGATTTTTCATGCTATCTTTGTAATAAAACATACGGCCATGAAAAGGATTCCGGTAGTTGTATTCTTGTTTTGTGTCGGAGCGATGACGGTCGAGGCCCGGTTGGCGCCCGAGGGGCGGGAGGCGACAGGGCGCGCGTTGCTGCCTTTTGCCTCGGCGGACGATGCCCTGAGGGGAGATGTTACTATCTCGCCTTATGTTCAGCCTCTGGGCGGCGCGTGGCAGATGAAGGTGATTTCGGGACGCGATCTGTATGCCTTTCAGGCGAACAGCGACGATGGGTGGAGCGAGACGAACCTGCCCATGAGCAGCGCTGTCGCGGGAAATGTCGCGGTGTTGCGCCGCACGTTCAAACGGCCCTTCGTGTGGGACGACCGCGAGGTTTTTCTGCATCTGGAGGGGGTGGGAGCGCCATATGAACTCTATGTGGGCGACAAACGATGCGGCTACAACCCCAGCCCTGGGCCGGGGGCCGATTTCGACGTAACGCGGCTGGCCGTGGAGGGCAACAACACCGTTACCCTCGTGCTGCACAACGATTCGCCGCAGGAATCCGCCCTGTCGCCCCGTCTGACGGTGGAGGGGGCGATCCATGCCTTTTCGCAACCCCGGGTGCGCGTAAGGGATGTCGACGCCGGGGCGACCATCCTGGAGGGCAGCGGCCTGTTCAACCTGGGGGTGATCATGCAAAGCCATCTGCTGGGGCCGCGCCGGACGGAGGTCTATTATGAACTGCGCGATCAGGCGGGGACGGTGGTCGCCTCGGCCCACCGCAGCGTAACGCTGAGCATGAGACAGAGCGACACCGTGCGTTTTTTTGCCCGCGTGCCACAGGTCAAGGCGTGGAGCGTCGCCGCCCCCAACCTCTATACGCTGCTGGTCAAGACACAGTACGAAGGGCGTTACGGCGAATGTCTGGCCATGCCCGTGGGATTTCGCAATGTGGAGGTGCGCGGGGGCAAGCTGCTGATCAACGGCGAGCAGATCGCGCTCGCGTCGGCCTCTTTCAAGCCAACCGGCGACCAGACCGTCGATGAGGCTCGTCTGCGCGAGCTGCGCGGGCAGGGGACGAACATCGTCCGGCTGTCGGGGTCGGCCTCCACCGCTTTCTACACGACATGCGACCGTGTGGGGATTCTTGTCTGCGCCCAGGCCGACGTCGTCGCGCGCAGGGAGGGGGCGATCGACACGGCAGGCGACCCGGCTCTCGAGCCATGGATCACAGACCGGGTGATGACCATGTACAACGCCTCGAAAAGTCACCCTTCGGTGGTTATGTTCTCGTTGGGCGAGGGGTCGGCCAACGGCTACAACCTCTACCGCACCTACCTTGCGTTGAGGCGCGTCGAAAAGGTGCGCCCCATATCGTTCTCCGGCGCCGGAGGAGAGTGGAACAGCGACACCTCTTCCGACGGATCGTTCTCGAGACTGATCTTCAAATAACTTTGGCCCGGCCGTTGCAACTAATCTGATCCAACCGTTTCAAAACCATACAAACCAAAAACCCGCAAGCGATGAAAACACACGTTCTGCCGCAGTTGCCCTATGAGTTGGATGCCTTGGCTCCGGCCATGAGCCGAGAGACGATGGAGTATCACTATGGCAAGCATCATCAGGCCTATGTCAACAATCTCAACAATCTGCTGCCGGGTAGCGGACTGGAGGATGCTTCGCTCGAGCAGATCATCGTCGGGGCGCCCCAGGGAGGGTTGTTGAACAACGCCGCACAGGTTTACAACCATACCATGTTCTTTCTGTCGCTCTCGCCCAGTGCCAAAAAGGAGCCTTCGGGGCCGTTGGCCGAGGCCATAAAGCGCGATTTCGGTTCGACGGAAGCTCTTCGCGATCAGATCGGCAAGGCGGGCGCCGCGCTTTTCGGTTCGGGATGGGTGTGGCTGGCGCGGGCCAAGGGGGGCAAACTCTCGCTGGTGAGCAGTCCCAACGCCGGGAACCCGCTGGTCCAGAGCCTCACGCCGTTGCTCAATATCGATGTGTGGGAGCACGCCTACTATATCGACTACCGCAACCGTCGCCCCGATTTTCTGACCGCGATATGGGACATCGTCGACTGGGCCGCTGTCGAGAAACGCTTCTAAAGTCGACGATCGCAAAACAGAGTGAGGAGAGATAAATTTTATCTCTCCTCACTCTGTTTTGTTGCCCGGCCTACACGAGCACCTTGACGATAGCCTTTTTGACGATCCCTTCGCCCACCATCGGGGCGTGGGCGTCGCCCGGCAGAAAGATCGCCATGCTGCCCGGCTCGAGGGTGAACCAGAGGGCGGGCTCATCGTCGTAAAACAGTATGTCCCGTTCCCGGTCCATCTCGCCGCGGGGGGCGAGACACTGCGCGAGGGCTCTCCAGCCGTAGCTCTCGCGGCCGCGGATCACTATCTGGATGTCGATGTAGCTCCGGTGCGCCTCGAGGGGTGCATCCCCGGCCTTTTTGAGGCTGCCATTCTCCATCACAGAGATAAATATCCGCTCGCCGTCGATGGGGTATTTCCCATGGCTGAGGGTGTCGAGGTTCGCAGTGGCAAGATAGTCGGCCACCCGGGCAAAACGGGGATTGAGCTCGGCGTACAGAGCGAGGTTGTCTGCGGAATCGATGATCATAAGGGTGCTTTTTTGATGGTTGCCACCACCGGGTTATGGTCCGAGAAGTCGGTGTGCGGCTCGGCGTAATAGAGTGTCCGGTAGGTGTCGGAATGGAAGATATAGTCGATGCGGAAAAGGTTGAAGAAGCCCTTGTAGGTGTTGGTGTGCCCCGAACCCTTGTCGACAAACGAATCGGCCAGAGGACCGCGTATCGAGCGATAGGTGTAAGAGATGGGCGTGTCGTTGAAATCGCCGCAGACCACCACGTCGTAAGGGCTGCTGCGGATGACCCGGGCGATGGTGTCGGCCTGCACCGCGCGGAGGCGGAAGTTCTCGCCCAGCTTGGAGGCGATCGTCCTCAGACGGCGCGTATTCTCGTCCGTGTCCTGTTGCATGAACTCGGTCGTGGTAACGAACTCCTTGTCCGAAGCGTCGATCGAGGTGGTCTGAAAATGGCAGTTGAAGACCCTCAGCGTGTCGCGCCGGCACACCACATCGGCCCACATGACAAAGCCCGAGTGCTGCTCGAAATCCATGCAGTCGCTGCGCAATATGGGATAGCGGCTGAAAACGGCCAGACCGAAACCCGTGTCGTCATCCCCCTTTATCTTGTAGTGGACGCTGTGGAAGGGCAGCGATCCCAGCAGCTGGCCGGCCTGTTGCCGGGTGATCAGGTGCGTGATCTGGTACTCCTGCAGGCATACGATGTCGGGTGTGAGCGAGGCGATGAGCGACATGGTACTGTCGAGGAAGATCCTGGTCCCGTCATCGTTTATAAATCCGTGAACATTGTGGCTTACGACCGTGATCGAGCCCCTCTCCCGGTTGTCCTGGTAGTGTTTGCCCAGCGAGGGCTGAAAGATCAGGCCCAGCTTGCCGACACCCAGCAGCAACGCCACAGCGGGAATGATCACCGCCGCCTTCCAGCGCAACACCCAGTAGAGCGCCACCGCAATGTTTGCCACGAACAGCACAGGCACCGCCAACCCCAGAAAAGCAAAAACAACCGTCCGGTTGGGATTGACCCATGGCGCCAGGTAGCCCAGCAGCAACAGCAAAGCCACAGCCACCGAAAGGGTCATCATGGCCACATCCAACGCCACAAGCAATCCCTTGACGCGGCGGCGACGCCTGTCCGTTTTCCTCTTGCGGTAGTATGGCTGATAATGCTCTTTCACGGTTTTGGATTTAAAAACGCGGCCCGGCGGTGCGGCGGTTTTGTCTGCGCCAGTAGAGCAGCAGCAGCAGGCCCCACAACATGCCGCCGATGTGGGCAAAGTGGGCCACCGAGTCGCCGGGATTGGCCAGACCGATGGCCAGCTCGAGCACGCCGTATCCGATCACGAAGTACTTGGCTTTCATGGGTATCGGTGGAAACAGCAGCATGATACGGTCGTTGGGATGCAACATTCCGAAGGCGAGCAGCACCCCGAAGATGGCCCCGCTGGCCCCCACGGTGGGGACGTCGATCATGTAGAGCAGCTTGCTCATCAGCGCGGGCTGGAGCGCGATCTGGCGGTTGAGCATGCCCACTTCGATCCAGTTTACCCCCAGCTGCATGAGCGCGGCGCCGATGCCGCACACAAAATAGAAGATCAGAAAGCGCCGACCACCCAGATCATACTCGAGGATACGCCCGAACATCCACAGGGCGAACATGTTGAAAAACAGATGCTCCCAACTGCCGTGCATGAACATGTAGCTCACCGCCTGCCACGGGCGGAACAGCGAGCTCTGCCAAAAATGCAGCGCAAAGAGATTCTCGAGCCACTGCCCCGCCGCAGAGGGCAAAAAAACCTGCGCCATGAAGACCAGCACATTGATTATGATCAGATTGATCACGAGCGGCGGCGTTCTGAAATATGGATTCATCGTATGTTTTTTAAAATATTCTCAAAATTACTTCAACAACTCTTTGATCTGTTCGTGCGAGAGGGTGGCGACGATCTTTTTGCCCGAAGGGGTGAAGCGCGGCGAGCTGCATCCCTCCAGAGTGGCGAGCATGGCGCCGAGCTCCTCTTTCGTGTAGTTTCGGCTGCGGGTGGTTGCGCCGTGGCGGGCGACGGCCGCTGCGAGGGCGTCGTTCTTGACCCGCGCCACCTGCCCATCCTGCAGGCGAATGGCGTCGAGCATGTCGTAGATCAACTCGGTGATCTCCCCCGGATCGATGTCGGCGGGAATGCCGTGCAGAGCCACCTTGTTCTGGTCGAGCAGCTTCAGCTCAAATCCGCACGAGGAGAAATCCTCGCGCGAAGAGTCGAGCAACTGAACATCGTCGGCCGAGAGCACCACCTCCTGCGGAAAGAGCAGCCCCTGGCTGACGGAGAGCGATCCCGAGAGCATCTTGCTGTATTTGTCGTAGAGGATAGCCTCCCAGGCGCGGGCGATGTCGACCAGAGCGAGCTCGCCGCCCAGGTTGGCCACAAGGTAACGATCGCCCAGCGGCATGTGGTCGTAAAAGACCGGGGCCTGCCCCATGTCGATCGTTGTCTGAGAGCCCTCTTCACCCGAGATATATTCGAGTATCGAGCCGTCCTCTTCGCGCTGGGGGCGGGTTATGACATAAGGCGCGGCGACGTCGGCGACGCTGCCCAACCGGGGCGAGTGGTCGGCAAAGGGATTGTAGTCGGGATTGGCCACATGGGGGGGGGCTGTCAGAGGAAGGCCTCCGGCGCGGCGTTTCGATGCCAGCGGTATCTCGATGGCGCTGCGCGGATCGAGGTCCATCATCGGCACCACGCCGAGCTTGGCCAGCGACTCGCGCACCGAGGCGTTGATGATCTGCCAGACGGCGCTCTGGTCGTCGAACTTTATGTCGGTCTTCTGGGGGTGGATGTTGACGTCGATGCGCGAGGGGTCGCTTCTGAGAAAGATAAAATAGGCCGGCTGGGTCCCGGTGGGGATAAGCTTGTCGTAGGCCGCCATCACCGCCTTGTGGAAATAGCCGCTCTTGAAAAACCGGCCGTTGACAAAAAAATATTGCTCGCTGCCCCGCAACCGGGCCGCCTCGGGCGTGGTTACGAAACCCTCGATCTCGACGATCGTCGTGCCGGTCGACAGATCGAGCAGCGTCGAGGCCAGATGACGCCCCGCCACCGCCGCCACACGGCCCTTGAGGGTGGCCACCGGGAGGTTCATCAGCAGCGCGTCGTTGCGGTAGAGCGAGCAGGCCACCTGCGGATGACACAACGCCACACGTTTGAACTCGGCCATGATGTGCCGCTCCTCGGTGGAGCTTTTGTCGAGAAAGCGACGCTGGGCCGGAGTGTTGTAGAACAGGTTGCGCACCCTGAACTGAGTGCCCGCCGGGGCGTTGACGCTCTCCTGCGAGACGAACTTGCCCCCGCTGATGGCGATGCGGGTGGCCAGCTGGCCGGACTCTTCGCGCGTTATGACCTCCACCTCGGCCACCGAAGCGATCGAGGCCAGCGCCTCGCCGCGGAAACCGAAGGTCGAGAGGCTGCACAGGTCCTCGACATTGCCGATCTTGCTGGTGGAGTGGCGCTCGAAGGCCAGACGCGCGTCCTCGGGCGACATGCCACGTCCGTTGTCGACGATGGTCATCATCTCGAGCCCCCCCTCGCAGAAGTTGACCTTCACGTCGGTGGCTCCGGCGTCGATGGCGTTCTCCATCATCTCCTTGACCACCGAGGCCGGACGGTGGACCACCTGACCTGCCGCGATCTGGTTGATGACGCTGTTGGGGAGGAGTTTTATGATGTTGGACATGGGCGGCGCACTATTATATACTTTGCAGCAACAGGACGGTCAGCGCTGTCAGCGCAACCAGACAGACGATCAGACGACGGTAGCGCACCCGGTATTTGTCTTGCCGGGCCTGCCCGTCGCCCATGCCCCGGCGTGCGAGCATCGACAAACGGATATATTGCCCCGGGCGATACTCTTCGACCTTCGCGCGTTGCCGGACGGCAGCATCCGGACAGCCCGTCTGTCCGGTTTGCTTCGCCTCATTCGGGAGGGTATGACGTCTCAGTTCCCGCGCCTCGGCACGGGGGTCCCAATAGCGTGGCGTATATTCAAATCGGCGCGGTTTGCGCCTGAAAGCATCGACTCCAAGCATGATCTGCGGTGAATATTACCCCTTTTCGGTCTCCCGTCGGGGCTTGTCCGAAGGCAAAGATAACGATTTTGGAGAGATTTATCGCTAACCTCGCGGGAGCGCGGAACAACGGGAAACGGGAGCCGACGCTACTTGTCTTCAAAATATTGTTCAAATTCCTCTGCTGAAAGGCATTGTGATAATTTATCTTCGAGATGTTTATTCATTAGTGTCCCATTAAAATTGGGGCGTTATTAAAAATTAAATAAACTTGGGCCATTAGGGCCACATCGATCTTTGCCATATTGAAAATTAGTTTTGTTAAAGAGGTCTTTCAATTGGGCTTTATCCGTCAGTGATATGCTTAGGATTTGTAGAACTTCGTATGTACTTCCGTCAAGTTGCATATCATGTTGGACAATTGCAGCCAGGCAATAAGTGGATATTGCAGCATAGATTTGTATTCTTACAGCATTCTCTGTAGTACCCCAGAATTTTTTGATTTTGAGGTGTTGCTTTAGCCATTTGAAGAAAAGCTCTACTTGCCAGCGATTCTTGTAAAGTCCGGCGACCTGGAGGGCAGAAATGTGTGTTGCATTGGTTAAGAATACAAACTCACGTCGTGGCCGCCTGTGGCGGTTCCTTTTCGGGAAGCCTTGCCCGGCCGGTTTCTACTGCAACGTGCTGGACGCTACCAACAGGCAAGGGGACGGTACGGCAAACGTGGCGTAGCATTAACCGTCTCCGCGTACCGTCGTTGCGATAGAGATTCGTTCAGCAACCAGATCCAAAGCCTTAAATATCAGGAGCCTAACCCACAAAGTTGTATGCAAATGCATGTACACTACAAAAACAAAAGCGACCCGCATCTCTGCAAGTCGCTCTGTTTCTTTGTGGGAGCTGAGGGATTCGAACCCCCGACCCTCTGCTTGTAAGGCAGACGCTCTGAACCAGCTGAGCTAAGCTCCCGAATATTTTCTCATACAAAACCCCGACGCCCTCTCGCAAACCATATCTCCCTCACACTCCCCCTCCCCCTCCAAATCTACATCTCCCTCACGCCATCTCTTACTCCTCTCGCCCGCCCCTCTCTCTCGTCCATCTCGCATATAAAAATCCTGCCTTCTCCCACTCACACCACTCTACTCTCTACAGTCCTCCGCTCATCCCTTCTCCTCCAACCTTCTCTCGCCCCCTCCCCTCTGTCGACCATTCGTTTGCAACGAGCAGATAACGAACCGGAGTGCAAATATAGGACAAAAATCATTCTCCGCAAATTTTTTTCGGAAAAATCAGGATGCTGTTTAAATTTTCGACCCGACAGGGCAGAATAACGATGGTTCTAAAATTTATCCGTACTTCTCTCGAATTGACGTTGGCCGACTAAATCCCACATCATCCCTTCGCGGCAGCCCGACGACCGGCGGCAAGGGCTTTGAGGTTGGCTTCGACCACAGCTTCGCCCTTGCGTGAGAAAACGTTGCGTATGCCCTCCTCAAGCCCGGCATAATCGATGCCCAGCACCCCCGAGGCAGCTCCCAGCAGCACGATATTGGCCGAGCGCATAGCCCCGCAATCCTGCGCCAGGGCATCCGCATCGACAAGCACCGTGTGTGGTCGGGCGCGCAGCCGGGCTATGATCTCGTCCGGCGAGGGGTAGTTGGTTATGTTGACCACCGGCGTCAGGCTCGAAACGATCCAGCCCTGCGGCTTGAGATGTGCGGCATAACGCAACGCCTCCATCGGTTCGAGCGAGATGACCACATCGGCGCTCCCCTTGCCCACCAGATCGGAGTGGATCAGATCGGAACTGATGCGCATGTTGGAGTGGACATCGCCTCCGCGCTGGCTCATGCCGTGCACCTCGGCCTGCTTGATGTGCAGCCCTTCGGCAAGGGCGGCCTCGCCTATCACCGTAGCAATGGTCAGTATGCCCTGGCCGCCCACGCCTGCCAATATTATGTCGAGTTTCATTTGTGCTTTCTTTTGAGTGTCTGGATACATTCGCGGCGGGGGATGATGACCGACACCCCACGGTAGGCGATCTCTTCGCGCAGCGTGGTCCTGATCTGCTCCATGTTTTTGGGCAGGGGCACCACCACGCGGATATGTTCGGGCTCGACGCCTACCCCCTGGCAGATGGCCTCGAGACGACCTGTACCCGCCGAATCCTGCCCGCCGGTCATGGCCGTGGTGAGGTTGTCGGAGATCACCACGGTGATCGGCGAGCGCGAATTGACGGCATCGAGCAACCCCGTGATACCCGAGTGGGTGAAGGTCGAGTCGCCTATGACGGCCAGTGCGGGAAACAGCCCCGCGTCGGACGCCCCTTTGGCCATGGTGATCGAAGCGCCCATGTCGACGCAGCTGTCTATGGCCCTCAGCGGAGGCAACGCCCCCAGTGTGTAGCATCCTATGTCGCTGAAAACCTTGCTTGCGGGAAAATCCTTGAGCACTTCGTTCATCGCATTGTAGACATCCCGGTGGCCGCAGCCGTTGCACAGCGCCGGAGGTCGCGGCGCCACCAGCTCCGACACATCGCCACACTCAGCCGGCGCCAGCCCGAGCGCCAGGCGCACATTGTCGGGGTTCAACTCGCCCACGCGGGGCAGACGGCCGCTGAGACGGCCCTCGACCCGGCAGGCGGAAGGCAGTATACCACGTAGCTGCTCCTCGACAAACGGCTGCCCGTCCTCGACCACCAGCAGCGAGCCGCACTCGGCAGCCATGGCCCGAAGACGCTCGACGGGGAGAGGATAACGATCGATCTTCAGCACGGGGTAGATCGGTTCGCCGGGCAGGTTCTCCATCACGTAGTTGTAACCTATGCCGCACGCGATGATGCCCATGCTGTGGTCCGGTCCGCCGGTGTAGACGCTGGTCTCCTCCGACATCTGTTCCAAGCGGGGCTGCAGATCGAGCAGCTCGCGGTAACGGCGGCGGGCATTGACCGGCAGCAACACCCAGTCGGCCGGATTGCGGGGCATCGACAGCGCATTTTCGCCTCTGCTCACGCCCGGCGCGACGATGGCCCGCGAGTGGGCCATGCGCGTGGTGATGCGCATCAGCACCGGCAACCCCACCCGTTCCGACAGGTCGAAAGCCTCGACGGTCATTTGGTAAGCCTCCTGCTGCGACGAGGGCTCGAATATGGGCACAAAGGCAAATTTGCCATAGAACCGGCTGTCCTGCTCGTTCTGCGACGAGTGCATCGACGGATCGTCGGCCGCCACCACCACAAGGCCTCCGCCCACCCCCGTCATGGCCGAATTGACAAACGCATCGGCGGCCACGTTCATCCCCACATGTTTCATGCACACCAACGCCCGCCGCCCCACATACGACACCCCGAGAGCCGCCTCCATGGCGGTCTTCTCGTTGGTGCACCACCGGCAGTGGATCGTCCGTCCGCCCGAGGCGACACGCTCCTGAATGTATTCGGTGATCTCGGTCGACGGGGTGCCCGGATAGGCGTACACCCCCGTTATCCCGGCATCTATCGCCCCCAGGGCGATGGCCTGATCGCCAAGCAACAACAATTTATCGTTCATACTGATGTTTTGATCCATCAAAAATAATCATTCCCTGTGTGAAAACCAAAACCCCCCGGCCTCCGCGTGGGAGGGCCGGGGGGGTGAGAGCGCTTTGCGACACGGGATGCGTTTATTTCATGGCTTCGGAAGCGGCTATTCCCGTCATGCCATAAACAGGTTGAACTCAAGGCTAAACCCAGTGCAGCCAACCGGCGTCAAATGTCTTTTTTTCTCCCTTGCTGTCGACAATCGTAAAAAGACAATGGGCTTCCCATACGTTGTCGTCTCGTAAACGACGCTCTACTATAATGTCGACATCGTTTTCGATTCGTGCCGCAATTATCTCCTCGGAATAATCGACATTTACATATCGGGATGATGTGTGTGCGTTTTTGTCAACTACATACAAAGCTATTTTCTCCGGAGGAACGATCCTGTAGCCGCCATTGCCACTCCAAATACGAAGAACGACGAGAGTGTCTCCGCCTTTTTCGTGCCACTCAAAATTTGCATTAAAAGGATAAACAGTGATCATGGTCGGCGTCGGCTCAGGCTTACCTGTCTCCTCAGGTTTATTGTCATTCTTGCCGCATCCGGCAACGATCGATGCCAACAGCAATGCCAGAACAAATAAATTAGTCTTTTTCATGGCTTTATTGATTATAAGGGTACGATGCCCGTGATCAAAGTTTTCCCAAAATAGAACCTTGCACCTCCGATTTTTGGTGGCGAATAGTTGTAATACCAGCCGTTGTCCTGTCCACCCCAGCCCCAGTTGCAGTGCAGCATGTTGCATTGTGTTCTATATCTATCCAGGCCCTCCTGCCCGTGGTGCTCGCCACCATATTGCCAGAACGAAATATATCCCCATCGCTCGTAAGTCCATATCGCATCGACCACCCAAATATGTCCAGCCTGGACCGACATACCATTTTTAATGATGTGCGTTTGCCCACAAAAAAGAAATGGTCTTTGATGGGTTATTATCTCCTCTCTGAGGGGCGCCAGCGTGGCAAGGCCGGTTGCGCTGCCTATGACTACATAAGTTCCGGAATATCCCATTGCATTCAGAGCTGGGACAACCATGTAAACATCAGTACCCCCTGAGTCTGCTTCTGTGTCATAATCTGTTCCTGCGGCAGTTGCGATGTCATGCAACAACTGGGCTACTTCCGCCTGGGCTGGCGTCTGATCTTCGAGTTGATTCTCGCCATCTGTAATGTATATCCACGGCGGGATCGTGGGGGACTGTGTCAACAAGCTCCAGTTGTAAGTCGAAGGATGTTGATGAAAAGCCATTATCTGACCGATAGCAACGGAGGCGCATCCGACTCTGACTCGTTTAGAAGTCCCGGATACATAGTATGGCACAAGATTGTTATAAGGATTTTCTTGGTCCCATCGAGTCGGCACATAGGCTGTGTTTAATTCAGTATAATCTATCGGATCGGAATAAATCCAACTTTGGCCATTCCCCTGGCCATATTCGTACGGCTCGAGCCATCTGACAAATTCACGAGTGCCCGGCACCTCTGGAAAAATATCCTGCCAGTTCGGTTGCCAGTAATCGGTTCGGGTGGCGACTTGTTCGGGAGCCTCCAAAAGCATGGCAAACTCTTTGAGATACATCGCAAGCCCCAGATTGTAGGTCGTATCGGCAAGAGAGCCCACGGGCGCATAGGCGATCACCTGATCGGCGAAAGCCGGGTCGGCAACAACGGCGAACCCTTTGCTGTTGTCGGGATTTTCGAGCGTCAACTCATACATCGCCAGCCCCTGAGCATCGCCCGAACGGGTTTGCGGTGTGCCCGAGTAGGCCCCGGACGAGGTCTTCCTGACAGACGCGACCCGGGCGTCGGCCACACTCGCTCTTGTCTTGGAACTGCTGTTCAGCATGTCGAGGAACCGGTTGAATGTCTCGACGGCCTTCTCTTCGTCCGAGGAGATTTGCAGATCGCTCTGCTCGGGGGCCGAACGGGCGTCATCGTTGATCGTCGTGCACGAAAAAATAAAAGATGACGACGATAATATTAACAAATATAATAAAATATTTTTCATGATTCGTGGTTTTCGTATTTTAAACAGCGGCTGATGATCCTGCCGGGTTATTTTTGGAGTTTGGCGGCGGGAGTTTGAGGAGTCTGTGTGGCGCGGCGTTTGGCGTGGTAGTTATTGTCGGCCAGCATTTTTCGGGTCTGGTCGGGGGAGATGATCGCCTGCAGTTTCCGGTTGTGGGAGGCGGTGATCTGCTCGGTGCGTTTTTGCTCTTTCGATTTGGGATTTTGGGCCGCTCCGCTTGCGCCCGCTGCGGCCAGCAGACCGACCGTAAAGGTCGTTAGTAATAGCAGGTTAAGTTGTCTCATGGGCTTGTAATTTTGGGGGATAAAAGAAAAAACTGTATCTTTGATACAGTTTTTTCTTTTATCCCCCAAAATTACAAGCTAAAAAAGTCTCACGACTCTGTTTTCACCTGCAGAGATCGCCCTGATGGGGTTCGCAGCGCGAGACATCAGCCTGTGCGCGTCTCGTACCGGCCTTTTTATATGTGCCGATTATGTGAACACGCCCTAAAATCACCCCCCCCTAAAAACACGAAACCCCCTCCGGCAGCGTGTGTCGGAGGGGGTTTCGGTTCGTGGCGGACCTGCGACCCTGCAGGCCGGCGGACCTGCCCTGTCGGCAGCGACCGTCTCAGACGGTCATCACCTCTTTCTCCTTGACGGCGATCAGTTCGTCGATCTTTTTCGAGAATTTGTCGGTGAGCTTCTGCATCTCATCCTCGCCATCCTTGGCCATGTCCTCGGGCATACCGTCCTTGACCGCCTTTTTGAGCGTCTCCACCGCGTCGCGTCGCGTGCTCCTCAGGCTCACACGCGCATTCTCGGCGTAAACCTTCATCTGTTTGACAAGTTGCAGGCGGCGTTCCTCGGTCAGGGCCGGGATCGTAAGGCGTATCTGCTCGCCGTTGTTCGACGGCGTAAGGCCGATGTTCGAGTTGAGGATGGCTTTCTCTATGGTGGGGATCATGCCCTTTTCCCACGGCTGGATGAGCACCGTTTTGGCGTCGGGCACGGTTATGCTCGCCACCTGCGAGATGTTCATCGGCGAGCCGTAATACTCCACCGTAACACCGTTCAGCACATTGGGGCTCGCCTTGCCGGCGCGTATGGTGGCCAGCTCCTCGGCCAGAAAATCGACCGCCTTCTGCATCTTTGCTCCCGAGGCGTCGATAATGCTTTTTATCTCTATCATGGCTCTAAAATTTGACTGTCGTACCTGTTTTTTCGCCCTTCAGCACCCGCATCAGGTTGCCCGGAGTGTCCATGTCGAAGACCACGACCGGCAGGCCGTTCTCCCGGCACAGCGTGAAAGCCGTAAGGTCCATCACCTTCAGCCCCCGGCTGTATATCTCCTCGAAGGTGATCGTCTCGAACCGGGTCGCTGTGGGGTCCTTCTCGGGGTCGGCCGTATAGATGCCGTCCACCCGCGTACCCTTGAGCATCACCTCCGTCTGGAGCTCGATCCCCCTGAGCGCCGACGCCGTATCGGTCGAAAAATAGGGGTTGGAGGTCCCCCCTCCCACGATCACCACATAACCCTGCTCCATCAACTCGACGGCCCGCGCCTTGGAGTAATATTCGCCTATCGGCTCCATCCTTATGGAGGTCAGCACCCGGCACCGCACCCCTTCGTTCTCGAGCGCCGACTGCAACGCCAGCGAGTTGATCACCGTGGCCAACATCCCCATCTGGTCGCCCCTGACCCTGTCGAAACCCTTGCCCACACCGCTCAGTCCGCGGAAAATGTTGCCCCCTCCGATCACTATCCCCATCTGCACGCCCTCTTTGACCGCCTGTCCGATCTGTCCGGCATACGAGGAGAGCACCTGCGGCGAGAGGCCATATTGCTGCCCTCCCATCAGCGACTCGCCGCTCAGCTTCAATAATATCCGTTTATACTTCATCCTCTTTTACTATTGTTTTTCCGTCATGATCTGCATCAGTTCGTCGAACTTTGGGGTGAGGATTATCTCGGTGCGGCGGTTTTTGGCGCGACCCTCGGAAGTGTTCGAGGTGTCGATAGGCAGCCATTCGCCGCGGCCGGCGGCCGTGATACGCTCGGGGGCGATGCCCCTGTTCTCGAGCAACAGACGCATGACCGTGGTGGCGCGTTTGGCGCTAAGGTCGAGATTGTCCTTCAACTCGCCGCTGCCCTTGTAGGGGACGTTGTCGGTATGGCCCTCGACCAGCACGTTGATGTCGGGATTGGTGGCCAGCACGTTCGACAGATCGCGTACGGCCTGGGCGCCGCCCGGATCGATGGCGTAACTGCCCGACTTGAAGAGCAGTTTGTCCTCCATCGAGACATAGACCTGACCGCCGCGGGTGGAGATGGTGAGCCCCTTGTTCTCGAACCCGACCAGAGCGTCCGACACCTTGCGGCGAATGTCTTCGATCACCTTCTCGCGGGCGGCGAGGGCCTGGTTGAGCTCCTCGATGCGACGCGAACGGGCGTCGAGCTCGGCCTGGCTGGCTTCGATCTGACGCATCATGCGGGCCGTCTCGGCCGAACCATCCGCGAGCAGCCTGCCGTAACGCTCGCCAAGGGCGGCATGGGCCGTCGAAAGCGAGTCGTAACTGCCTCTTGCCTGCGCCAGCAGCCGACCCAGCGAGTCGTTCTGCTCGCCCAGAAGGGCGTTCCGAGAGGAGAGCTGCGCTATGCGGTCGTTGGCCAGCGAGAGCTGATCGTCGACAAATATCTTGTCGCCGCGCAGTGTGTTGTATTTTTTGGTCGATACGCAGGCGCACACCGAAACGGCCAAAAGCGCCACAAATATACGTTTCATATGGATGTGGTTTAATTACACCCACGAAGATATGTATTTTTTCACAAATTCCGTACCTTTGTTCGAGATTTCAATCTTTAAGATGTCCGAATACAACCTTCTCGACCGGGTAGATTCGCCCGCCGATCTGCGCCGGCTCACCACCGACGAGTTGACCGTCTACTGCCGCGAGCTTCGCCGTTTTATTATCGACTCTCTGGCCCGCAATCCGGGCCATCTGGGGGCGAGCCTGGGCGCAGTCGAACTTTCGGCCGCGCTGCACTACGTTTTCAACACCCCCGACGACAAGATCGTCTGGGATGTGGGCCATCAGGCCTATGCCCACAAGATCATCACCTCGCGACGCGATCTGTTTGCCACCAACCGCCTGCTGGGAGGCATCAGCGGCTTCCCCAGGATGGCCGAGAGTCCCTACGACGCCTTCGGCGCGGGACACGCCTCGGTGTCGATCTCGGCGGCGCTGGGCATTGCCGAGGCATGTGAGCTGCTGGGAGAACGACGCCATGTGGTGGCGGTCATCGGCGACGGAGCTCTGACGGGAGGGTTGGCCTTCGAGGGGCTCAACAACGCCGGAGCGTCGGGCAGCGACCTGCTGGTGATCCTCAACGACAACCGCATATCGATCGACCGCAACGCCGGGGCGATGAAGGACTACCTGCTCTCGCTCACCACCTCGGACAAATATAACCGCCTGAAGGTCCGCGTGTGGAATATGCTCGACAAGGTTCCCGGGCTGCGCAGCGCCATCCGCAAAACCGGCAACGCCATCAAGTGGAACCTCGTGCCGCAGAGCAACCTGTTCGAGAGCATCGGCTTTCGCTATTTCGGCCCGGTGGACGGCCACGACGTCAAGGCGCTGTGCCGCGTGCTGGGCGATCTGAAGAGCATCCCGGGCCCCAAGCTGCTGCATATACTGACCGTCAAGGGCAAAGGCTACCTCCCGGCCGAGCAGAACCAGTCGCTGTGGCACGCACCGGGCAAGTTCAACCCCGAGACTGGCGAGATCGCCGGCCCGTCGTCGGGCGGTCATGCCATGCGCTATCAGGATGTCTTCGGGGAGACGATCACCGCTCTGGCCGGGACGGACCCCCGCGTGGTGGGCATCACCCCCGCCATGCCCACCGGTTGCTCGCTCAGCATAATGATGGAACGCATGCCCCGGCGGTGCTTCGACGTGGGCATCGCCGAGGGCCACGCCGTAACCTTCTCGGCCGGGCTGGCCACGATGGGCTTCAGGCCGTTCTGCAACATCTACTCGTCGTTCATGCAGCGCGCCTACGACAATGTGATCCACGACGTGGCGCTGCAGAACCTCGGGGTGATCTTCTGCCTCGACCGGGCGGGGATCGTCGGCGAGGACGGCGCCACCCACCAGGGGGCCTTCGACATCGCCTTTTTCATGCCCATACCCAACCTGGTCATCGCCGCCCCGCGCAACGAAGGACAGCTGCGACGGCTGATGTACACCGCACTGGAGCAGCAGAGCCCCTTTGTGATCCGTTATCCGCGCGGCAAGGGGCCCGGCGAAGGCGTCGATGCGCCGCTGGAGACGCTCGCCGTGGGCCGGGCGGAGCTCCTGCGCGAGGGCGAACATGTGGCGGTACTGACGCTGGGCCATGTGGGTAACTTCGCGGCGGAGGCCATCGCCCGCGCCGCCGAAGAGGGGGTCTCGGCGGCCCACATAGACCTGATCTACGCCAAACCTCTCGACGAACAGATGCTGCACCGGGTGGGACGAGAATTCGACCGGGTCATCACCGTCGAGGACGGCGTTGTCATAGGGGGAGTGGGCGGCGCGGTGGCCGATTTCATGATGCGCCACGGCTACGGCTGCCGCGTGGAGAAACTGGGCATCCCCGACGCCTTCATCGAACACGGCACCCCCGCCCAGCTGCACCGTCTGTGCGGCTACGACGCCGAAGGGATTTTCAGAAAGATAATGGAGAGGTAGCGTGTGAATCCAAACGGTTCGTACACGTTGTGCATTTATCTAAGGTTCGATTATTTTAATCGAATTTGGTCAAAAAGTGTGGCATCCCGAGCATAGCCGCCTTCGGCAGACCTTAGACAACGGCCAGATTTAAGAGAATGGCAAGTCGTTGCATGTTTTTCGGCCTCTTCGAGGCGCAATAATAAACCTGCTAAATGAGGTTCCTCCGTTTTCAATACCATGGCAGAAGAACCACACAAAAATGCTATTTTCCTCGACGAAACAGCTCCGTGATGTCGACAAGGCCGTCGTCGGTCGCCCGGTAGAAACGCTGGTTGGTGGTCGGACTGTCGAGGCCTCCGAGGGCGGCGATAAACGGGCCCAATTTGACATGATCGAACCACGAAAGGGCAAACCCATCGGGCAGCCGGTCCCGGCCCGAATACCACGCCGTTTTGAGCCTTTGCGAGGTTGTCTCGCGCACGAAAGCAGCCAGACGGGCCACCTCGGCCGGTGCGGCATCTCCCCCCATAAAGCATACGCACGTTACCGCGCCGCCATAGCGGTCGACAAGCCCGCCGAGCGTCGCCTCGTCGAGAGGCTCGCCCACCTGCCTCTGCAAATGGGGACTGTGGCAACCGGGACAACGATTGGGGCAGCCCGAGATATTCAGGGCAAGGGAAACCTCTCCGGGCACCTCCTGAAAGACAATATCATAGTCGGCCAACCGGAGCATGGACATAAAAAATGGGGGGAAACTGTCGTCATTTGTGATAAAAGCCGGTCGGACCTCCGATCTTACCGATGATCAGAGCTTGCTTAAGGGATGTTTCGAGCCTGAGATGAGGTGTTTGGCGCCTTCCGCACGCACTGTCTCCGGTTCGGAAACCCGTTATCAGGGCTGCTCCGCCGGGGCGTAGTGGCGGCGGGCGGCCTCCTGCTGGCGCGGCTGCGAGAAGTTGCTCACTCGCTTCATGTAACCGATGATGCGCGTCAGATAGTCGACATTGTCGCTGCCGCACTCGGGGCAGGCGCGCAGGTTGCGCTTGTCGATATGGCCGCAGGCGTTGCACACCGTGTTGGGGATGTTGAAGGTAAAGTAGTTGCATCCCTCCTGCGTGGCCACGTTCAGCAGGTGGCGATACTGTTCGCGGCTCAGGTGTTCCTCCAGATTGAGATGCAGGGCCGAGCCGCCGGTCAGATGCTCGATATAGCGGCGTCCGTGCAGGCGGAACTTGTCCACCACATTTAGCGACCGGTCTTCGACCACGTAGAAGTAGCTGTTGTAACAGTCGCGGGGGACTTTGTAGCCCGCCTGCCGGTCCCATTTGGCGTGTTTGACCCCGACATTCTCGGCCGGAATCATCTCGCAGTTGAACATCACCCCCTCGGCGCGGTACTTTTTGTTGTAACGCTCGACGGTGCCGAGCATCTCCTGCGTGAAACGCTCGTAATCGGGGTTGTCGGTGATCTTGATGCCCAGAAACTCCGCCGCCTCGACCAGACCGTTGACGCCTATGGTCAGATACTGACGTCCCATGTTGATGTAACCGGCATCGAACAGCGGCAGCATACCCTTGCCGTGCATGTATTTGAGGTTCTCGTTGTAGGCCAGCTGCACCTTGTGGACCAGATCGACCACCTCCTCGAGGAAAAACTGATAGTGAATGCCCTTGCGGGCGGCGTGTTGTATGCAGCGGTTGATGTTGATCGTCAGCACGCTTTTGGAGCCTGTCGACACGCCGCCCGCGCCCAGTGTGTAGCTGAACCCGTTGTCGGTGATCTCGTTGCGCAGGCGGCAGCAACTGCTCAGCGAGTCGGCGTTGTCGCTCATGTAGGTGAAGAACGAGTGTCCCTCGGCATACATCTCGGCCGTCAGCTCGCCGTACTCTTTGTCCTTGGGCTGGCCGTTCTCGGTCAGCAGGGCCATCGTCTCGACCGGAAAAGTGAGTATCGTCCGGGTGCGCTCGGCGTTGAACCACTTCATGAAACGCCGCTGGAGCCAGCTGAGCGACTCCCAGTGGGGGCGGCTGCCGTCGGGAAAGAAGAACTCGCCGAACAGGCTCTCGAAATAGTAACGGTCGTAGTAGGATATGTTCCAGAACACGGCCTGGAAGTTACGCGCCCCGGTGGGCTGGTTGATCGTGTAGACGATCTGCTCGAAACAGTCGGTGATCACCTTGTCGAGCGTGCGCTGTTTGAGCGACAGGTCGACCACTTTGTCCGAACTTTTATAGTAGTCCTGCCCGTATTCCAGCCCGACGAAATAGTTCATGTACATCAGAAACTCGGGCGTCGCGCAGGCGCCGCTGAGCATGCTCGACACCATGAAGACCATGTTGGTGAAGCCGCCGCAGAACGATTTGAGATTGGTCGGCGCCTTCGAGTTGCCGCCAATTGAGATCGTCCCCCCGATCAGCCACGGGTACATCGTGATGCTGGCGCAGTAGTTGGCAAGGCTCGTCTCGTCGTTCTTGTAGATGAAATGGTCGTTGAGCAACTCGATATACCTGTCAGACACCTCCTTGCCGTACATCTCCTTGATGCGGTCCGTGAGAAGTCGGCGGTTCAGGCGGATGAAGTTCGATTTGGGCAGCTCGCCCATCAGCGTAGCCAGGTTTTTGTTCTCGACATTGGCGTTGGCGTCGTACTTGCTGCCGGTGGCGGCGTTCTGGGCGTCGCAATACTCCATCAGAAAGTTGAGCTTGTCCCTCACCTCGCGATCCTCGGTGTGTTTCTGGCGATAGAGCATGTAGGCCTTGGCCACGGCGTAATATCTCTCGGCCATCAGCGCCATCTCTACCTGGTTCTGAATCTCCTCGACGGTGGTTTCGCCGGCTATGCTCACCCGGCTGAGGATGTTGGTGATCACATCCTGCGTGGCGAAACTGCCCACCGAGAGGAAGGCTTTGGCGATGGCGCTCTGTATCTTTTCGATCGAGAAAGGTTCTCGTTTCCCGTCGCGTTTGATGATGAATGTCTCCATGACAGCGTTGCTTTTATTTCTATGGGAATATCGCAAAAACCGGACCTTTCCCCGGGTTCGCAGGTCAAATGTATCCAAAATTTTCAGCCCCGGCGACCTTTCCCCGCAGAAGTTATCAACATATTGCTGAGGGTGCGAAAGCGTGTGTTATTTATTTTCAGATTATCTGCAAATAACCTACCTTTGCACTCGATTGATCGATCGGGATATGAGTTGGTTCAAAGAGCTTTTGTTGGGGGGCGGGGTGGCGCACTCGATTTTGATTCTCGCCATGGCGATCGCCGCGGGCGTCGCGTTGGGCAAGATCAAATTCCGCGGCATCTCGCTGGGGGTAACGTGGATATTGTTTGTCGGCATTGCCATGGCCCATTTCGGGATGCGGGTCGAAGACCATATACTGCATATTTTCAAGGAGTTCGGGTTGATACTGTTTGTCTACTCGATCGGGCTGCAGGTGGGGCCGGGTTTCTTCTCCTCGTTCAGGAAAGGGGGCGTCAGGCTCAATCTGCTGGCCACGACGGTCGTTCTGCTCGGCGTGGCGACCACCCTGGTCATACATCTGTCGACCGGCATCCCCCTGCCCACAATGGTGGGCATCATGTCGGGCGCTGTGACCAACACCCCGGGCCTTGGCGCGGCGCAACAGGCCAATATGGACATCACGGGGATCAGCGACCCCGACATAGCCACCGGATACGCCATCGCCTACCCTTTGGCCGTGGTGGGCATCATCGGGACGATCCTCGTGCTGCGTTATGTTTTCGGCATAAACCTGCGAGAGGAAGAGCGACAGGCCATGGCCTCGAACGATGTGCGGGAATCGACCGCCCGCAAGCTGTCGCTCAGGGTAACCAACCCTTCGCTCGACGGCATGAAGGTGGGTGAGATTCGCGACCTGATAGGACGCAACTTTGTCATCTCGCGCATGCGCATGACCGACGGCACGGTCAAGATGGTCAACGCCGAGACGGTCCTGCACACCGGCGACCAGGTGCTGGTGATCACCTCGCAGGCGGCCATCCCGGTCATCGCCGCATTTATCGGCGAGAAGATCGACGTACAGTGGGAGCAGCTCACCGACAGGTTTCTCTCGCGCCACATCCTGATCACCAAACCCGAGCTCAACGGCAAAACCATCTCTCAGCTGCGCATGCGCAGCTTCGGGGCGAGCATCACGCGGGTCAACCGTTCGGGCATCGACCTGGTGGCCTGGTCGGGGCTTCAGTTGCAGATGGGCGACCGCGTAACGGTGGTCGGCACCCAGCAGTCGATCGCGGCGGTCGGCAAGACGCTGGGCAACTCGCTCAGAAAACTCGATCACCCCAACATCTTTCACATCTTCGTCGGCATCGCGCTGGGCGTCATCCTGGGCAGCATCCCGTTCATCTTTCCCGGCATACCCCAACCCGTCAAGCTGGGTCTGGCAGGCGGACCGCTGATCGTGGCCATACTGATCAGCCGTTTCGGGCCCAAATACAAACTGGTTACCCACACAACCGCAAGCGCCAACCTGATGCTGCGCGAGGTGGGCATCGCCCTGTTTCTGGCATGTGTCGGGCTCGGAGCCGGCGAAACGTTCATCGGCACGATCGCCGACGGCGGCTACAAATGGATCGGCTACGGAGCGATGATAACGCTCGTCCCCCTGCTTGTGGTGGGAGTGATCGGACGCAGGTTTTGCAAGCTGAACTACTTCACACTCAGCGGCCTGCTGGCCGGTTCGATGACCGACCCTCCGGCGCTGGCATATTCCAACGACATGGCGGGCAACGACATTCCGGCCGTCGGCTACGCCACGGTCTATCCGCTGACCATGTTCCTGAGGGTGCTGTGCGCCCAGCTCATGATACTGATGCTGGCCTGAAAAAGCCCCACCCCACCATTGGGTGTGTTAACACTACTCTAAACCAACCGCACGATCTGTTGCGCATGGTCGACGATATGGTCGGGCCGGGCCGCCTCGAGCTCAGCGCGCGGACAGAAACCCCAACTCACCGCCACCGACTCGACCCCTGCCGCCCGCGCCGTCTCAACGTCGATCACCGAATCTCCCACAAAGAGCGTCTCCCCGGCTCCGATTTTGGCCGCCTTCAGGACGTGGCGCACCACCATCGGATCGGGTTTCAGCTTCACGTTTTTGCGCTGGCCAAACACCGCCACAAACGCCACGTCGGGAAAAAAATGCGCCACTATCCGGCGCGTGGCAGCGTTATATTTGTTCGATGCCACAGCCATCGCCACCCCGCGCTCAGCCAGATCGACGAGCAACTCGCTTATGCCCGGATAGGGACGGCTGTGCACGGTGTCGTGATGATCGTACCAGGCCACCATCTCCCTGCGTACGCGCTCGATGCTCGCCTCGCAGCGAGCCTGTTCGGGCAGCGCGCGTTCGATCAGTTTGCGAATACCTCCGCCCACCATCGCTCGATACCGCGCCAGCTCATGCGTCGGATACCCTTCCGTCCCCAGCGCATGGTTGGCGCTCAAGGCCAGATCGTCGATCGTATCGACCAGCGTGCCGTCGAGATCGAAAATCACAAGGCGTTTTTTCATCTCTTTACCTCATCCGTTTTTGTCCCGTCGCCAAATATAACGCTTTGGAATGTTATTTGCTCGCATTTTATTTGTAAATTCGCTTTTCATAAGTAATTTTCAATAAATCTATCGGCATGAAAAATCAATCGTTATTTGCATTTTTTGCAGGGGTGATAGCCGGAGGCGCTGTTGCGCTGCTGCTGGCCCCGGAGAGTGGCGAAAAGACCCGTCGCAAGATCGGCAAGTTCATTTCGGACGAGAGGGACAAGTTGGTCGAAGCCATAGGTGAAGTGAATAAGGATTACGACAAGGCGACGGAGACGGCAAAGTCCCGCCGCAGAGCCGGACGCCCGACCAAGGCGCGTGCATGATGGAGACGGCAAACGAAATGACCCTTGTCGAACAGACTGTGGTCGATGTCGCGCAGTACAGCCAGTTGCAACTTGAAAAGTTGAAACTCAGGCTGTTGGATAATTTTTCGACCCTGTTCAACAACATCTTTGCAGTGCTGGTGATCGTCATTCTGGCCAGTTTTGCACTGTTGTGCCTGGCGATCGCCGGCACGTGGTGTCTGGGCGAGCTGATCGGGTCGTATCTTTGGGCGGTGGCCATAATGGGCGGGGCGTTTATGATCTCTGCTATCGTGGTTTTTGCCTGTCGTCGCCGCCTGATCATCAATCAGACGGTGAAGATGCTCTCCAGGATTTTGTTTGAGAACGATAAATCGCAGCAGCAGGAGGACGACGATGAGTAAATTTGTAGATTATGCCCGCCTTCGCACCATTGACGACGTGCGGGCGGAGCGCAACAGGATCAACCGCCGCATCGACCGCGTGCGGGAGAACCTCGACGAAGACCTGCAGCAGTTCACCGGCCTGTTCACCATCGACTATTGGCTGGAGGCGCTCGGACAGAAACTTTTGACCTTCAACTCGACGGTCAAAAGCGCCTGGTCGGGCGTGAAGCTGATCATGTCGCTATTCGGCCGGTAGGCGGCGACACACACCACCACGCAAGCGAGGCCGTCCATATCGATATGGACAGCCTCGCTTTTTGCACCCTTTCGGGCCTGCTGCGGCCTCCGTTTCTGTCGGCGAAGCCGACGCCCGCCTTGCGGGAAAAGCCCGGCATTTGCCAGGAAACGGGCCCGAGCCGCGTCGCTACCGATCGATCTTCAGCAGCGTGCGTTCGCCAGCCATCTCAAGCAGCTCCTCTCTGGTGTAGAAGTCCTCGAAATCTTTGCCCGTGCCATAGTCCGATCCGCGTTTGCGTTTGAGTTTGGGCAAATCGCTGCCTTTGTCGACATAATACTCGTGAAACTGCACAAATATCGAATCTCCCCGGACGGCAGTTGCCCTCATCAGGGTATATTTGCAACTGTCGAGCCTGACCTGATAGACATCGCCCACCTGCGGATTTTCGATTTTGGCCTTGATGTCGCGCTGGGCCGACAGTTCGCGGGTTTTGCTTTGGATCACGCCCCATCCCACCAGCAAAGCCACAATGATCAGCCCCGAGAATGTCCACCACGGAAGGCGGCTGGTCTGCCGTTTAATCTCCTTTGTTATCGGCATGTCGATCGTCTTCTCGACGACCTCGTCGCATTCGGTACACAGGCAGACGTAACTTTTCCACAAGGGGAAGAACGGGACCCAGAACAGGTGTGCATACTTCCACACGGGAACCACTGCGATCGATCGCTCCTTGCCGCAATGGGGACAATTGTAGGTTGTCTGGACGGAACGCTGTGCTTTTGAGCGGATTCCATAGAAAATAACCATAATTTCAATGCTTTTTGAGGGTTAGAGTTGTCCCAAAAATAGTAAAAATCGGACTGATCCTGTCATTTCTGCAAAATTTTTGATCCGTGTTTGGGTTTTTCAAAAAAAATATCTATATTTGCAACTCAAAACAGATCGCGGGGTGGAGCAGTTGGCAGCTCGTTGGGCTCATAACCCAAAGGTCGGAGGTTCGAGTCCTTCCCCCGCTACAAGAAAAGGCAGAGTCCCTTCAGGGTTTCTGCCTTTTTGTTTGCAACAACCACGGCGGCGAGAGGCGCAGGTTGCAGTCGACTTCGTGCCACCGAAAATCCCCGCCCATAGCGCGACGAGTGTTGTGCGTTTTTTCGAGAGTGTTGGCACAAATCGGCACACTCTGGCAATACCAACGCCTTTGCATAACCCGTTCGAGCATAAAAACCTGCTCCGCCTGCCGCTTAAATCACGCATATATCAGATACACAGGCAGATAAGTCATTTGCGATCGACGACTGGTCGTGTCAGAAGTCTTTTTCATGGCGCGACGCCTCTCTGGCGGCGCTGGTTTGACGCCTAAAGCAAGCTTCGCAAGACAAACCTCCACCAGTTTCGCGCAAAATAGTCCGAAATGCGATGCAAGTATGACATTTTTGCAGATTAGTCGCTATATTTGCACACTACTAACCAATTAGAACGTTATGAGCAACGAGGGTGTCGGCGGCGAAAAGTCGCTAAATTTTCTGGAAGAGATTATAAATGAGGACATTGCGCGAGGACAAACCCGTGTGCATACCCGTTTTCCGCCCGAACCTAATGGCTATCTGCACATAGGACATGCCAAAAGCATATGTCTGAATTTCGGGCTTGCCAAGAAGTATGGCGGCAAGTGCAACTTGCGTTTCGACGATACAAATCCGACGAAAGAGGACGTGGAGTATGTCGATTCGATCAAGGAAGATGTGCGTTGGTTGGGATTTGAATGGGCCGGCGAACACTATGCTTCGGACTATTTCGAATCGCTCTACATGTGGGCCGAGGAACTCATCGCAAAGGGGCTTGCCTACGTTGACGACCAATCTCACGAAGAGATCAGGCAAAATCGAGGCACGGTGACCGAACCCGGCACTCCGAGTCCGTGGCGCGATCGCAGTGTAGAGGAAAACCTCGATCTTTTTCGGCGCATGCGGGCCGGAGAATTCCCCAACGGGGCCAAAGTTTTGCGAGCCAGGATAGACATGGCACATCCGAATATGCTGTTTCGCGACCCGGTAATGTACCGCATACTCCACACCGAGCATCACCGAACCGGTAAAAAATGGTGCATTTATCCGATGTACGACTACGCACACGGTCAAAGCGATTCGCTCGAGCGGATCACCCACTCTATCTGCACGCTCGAATTTGCCGTTCATCGACCGCTTTACGATTGGTTTATCGAAAAACTCGAGATTTTCACATCGCATCAGTACGAATTCGCCCGACTGAATCTCTCTTACACTATAATGAGCAAGCGCAAACTTCTGCAGCTTGTCGAAAGCAAAATCGTTAACGGGTGGGACGATCCCCGTATGCCGACCATCAGCGCCATGCGCCGAAAGGGTTATACTCCCGAATCCATCCGCAATTTTGCCGAAAAAGTAGGCGTCGCCAAACGCGACAATATCATTGATCTCGGTTTGCTGGAATATTGTGTCCGCGAAGACCTCAACAAGCGAGCGCAGCGACGCATGGTCGTGATAGACCCCATAAAAGTAGTTATCACCAACTATCCGGCAGGCAGAAACGAGATCATCGAGTGCATAAACAATCCCGAGGACGCGAGCGCCGGGGTGCGGAAAGTACCGTTTTCGCGAGAAATATATATCTCGCGCGACGACTTCATGGAGCATCCGCCCAAGAAATATTATCGACTCACGCTCGGCGGCGAAGTCCGTTTGCGATACGCCTACATAATTCACTGCGAAGAGGTAATAAAAAATCTCGAGGGCGACATTGTCGAGCTTCGATGCACATACGAACAAGCGTCTAAAAACGGCAACTCGCCCGACGGACACAGCGTAAAGGGGATCATACAATGGGTCTCGATCGAATTTTGTGTCGAGAGCGAGATGCGTCTTTACGACACACTATTCACCAAAGAGTCTCCCGAAGAGACCGAAGAGGGCAAAACATTTCTCGACAACCTAAACCCAAACTCGCTCACAATAAAAAAATGCTATGGCGAGCCATCACTAAAGGACACCAAAGTCGGGCAGACCTTGCAATTTGAGCGCGTGGGGTACTTCTGCCTCGACCAGGACTCTCGGTTAGGACACTTGGTCTTCAACCGAACCGTCAGCCTCAAAGACTCCTGGTCCAAAATAGTCAAGCAGCAAAAATAGCCCCACCTGTTCCACGTGGAACACCAAAGGCCACACACAACAAGATTAGCAAGCAAGCACAAGCACACTAAAAACAAAGGGCGGCAAATGCCGCCCTTTGTTTTATTCTCTCCCAACAAGAAGCAAGTCGCCGCAAGCAAACACAAGTCGCAGACGCAACAGGGCCCTAAGGTCATTCACCCCCCCCCCCCGTTCCACGTGGAACAAAAGGATCGCCTCGGGCAACTACTTGTTTTTAAGGCCATTGCGCTGAGCGACAGCCATATCTCTCTCATTGTCAGGCCAATTCATTGACTGTTCGCAATTTGGTCACTAACTTCTTTTTCCTGATAGGCTGATCGCGACAAGCGATCTTGAGCATGGCGGTCTGCATCTTTTTCTTTTTAGCAAATTCCCCGCGATGATGTTGTGGAACATCGAACATAAATGGCATCTTGAGAATCTGCGCACATCAAAGTGCTGATGAGCCGATCTCATGGCCTGCGACACGGCTACACTGCAGCCTTCAAAACAAAACAGAACTCGCATGAGCCCACTAAAATCGACAGCCGCCGCTCATGGGGAGGGCTTATAGGCGAAGAAAAATTGGGATGGGATTTGTTCCACGTGGAACAAATCCCATCCCAATTAAGCTATATCCGCTCTTCTGAAACCGGATGCGGAACAGAACCTCCCTTATCTGCCAAAATAAACCAACAGAACATTGATGTCTGCCGGAGAGACTCCTGGGATGCGCGAAGCCTGCCCTATTGTGGCGGGTTTGATTCGCGATAACTTCTGCCTTGCCTCGATCGTGAGCGATGAAACAGCGTCATAATCAAAGTCTGGGCGCAACGTTATATTCTCAAGACGTATCAACTTGTCCGCGATCATTCGCTCGCGTTCGATATAGCCCCGATATTTGACCTCTATCTCCACGGCTTCGATCACGTCTTCGGCCGTATCGTTATCTGCAATATGGACGGCAAGAGCAGGAATGGCGTCGATCAATCCCGAAAGTGTGATCTCATTTCGCAAAAGAAGAGTATAAAGTCGCTTTTTCTGTTGTATTGGCGCAAAATTTATTGAAAAAAAATGGCCGTTAATTTCGTCTGGAGCGACACTCTGGTCGAAGAGAAAGTTTTTAAGCGATTCTGAGCGCGTTTTTTTTTGCACAAAAACATCGAAACGATGGTTATCCACGAGGCCGATTTCGTGTCCTTTCGGCGTCAGGCGCAGATCGGCATTGTCGCCACGCAACAAAATCCGATGTTCGGCCCTGCTGGTGAACATTCTGTACGGTTCATCGACCCCCTTAGAGACCAGATCGTCTACAAGCACCCCAATGTAGGCCTCGTCTCGACGAAGAATAAAAGGCTCGCGTTCCACACAATGCAAGTGGGCATTGATCCCTGCGATCAGACCCTGAGCCGCTGCCTCCTCATAGCCCGTAGTGCCATTGATCTGTCCGGCAAAGTAGAGCCCCTCGACAAGCTTCGTCTCCAAGGTATGACGAAGTTGCGTTGGAGGGAAATAATCATATTCGACGGCGTATCCGGGACGAAAAACATGCACATGCTCCAATCCGCGAATCTTGCGCAATGCCTCGAACTGCACCTCCCATGGCAGCGAGGATGAGAATCCATTTAGATAGTATTCGTTCGTCGTGCGACCCTCCGGCTCGAGAAATAGCTGGTGCGCCTCCTTGTCGGCAAACGTCCGCAACTTATCCTCGATGCTCGGACAGTATCGTGGCCCGACGCCCTGTATTGTTCCATTGAAAAGAGGCGAATCGGCAAAACCTCGACGCAAACTATCATGCACCTCTGAAGAGGTATAGACCAGAAAACACGGCAGTTGCTCGCCAACGGGCTTGACTTCAGGCAAAAATGAGAATTTGGATGGATTCGGATCGCCATATTGTGGCTCCATCACCGAAAAATCGATACTGCGCCCATCGAGCCTTGCAGGGGTGCCGGTCTTCATGCGACCGCTCTCAAAACCCAACGCTCTGAGCTTGGCCGTCAATCCATAAGAGGCAGCGTCGCCGGCACGTCCCCCGGGGAAATTTTGCCGCCCAACGTGCATGAGTCCGCCAAGGAAGGTCCCTGTGGTCAGGATCACAGCGCGAGCGCCGAAGCGTACTCCCATACGTGTGACCACTCCGGTTACGGCTCCTCTTTCGACAATAATGTCAATCACCTCATCCTGCCACAGAGAGAGGTTGGAAGTGCGCTCCAGGGTCTCGCGCCACAATTGAGAAAAAAGGTGTTTGTCGCATTGAGCCCTCGGGCTCCACATAGCCGGACCCTTGGAACGGTTGAGCATCCGGAACTGTATGGTCGAACGATCGGCAATAACCCCCATCTGCCCACCCAGCGCATCTATCTCCCTCACGATTTGCCCCTTGGCAACACCGCCTACGGCCGGATTACATGACATCGCCCCGAATTTGGACATATCCATCGTCACCAGCAATACGCGCGAACCCATACGTGCGGCGGCGACAGCAGCCTCACAACCCGCATGCCCTCCGCCAATGACCACTATATCGTAGATTTCTGTCATCGCCGATCAGCAAAAACCTCCGTAAACATAGTCAGATAGTGATCCTCTCGGGCTCGCATCACGGCTATCTCTTCAGATGTTTTATCCTTGTATCCGCACAGGTGCATAATGCCATGAATGATCACCCTCAGCATCTCGTCGCGCATCGACACCTCGAAACTATCGGCGTTGCGGGCAACGGTTTCAACACTTATCAGCAAATCGCCGGAAATTGTCGACCGATCGAGCGGATCACAATAGTCGAACGTTATGATGTCCGTATGATGATCATGGCCGAGATATTTGCGGTTCACCTCCAGCAGATAGGCATCCGAGGTGAAGACCACGGCTATCGCTCCCAGCGAAAAACCTTCCTTTGCGGCGGCGGCCTTCACCCAGCGAGACACATCGCGACGCCCGACAAACTCAAAAGCAATATCCTGATTTACAAATACTATATCCCTATGGTCGCGAATGGTTGCCGGGCTGTTTTTTTTGACGGCAACCTTTGCCAATGCCCAGACAATAAAATCCATACAAGAACAGATACGCAGTGCGCAGGAGGAGATTCGCGCCAACAACCGACTGTTGGACAAGAATCGCAAGGAGCAGAAAATGACCGTTACGCAGCTCAAACTCATTGAAAACAAGATCGAAAACCGCAGACGGATCATTTCATCGCTCGAAAGCCAGATCACTATTCTCACGGGCGACATAGGCGCCAAAAGCAGCAATATAGATCGGCTCAACAGGGAGCTTGAGGACCTTCGGCGGGAGTATGCCGACATGGTGCGTGTCGCTTATAAGAATTACAAAATCAACAATTTCGCCCTGTTTGTCTTCTCGGCCCAGGATTTCAGCAACGCCACTCGTCGCATTGCACTGATCGAGCGTTACAACCTTTCGCGCGAGATGAAGGCGGCGCAGATCGATTCGCTCTCCAGGCGCCTTACTTTGCAGGTTGCCGAGCTCAAAAACCAAAAACGAGAACTCGACCAGATTCGCACAACACGTGGCGGCGAATTGGTCTCATTGTCAGATGATCAGCAGAACTATCGCAACTCGGCGGCCCAATTGAAGGCCAGCGAGGCTAAATTGTCGAGCACGGTACGCGCCCGTCAACAGCAGATCGAGCAGGCGCAGAGGCAGATTCGCCGCATCATGACCGAGGAAGCGCGAAAAGCCAAGACCCTCAAACGCAGCGCCGAAGAACAGCGCCAGATCACCGCGATGACCGGACGCTTCGATCAGAATATGGGGCGGATGTCATTTCCGGTAACGGGAGGCGTAGTGATCGAACGCTATGGGCGACACAGTCATCCAACTGAAAATAAGATAGTTGTAAACAATCCAGGGATCAATATCCTCGCTCCGCGCGGCTCCGATGTTCGATGTGTCTTCGATGGAGTGGTGGGACGGGTTTTTTTTCATCCTACGGTGGGCAACGGAGTGTTGATCAATCATGGCCAGTACAATACCATCTACTCAAACCTTGCTTCCGTGACGGTCAAACAGGGCGATAAAGTTGCTTCAAACCAGCGGATTGGCAATATTTCTAACAGCGACAATCCCGACGAGAACCGACTGCATTTCGAAATATGGCGCGGCATGACCACAATGGACCCCAGCTTGTGGCTGCGAAGATAGCAAGTTGTATTTTTTCTTTTGCGCTTTTTTTGAAATCAAATCAAAATTAAATAAATTGCGTCAACAAGCGATTGGACGATAACTGATATTTTCATGGCTATAGTATTTGTAAATCAGGATATTGCTTTTGAGTTTGTCGGGCGTCGCGAT
>BNXD01000011.1 GCA_025999315.1 Bacteroidia bacterium | reverse complement strand
CGTGCACATTCACGTCGTGGTCGAACAGCACGATGTCGGCCTCCTTGCCCGCGGCGAGCGACCCTTTGCGCCCGGCCACGCCCATGATGCGCGCCGGGGTGAGACTCATCATCCTGACCGCCTCGTGCATCGGAACCTCGGCCAGCTGCGCCATCGTGCGCACACAGCGATCGGCCGTGGCCACGCTTCCCGCAAACGACGTCCTGTCGGGCAACTTGGCCACGCCGTCTTCTATTATGACCCGCAGCCCCGTCTCTCGTGCACCCAGGACCGATTCGCCATCAGGCATACCCGCCCCGCGCATCGAGTCGGTCACCAGCGCGATGCGGTCGGGGCCTTTGAGTTTGTAGATGAGTTGCAGCAGACTTTTGGGCAGGTGAACCCCGTCGGCTATGATCTCGACGGTCATCCCGTCGAGAAACCACGTGGCCTCGATCACTCCGGCGATGCGGTAGGCGTTGCGCCGCGTAACGGTCGACATGCAGGAATACAGGTGGGTGATGTGGGTATAACCGTTCTCAAAGGCCTCCACGGTCTGATCGAACGTGGCGTCGGTGTGGGCGATCGAGGCCAAAATGCCCCGCTTGCGCAGCGCCCGGCCCAGCTCCATCGCCCCGTCGAGCTCCGGCGCCAGCGACATGCGCCTGATGTCAGCACTGGCAGCCAGGATCGCGTCGTACTCCTCCGGCCGTGGGTCGCGCAGATAACGAGGATCTTGCGCTCCGCGCTGATCGAAGGCGAAGTACGGCCCTTCGAGATGCAGGCCGAGGAACTGCGAACCCTTGATGTTGAGTGGTTTAGCCTTTTCGTAAGCTTTCATGGCTTCAAAAAGGTTCTCGTTGGTGCTGGCCAGCGTGGTGGGATATATGGCGGTGGCGCCGTGGCGGGCGTGCATCTCGGCCGCGGCGAGGAAGGCCTCTGCAGAGCAGTCCATAAAGTCGTGATCCCCGGCTCCGTGGGTATGGAGGTCGATAAATCCCGGCGAAATATAGTCGCCCCCTGCGTCCGTTACCTCCTCGGCGTGACCATTGTAGTCCCCATGCCCCACGGAGACGATCGCCCCGCGGTCGTACTCGACGAAACCGTGCGGGATCACCCCGTCGGGCAACACGACCCGACCGTTCGTAATTGCTTTCATTTCCAGCGTATTATGCGGTGACCGACAAATGCGTAAAATATCAGATAGAGGAAGCCGGGCAACAGTATCCACATGTAGGCCTGTCGCAACGAGGCGTTGTCGGCGATCCAGCCGTAGATCAGCGGCACGACGGCGTTGCCGAACAGGGCCATGACGAGCATCGACGAGCCGGTCTTGGTGAAGCGACCCAAACCCCGAATGGCCAGCGGCCATATGCCGCCGTAGATCAGACTGTTGGCCAACCCGATGCCTACGAGGAACCATATCGACGCCTGCGACTGATGACCCAAAAGCGTTACGCCCCAGTTGCCCCACACAACCCCGACCGAGAGCAGAAGCCCCAACGTGCAGCAGATCTGAAACACGCGCGTCTGCGACACGATCTTGGGTATCAATATGACACCCAGTATGTTGCCAAGTATCACCAGCGACAGAGTGTAGGAAGGGAAAACCTTGGCTTCGATGATCGACATGTTCATCGTCTGGGCATAACTGATTATGGTGTCGATAGTTACCACCTGCGTGCCGATGTGCGCGAACATTGCCGCCACGCCCAGCACCAGATAGGGGAAGCCGAACACCGACCTTCGGCCGCCGTTGTCCTCGCCGGAGGCCTTGTTGGCCTGTTCGAGGTTCAGCTCCGGCAGCGACGAAAAGCGGATCAGCAGCCCTACCAGCACGAGGAACACGGCGAACACCCCATAAGGCGCCATCACCCGCCGCACCAGCGCGTCGAGCATCCCGTCGCGGGTCGCGGCATTCAGATCCGGCGAGCCTAACTGTGAGAACAGCGCGCTGTCGGTCACCTTGAACACCACCGCGGCGAAGATCAGCGGCGCAACGAGCCCGGCGAATTTGTTGCATATGCCCATGATCGCCATGCGTTTCATCGTGCTGTCGATCGGCCCGATAACGGTAACATACGGATTGGCAGCCGCTTGCAGCATGGCCGACCCGGCGCCGATGACGAACGACCCGACAAGGAACACCGGGTAGGAGCGCAGCCACGCCGCAGGAATAAAGATCAGCGCCCCCAACGCCACGGTGAAAAAGCCGTACATGATGCCCCGTTTGTAGCCCAGCGTCCGGAGGATATTGGCGGCCGGCATGGTCATCAGCAGGTAAGCCAGGTAGAGCGTGAAGACGATAAGGTAGGACTGGAAATGGTTCAACTCGCAGCCAATCTTGAAGTAGGGCACCAGTATCGAGTTGACCCACGACGTGAATCCGAAGGTGAAGAACATCACCCCCAGGATCACCATCGGCATGATGGATGTTTTTTGTTGTTTTGCGACGGTCATCTGGTCTCGGGTTTGGATTTAATTAACGTGAATCTTGTGAATTAGCAGTTGACGTTTATGTTTGATTATCAATATTTATAGTGTTATCGATTTTTATGTCATGCGCCCTGAACCAAACTCTTTTCATGTCACCCTGAGCTTGCCGAAGGGTCTCGGCAATACTGCCATGTCAGTCTTTTTTAGATGCTTCGACTTCGCTCAGCATGACAGAGAGGTATAGATGGTTGCCTTTAGCTTCCTCCTCGCGGCTCGGCATGGCTCGAACAAGTTCGACTCTGCCCTCGCTCGCAGCGTCGGGAAGACTGCGCTCAGCATGACGAGGAAAAAACTGCACTCCATGTCACCCTGAGCGAAGTCGAAGGGTCTCGGCAATACTGCCATGTCAGTCTTTTTTAGATGCTTCGACTTCGCTCAGCATGACAGAGAGGTATAGATGGTTGCCTTTGGCTTCCTCCTCGCGGCTCGGCATGGCTCGAACAAGTTCGACTCTGCCCTCGCTCGCAGCGTCGGGAAGACTGCGCTCAGCATGACATTTTGAGTTTCAACTACTTCTTCGATAACTTTGGTTTCAGTAATCATAGCGGCAGTTTTTGGAGTAATATCTTTTTATTTGACAACTCAAAAACGCCAAAACCTCTGCTATTTGCCTAATGTCAAAGCAATTATAATTCACAAGATTCACGCCCTAACCATTATCGCTATTTCACATCGAACACCCCTCCCGGCTGGTTCGTTTTCCTCAGTGCGAGCTGCGCTTCGTAGAGCGAGACGGGGGAGACATGCGAAGTGAAGAAGCCTGCCGTCGATCGGGCCGGTATGAATGCCCCGTCGCCGGAGGGTGGGGTGCTGCCGATGTCAAAATCGTTGACATTGAGCGTGCCGATGCAGCCGATGGCATAGTTGCGGCCCGACACCTGCGGCGACTGTACGATAAAACCCTCGCGCGGATAGTTGCCGGGGTCGAGCGTGGGGCGCGTGGTCGAACAGTTCCACGCCACCTCGTTCACTCCGGCCCAGCCGTGGCGGTCGCCGCCGTTGTTGTAACGGTTGCGCAGGTTGATGGCTCCGTCGATGGTCAGGTTATCGTAGAGCGTTCCCTGTCCCCAGCACCTGTGGGGCCCGACATCGGCATAACAGCGGGTGGCCGAACAGCGCAGAAATACGTTGGGGCCGATGGAGGTCGAGCCGCTGGTGGCAAAAGCATGGCGCGGCGAGTCGGTGGTGCAGTCCATGACCATCGACAGCTGGCCGGTATGGAGAAACGCATAGCGGCGAGAGCCGCCGAGCGTGCTCTGAAAGTCGGTGCATACGCAGTCGCGGACGGTAATGTTCTTGGCATACTGCTGGATGTCGGCCAGCCCGAAGCCGAAGTAACGCCCGCGGACGTTGCGCATCCAGCAGTGTTCGGCTACGGTGAAGGCTACCCCGCTCCAGCAGTGCTGCTCGTTGGTGGAGGCGAAAAACTCCGATTCGAGAGCCAGATTCTCGATCCCGCACTCGTTTACGCGATTGGAGTAGGTATACTTGTAGACGCATCCGCCGCCGTAGAGGGGGTCGATGGAGCAGGCGATGGGGTTCTCCAGCCAGAGAGTGTCGCCCCATATCTTGGTGACGACCCGTTCGGCGTACATGCGGTTGACATCAGAGGTATTCCATATTCCCTCGAGGCCCAGCGCGGCGATCCATGCGTTGTTCACTTCGCGGTAGACGACCACATCGTCCTTGACGCGGAAGTCGCTCGCATTGGTGACGCGCAGCCAAAACCGTCCTTCGGGGACGTAGTCGTCCTTGATGTTGAATGTGGTGGGTTTCGTGCCGGTGCGTGCGCCGGAACCTCCGACGGTAACAAGGTTCTGCGTGCGTGCGTCGATGTTGACGCTGCGCACGCCCGTACCGACGATGCGGGTGCCGGTGGCTGGGTCGCTGCCCTCGCCGCGCAATACGACGCCGCTCTTATTGAGATTGAGCTGTCCCGATACATTGTACAGCCCCGCCTTGAGAAGCACGGCCCCGCGATTCCTGCCTGCAACAGGCATGGTCCCCACCTGGTCTATAGCGTTCTGTATAAGCGCTGTGGCATCGGCCCCTCCGGCCGGAGGATTCAACGTAACCTTGACGGCGACGGTGGGTATCTCCTCGTCGCCCCAGCGGTAACCTGTGCGACTGAAATCGAGGATTCGACCGCCGCGTGCATCTCCAGGCATCTGGTAGCCGTCGATCGTGATCTGCGGATAGAGCGTACCCGGATTCGACCCTCCACCGGGTGGCGTTACCGGCGGATCGGGCTCCGGCTTATCGTCGCCCTTGCAGGCCATGGCGCAAACAAGGGCCAACAGCAGTATGCGATTAATTTTCATGACTTTATTTATTGGTTGAGAGCCAACTGTAAAGAGCTTTCATCTTTTCGTTGCGCATGATTGTCATATACTCTATCTCGCCCGGTTTGAGGTAATCCCGGTTGAGGCGGGCGAAACGCTTGTCGAGCCGTGCAGCCTCTTCGACCACCGGACGGAGCTTCGCGGCCAAAGCCGCCTGCTTGCCGCGGTCGTAGGAGGGCGATTCGTACTCGGCCTCTACCTCCTTGTAACGCAGGTAGTTGATGCGCAGATCGAGCATCAGCGGGTAGTGGGCGAACTCGTCGGCATTGCTGCGGGGTTTCAGCCCGGCAAGCCGTGTCCTCACAGTCAGGCACTCCTCCAAAACCCTGCCGATCGGCGCGCCCTTCGCATCCTTGCCGCCGGGGACGACAGCCTCCTGCGACATGCAGAAGTAATCCCACAGCGTTGCGCCGCCCGAAGGGTCGAGGCCATAGCGTGTGCGTGCATACTCTTCGACGAACCGAGGGCCGTCGAGCGGCAAAGGGTCGTTCACCGCCCGACAGTAGGCCGCCACGAGGGCGTTGAAGCCCGCCATCGGATAGACCAGCCGCACGGGCTGCATATCGAGCACTTCGTAGGACATGTCGTAGTGGAAACCATACGTGCCGCTGGTCGACCACGAAGTCTGGATCATCCCCGTATAACCCGAATCGCGGGCGAAAGGGACGAAGACCGACAGATTGTCGAAATGCTTCTTCCACTGCGTAAGATATTGATTGTCCGGGCCCGAACGCAGCGATGGCGCGCCCCATATCTTCACCCCGGCCCGGAAAAGATTCTCCAATTTGCCGAAATGGTCGGGTTTCCAACCGTAGTTCCAGTCGACGAAGATCATCTCTTTGGGCAACTCGCTCACCGCCTCAGGATAGGCGAGGATGATGTCGGCCCAGATCACCGGGATCTTGCCCATGTCGATCACGATCCTCGACATGGCTTTGACATAGTCGACGAACAGCCGCGACTTGCCATCCTTTGAAGCCGCCGCCACCGCCGCACAGTCCTTGCAGCTGCCCAAAAGATAGGTCTCGTCGGCCCCGATATGAAAATATTTAGATGGATGGAGCCGCGCCACCTCGGCGAATATTTCTGTGAAAATTTTTGTCGCTTCGCCGATCTTCAACGGGCAGACCTGCGACACCTCTCTGGCGCTCTCGCTCAGATGGCGATAGCGGTCGTGGCGCAGGATATATTCCGAGTGGCCGAAGCAGTTCTGCAACGGGATCACCTCGACGCCCAACCCGGCGCAGTAGCTCACCAGATCGCGCACCTGCCCCTCGGTGAAGGCGTAGCGGTTGCACAGCGTGGCGTGCTTTGTGAACGGGAACGTGGCCTCCCATTCGACCACCAGCGCATTCATTCCCTGCCCGGCAATGTCCGAAGCCAGCCGTTTCATTGCCTCGAGCGTCATCACCTCGGTTCGGCAGTCTACATAGAAAGCCTTGACCTCAAAATCTTTCGTCGGGGCGGCGGTCGAAACGAGCGGCAGCAGCAGGGCGTAAAAACCGCACCTGACTGCCATATCCCAAAGTCGGCTCATGGCTGTATGATGTGTTTGGCGCTGTCGAGGTCGCAGTATAGCGTTACATTGTTGCGATGAGTTCTCAGGGCTGTGGCGGGACAGTGATTGGTGATCGGGCCGTTGACGGTGGCCGCTATGGCATCGGCCTTCATGGGGCCCGGCACGACGCAGATGATCTTCTCGGCGCTCAGCAGGGCCGGAACAGTGAGGGTTATGGCATGAGTGGGCACCTGCTCGATCGAGGCGAAGCAACCATCGTTGACCTGCTGCTGACGGCATACCCTGTCGAGGCTGACGATCTTGACCTGCTCCGAGTCGTCGAACCGCGCCACGTGGGGATCGTTGAAAGCTATATGACCGTTCTCGCCGATGCCCATCAGTACGATGTCTGTAGGGTAGGCCCTGAGCAGGGCTGCGTAGTTGGTGCATATCTTCTCGGCGGGAACGCCTTTGGCGAAAAGATAGTGCACCGACCTGAATGGCACCATATCGAATATCCGGCTGCGCAGAAAGTTGCCGAAGCCCTGCCGGGCGTCCTCTTCAAGGCCGATATACTCGTCCATGTGAAACGCATTGATACTGTCCCACGGCAGATCGCACTTCTGCAGTGCATTGAGAAACTCGTTCTGCGACGGAGCCGCCGCAAAGACGATGTTTATCTCCTTTTTGCGTGTGTGGAGTTGCCGGACGTAAGCAGAAATAGCTTCTGCTGCAGCGACGCCCATCTGCTCCCTACTGTTGTAAATCTCGACCTCGATAGAGTCCCTGTTAAATGAAATCATAGCTTAATGTATATTTTTTTTCTATATAGCACATACCCTGTCATCCAGACCGTCGCCACGATCGCCAGCGCGCAGGCCAGCGAGCCGCCGTAGTCGCCCAGCAGCGGGGTTAAAACCTCGCCGCAGAGCAACCCCTTTAAACTTGCCGTCCCCTCGTTCCACAGAAAACCGAAGTTCAGCACAACCGACAGCAGCCACCCGACGCAGTAAAGAAAGAGCGGGTTTACGCCAAAAACCTCGAACGGGCGGCTCCACGACCGCGAGCCACGGATGTCGATGATCCACAGCAGCAACGCCAGCGCCATAGAGGCCAATCCGCATGAGGTCAGAGTGAACGACGCGCTCCATATCTTTTTGTTCAGCGGATCGCCATATTGCAGCAGAAGGCCGGCTAACAGCACGATCGTCCCGAAGATGAATATGGCGCTCATGCTCTCTGTCTTTTCCTTTCGACCCACTATCAGCCATCCGACGAAAGCCCCCAGCGCCACGTGAACTGTCCGTGGCAGCGAACTGAGCAACCCTTCCGGTTCAAAGCCGATACGTGTGCCGTCGAGCAGGGCCTGACGGTAAAGATGCGGCTCTCCCAAAACAGCGCGGTCGACCACGGCGAGGATATTATGCTCGCCCAATTCGTAGCCGTGTCCGACGTGCAGCAACACAATGTAGAACAGCAATATGGCTCCGGCGATCCATAAGATCCGGCGCCAGTGCCAGCGCAGAGCCACACACAGCGTCGCCCCGAAAAGGTAGGCCAGGGCCAGCCCCTGAAACACACCCATAATGCGAAAGCGTCCCAGTGGGAAGATCATGCTCCAAACGCTTTCTCCTTCGGCTATGCGCCCGGTCAGCGAAGCCGAAAGACCCTGTCCGATATAGGAGCACCATTGCAGGGCCAGGCCCAGGGCGAAGATGGCTGCGCTGCGCTTCAATATCCGCAAAAAGATCCCGCCCCTCAGTCCGTCGTCGAAACGCCCAAGCGAGAAAAACATCGACACTCCCATGATGAACATGAAAAACGGATAGATCAGGTCGGTGGGGGTCATGCCGATCCAGTCGGCATGACGCAGCGGGGCATAGATCGAACTCCACGACCCGGGGTTGTTGACAAGGATCATGGCTCCGATCGTTATGCCGCGCATCACGTCGAGCGACAGCAGGCGCTGCTTTTGGGGAGTGGGTGTCATACTTTAAGTTTTATGCCGATCCTGGTCAGCAACCACACCGCCCAGATCAGCAGCAGCGAGTAGCAGAACGAGTTGAGCAGGCCGGGCAACCCGGCCGAAAATTCTTGACGCAGCAGAGGCGAGTTGAATATCAAATTCTTGACAGGGTTCCAGGCATATGAGACCACGTAACACGACAGCGCTGCGGCCCCGGCCGGCTTCACCCAGTCGAACCACCTTGCGAGTCCCTTTGCGTCGGTCAGGTAATGCAACAGTGCGAAAATAGGAAAAAATATCGCGCAACAATAAAAATACCATGTCGGCGTGGCGGCCAGCTTGGAGACGATCCAGAACCGGTGCGCACAGAGGCCGCACAACAGCATGGCCGCGCCGGTGACCACCATTATCATGTAAAACCCCTTGGGGGAGTGCCAAAACATCCCACTCCCGGGCCCCGATCTGTTCAGCAGCATGGCCAGCACAACGCCCGACATGCCGAAGGCGAATATGGTCAGGTTGTTGGGGAGGATGCTCGTCGGCACGATCCCCGCCGCCTGCATCAGCGCGCCGACGACGAGCAGCGCCAGCACGGCCACGTTCCACCATTGCCGCCTGCCGAGCGCGAGTACGACCAGCGAGCAGAACAGATATGTCCACCCGATACGTCCCAGAATCCCCCACCAGCGCACCTCGAAGCCCGATCCGTCCGATCCGTGAAAAATAGCCGCCAGCCAGACCAGCAGTCCGACCCCGGCGACACGCAAGGCAATGAACAGATATTTACGCCACGCAACACTTTTCGGATATGCGTTCCACACCATGAAAAACCCTGCTGTCATCAGCATCGCATAGTTGCCGCGCGATACGCCGATCGCCGCCGCATCGTATGCGTCGCCGAAGTTCACCGTGAACACGCCCATAACTATCAGCGCCAACGCGCGCCATGCGATATGGAGAACGATCTTCCACACCCCGTCGCCTTTTCGACGGCGGTTGCCAACGGCAATAGGCGCCGACGCTCCCATGATAAAGAGGAACGCAGGGAAAATGACATCCGAGAAGCCAAGCATGTCCTCTCCTTTTGCCGCATGACACAGCCAGTGAGGAACCTCGCTCAGGCTCCAAAACGAATTGACCCACAGCATGAAAAACATGGTCAACCCACGAAATACATCTATCGATGCTATGCGTTCGCCTGCCATTTTATTCGGAAATAGCGTTTTTCATCGTTCTGAGCAGCGACATGGCCGACGTGGATGGAATATCCTGCGACAGCTCCCAGATCATCATGCCGGCATAGTCGTTGTCCACCACCCAGCGGGTCTTCTCGCGGATCAGGTCGGGGCCATTGAAGGCGAAGTTGTTCGACGAGTTGGTCGAGGCGATGATGGCCGGGGAGGCCGCGTAGTAGAGTTCGCGATAGGTTTTCGTCTGGGTCGGTGAGACAGACTTGTTCCCTCCGTAGAAAGGTACGCCGCCCAACAGTTTCGCCTTGGGTACCCCTGCGCTCACATAGTTCTCCATTGCCGCCGTGAACAGATCCATCGGGGCGTGGGGATAGCCGGCGGCCTGAGAACCGTAGACATCGTAGACCATCACATTGATCTGGTCGATCAACTCTTTGACCGCATTGCCCAGTTCACGACTGTCGCTCTGCGTGGCCAGGGCGGTTGTCAGTTTCTTTACCCTCGTGCCGGAGGGCAGAGCGTTCATTTTGGTGCGGATGAGGGTGATCAGATCGACGAAATCGGCCACCCTGACCTTTACTGCGGGCGATTTGGACCAGTCGGTCTCCCAGTCCATGTCTATGCCGTCGAACTGGTTTTGATGGGCATAGTTGACCAGCGCGGTGGCGTAGGCTTCGCGCTTGAGAGGATCTCTTCCCATCACGTGCATGCTGGGGGTGGCCGACGCCCCTCCTCCGGCCACGCAGAAGAGCTCCTGTCCCTGTATCATGGCAACCCTGACGATGGCGAGTCTTTGTGCGATGTTGCCTCGCGTCTGCCATTCGCCTGTCTCCGAGGGGTAGTTGCCGAAGAAATAGATGCGGTCGGGGATTTGGAGATAGGACAGATCGCCGGGCGACGAGACGTTGATCGTGTAGTCGGGAATGTAACCCGTGATGATCTGTTTTGGCTGCTGAGGCGGATTTGGCGGATTCGGTGGATTGACCGGATCGCCGCCATTGTCGCCTTTTCCTGAGCCGCAGCAAATTGACAGTGCAGCCAGACATACGGCGAGTGTGATTTTTCTTGTCATAATAACAGGTTCTTATAAAAAGAGACGTGATGATGATCCTGCCTCCCCGGAGTTTTTTCGGGAGGCAGGATCGTCGCTCGCGTTAAACGTTACGGTCTCCTTCCATTTCGTTTAAGATCATTACCATCGGGGGTCTCCTGCGCCGGATGCAGCAGCGTGAGTAACATGGAACGATGCGCCGTTAGCGAGCGGATTGTCCATCGGATTGCTGAACAGCGTTGCTGCTTTTTTGCTTCCGAGCTCGGGGAAGGACGACAGGGAGCTGCGGAAATTCCACGCCTGACCTTCCAGGCCCCAGTTGTCCAGATAGTTACTTTGGTTGAGATCCTGCGTGTTGAATGTGCAGTTCACTATGTTGAACGTGGAGACCGAGCCTCCGAAGACGATGATGTTGTGTTTGATGCTCAGTGTCGGAGTGAAGCTGTATGTGCCGCTGCCCGTGTGTATGACGGCCGACGCGGCGCCAGGCCCCGACTTGCAGGCCACCTTGTAGAATGTGTTGTTCTCGACGGTGATCACGGGCTGAACGCCGCCGTTCAGCGTTACCTGATCGACGCCGACAGGAGCGGGAGGGGTGCCGGCCGTCGATGGAAGGGTCATCAGGCCGCAGGGAATCCCCACAAAGGTAGAGTTCTTTACCGTGATGGTCCGATACTGTGCAAAGTAGTCGCTTCCCGATTGAAGAACAACGGCGTAAAAGTCGTCGGGATTGGTCGTCGTGGTGCCGATATATACCATGTCGTCGATCACATAGTTTCTCACCAGACCGCGATGCTCTGACGTGTTGTTCGCCTCGGCGCGCGCTCTCGGCCAGAAGATTATGCCGTAGCCGACGCCGTCCGGCGCGGCCGAGAAATCGAATACGAAATTGTGGAAAGACAGGTCGGTAATATCGAACGGACCGGTGCTGTCGTAGGCATACGCCCGCAGGAAGTGACCTGTGGAGGCCTTCCATGTGAAGCCGCTGAAATCGAGTTTGGCTATTGTTCCCTGCGCTATCATGAACGCCGAGGCGTTTACGACCGTATTCGACGGACTGTCGCCAAACAGGATGAGGTCTTTGGCGATCACAGGGTTGGTGGTGTTGGTATATGCGCCCGGCATGAGGAATATCTTGCTCTTGCGCGAAGTGCCTGTAACGATAGTGCTCAGATCGGCGCCCGGGTTGACGATCGTCATGTCGGCATCGACCATCGCGGCCTGGGTCGTGGCGCTTGAGTTTGCGAGCACTGTCTGCGAAGCGTCGAGCACTTGGATGGTGTAGGGCGTCGACGGTTGCAGGTATTTGTTGCTCTCTCCGAAGCCGACGACAGTCTCACCTGTGGCTATATCCTTAGCTGTGAGGGTGTATGTTACCGCTCCCGTCGGGTCGGCCGGAGTGAAGGTGATGGTGGCGGGGGTCAACCCGGCGCCGATAACGTTGGAGAAAACTACTTTTATCGGGGTGCGGATCGGGTTGGGAGAGGGCTGGGCCGTAGCCGAGATCGTCGGCAGGGGCGGCACGGAGGGGTCGTACCAGTCGGCCGCGTTGAGCGTGTAGTTCACCGTGATCCTGTCGCCACGGTCGACGGCTCCGGCGATACTGGTGCAGTCGAAGTCGTAGCAGCCGTTGTCGGTAAGCACGGTACCCTTGACGGGCCGGGTATGGTGGTCGGGGAAAACCAACAGTTTGCCGGTGAAAACGCCCCCGGCGGCGGTAGGAGCAGTCGAGCTGTTGTACAGGGTGAGCGTCGGACGGGCGCTGATCGCGCTGCGTGGAGCAAAACTCAGTTCGTCGGTCGTAATGTCGGCGATGGTCTGGATATAGAAAGGCTCATCCTCACAAGTGATCGACACGCCTACGATCGTGGCGGCAGCAGGGGTCGTAATGCGCAGTTCGAGCGTTGCGCACACCTGGTTGAAGATCATCTCGACCGGAGCTTTCAGATTGACGCCCTCCACGGGCGTAGCGACCAGAAAAGTATTGGCCGCGTTGTCTGCGGAGAACTGATACTGCGGCAAGTTGAAATGAACGTAACGCGGATTGCGGCCCACGCTCGGATCATAGGGATAGTAGGCGTACAGCGTCCCTGCATTGCCTGCGATCTGGCCGCTGAATGTCGCCTTGCCCGAGGCGTCGACTCCCGAAACCTCGAAAGGCGAGTTGCCGCTGGCAAGATCGCCGAAGACGCCCAATTGGGAGGTCCCCGTCCAGCTGAAATCGGGATTGCTTATGGCGGGAGAGACGATGGTCGCCGCCGCCGGGCCGCCGTCCGTATCGTCCTTGTTACACGAGACGAGAAACAAGGACGACATCATCAAAAAGATAATCGATTTTTTCATGGTTTTATGAGGTTTACTTTGGGGAGAGAGGCCGGCTGGCGAAAAATCGTCGATGATCGACCTCTACTCCTGAAAAATATGTTTGGCGTAGTTGTATCCGCACGCATCGTATAACTTCCGCAAGTTCTGCATTCGCGTCAGGAAATCGGAATAGTCCCTCCGGTCGTAAGACCAGCCGGACTCGGCCAGTGCGGCCATGCGCGGCAGCACCATATACTCGACCTTGTCCATTGTGGGTATGTACTCCATCCACAGGTTGGCTTGCAGGCCGATAATAGTCTTGCGCTCTTCGGAGTTCAGTTCGGCATACGGGTCGACCTGATAGACCTTTGAAACGGGGACAAAGCCGCCGATGGCGAAGGGCTCCGCGGCCTGGTTCTCGCTTTGATAATAGTCAAAATAGCAGAACTTCGACGGGGCCATGATCACGCTGTTGCCAAGTTTGGCCGCCTCGATGCCGGCCTGCGGGCGTTTCCATGCCATCACCGTGGCCGTACCGGAGACGCCGCCTTCGAGTATCTCCTCCCAGCCGATGATCGACTTGCCGCGACTGTTGACGAACTTTTCGATGCGCCGGATAAAGTAGCTCTGCAACTGGTGTTCGTCGGCCAGATTGTTATCTTTTATCCTTTTCTGGCACAGAGGGCACTCTTTCCAGCGCGCCTTGGGGCATTCATCGCCTCCGATGTGGACATATTTCGCCGGGAACAGCTCGATCACCTCGGCCAGAACGTTTTCGAGCAGTTCAAACGTGCTCTCCTTGCCGGCGCAGAATACATCGTCGAATATACCCCAGGTAGTAGCTGTCCGGTAACCCTCGCCGCGGCATCCCAGCCACGGGTAGGCGGCCAGGGCGGCCATTGCATGACCCGGCATCTCGACCTCCGGAATCACTTCGATGTTGCGGGCGGCGGCGTAGGCTATCACCTCGCGAATCTGATCTTTGGTGTAGTAGAACCCCTTGCCGTAAGGCTTGCCGTCATAGGTCTTGCTGTCGCGGGCGTGACCGACAACCGTCTCGGCCCTCTGAGAGCCGACCTGTGTGAGCAGCGGGTAACGGTCTACCGGCATCCTCCATCCCTGATCGTCCGTCAGATGCCAGTGGAAAACATTGAGCTTGTGCAACGAGAGCAGATCGATGAACTCTTTGACCTCGTCGACCGTGCGGAAGTGGCGGCAGACGTCGAGCATCATCCCGCGGTAGGCAAAGAAGGGAGCGTCCTTCACATGCACCGACTGAGCGGCAGCCCTTTTCATCCCCTTGAAAGGGATCAGCATCTGACGCAACGATTGCAGCGCGTGGAACGTACCTTTGGCGCTGCCGCCGACTATGTCGATCGACCTGCCGGTAACGTCCATGATATATTCCTCCGGTTTAAGGGACGGATCGAGAGCGATATTCACGCTTTTGCGGGCGGCCTTGCCGATCTTCACCGCAGGCTCGAACCCGAGTATCGCCCCGACCTGTCCGGCGAAGATTGCGGCCCCCCTCGACAACTCGGCGCACTCGACACGCAAAGCGGTCGAGGCGCCGAAGTCGAAAACTCCGCCATCTGTCGATCGACACTCTGCCGGCTTGGGAACTATCATGACCTGTGCCTGCAGGAGGCTTGCCACCAACAGTCCGCATATCGAAAACAGCAGTTTCATCCGGCGATCAGTTGTTTACCTGCAATTGAAAGTTCTTGGCTATGGTTCGCGTGCCTCTTGTGGCTTCGAATCTGAGCTGGAACGCACCCGCAACCGTAAAAGTATAGGCGAGGTTCTTCTCGGTGCCTATTACCACCCCGTCGAGCAGCCAGCGACAGTCTGTGCTGCCGTCGGCCGGCGAGACGATCATCTCCAAAGTTGTCTCTACGTCCTTGGAAACAGCCATCGTGGCGCTCTTGTTGTCGTAGAGATAGACCTCGTTGGGACCGAAAGGGGGATTGTCGGCGCTGTCATCATTGCACGCCGCCATCATGACGGCCATTGCTGCAAATATCAATAATTTTATGCTTTTCATCTGCGTAAGAGTTTGTTTAAAAATATTGAATTAAATGTGTTATATTCGAGTTGTTTAAGCTTTTATATTTCGGGAACTTTCTTTTCTCTTTCCCGCGCTTTTGTCCTGTCGCTCCCCCTTACATAGCCCGCTATGCGCGGGAGATCGGCAGAACAAAATCATCGGAAACCAGAACAGAAATTTCTCCGAAATATTTTTAAACAAACTCTAAGTATTTTATTAAAATTTCCTGGAATATTCGGGAAGCGGAAAAACGCCGCTCCGTTACTGTACGTCCCACCACACGCGCACACTCCAGTTGTCGCTGCCGCCAATGCGGTCGACCGCGGCTTGCCATTGCGCCATGTTCTGCGACTGTTCCTGAATGGGGTATGGAAGCCTGTTGGGACGCACCCCCCCGCTCTGGTTCTCGGTCGGATAGCGGTTGTAGAATGTGGTGTAGGCCGTGGGCATTCCGTTGGTACGACGCACGTTCGACCACGCCTCGAACGGATCCATGAAGTGCAGTATCCATATCTGCCTGTTGATCTCCTCGAGCGCGCTCGTGCCGCCGGCAGCGATCGCCGGCACCAGATAGGTGTTGGCATAGTTGAGGATCACGGCATCGTCGGGTATGCCCTCGGCCCCGAAGATGGAGAACTGTTTCACGGCGGCCAGATAACCTTTCAGGAACCTGTCCACAGCGCTCTCGCTGTCGATACCCCAGCCGCGGACGGTGGTTTCGGCCAGCAGGAACTGTGTTTCGGCGTAGCTCATGTGTATCCAGGGAGAGTCGACGGCCGAGATCCACCTGGCCGGTTGGAGACGGTAATAGGCGTGGGCCATACCGGAGTTGCCGGTTCCCGCGATGACCGCCGCGAAGCGATCCCTGTCGTCCTGAGCCATCCATGTCGCGGCCTGAATTTTGGTCGTCGTGATGGCCTCCGCCCATACGCTGCGCGTCTTTGGATCGCCCGTGTAGCCATACTCGCCGGTTTGCTGAATGCCGCCGCCGTACATGAACTCCTGCGAGGGAACTGTCAAATAGCCATTCACGTTGAGGTAGCCGTCGACCGCCGTAGCAAGGTTTACGGGCCCCTGCTGGTTGACGTTACCGGCATTGTACTTGCGCACCAGCTCGGTGATGTCGACCGCATCGGCCAGAGCTTGCAGACCGCCGCCGTTGGTAAATGAGGTCTGCGAGAAATAACACCTGCCAATGAGCAGCAGCCGCGGATCGTAGGCCAGGGCTCGACGATAAGGCGCCGAAGAGTACTGAACGGGGTCCATGACGCACAGTGCGCGGAAGAAATCCTGAGTCATACGATACTGGCTCGGCCCGAAACCGGCGCTGCCGCTGGCCTGCAACATGATGTCGGCATATGAGTTGCCTCCGCCGAGGGTCTCGTAGTCGAGGCTGTGTGTTACGGCGGCGATGTCGGCATTGGAGGTCATGACCCCGGCGCCGAACGCTTCAGAGGCCTTTTCTCTTGCCAGAGTGGGATTGACTTTGATCAGACGCATTGCCACGCGCAATTTGAGCGAATTGGCCAGCCGTTTCCACTTTTCCATGTCTCCCCTGAAGTAGAGATCGGATGTGCCGGGCGTGCGCAGGGTCTGGTCGAACTGGGCCGCAGCCTCTTCGAGCCTTACGAAGAAGTCGGCATAAATATCTTCCTGTTTGTCGTAGGACGGGTTGAAGATTTTCTTGTAGTATCCCTGTCCCGCATCGAAATAGGGCACATCGCCATAGGTGTCGGACAGTTTGAGGAAAGTTTCAACCCTGAGCACCTTGGCTATGCCGCTGAAATTTGCCAGCGCCGGGTCGTTGTCGGCGATGGCTTCGAGCGCAGTGATGTTCTTCACCGCTTCGGGGTAAAGCAGGTCGAGCCACAGGCGCGACGAATATTCAAAATTGGTCTTGGCTTTGCCGCCGTATTCTACCGGCCCCCACGAGGCGGTCCAGTGGTTTACCCACTGGCCGGGAAAGGTGAAGAAACGCGCGGCGTTCTGTCGACCCAGCGAGTGCGAGTCCTGGATCGTGGGAATCAGCAGAGCGGGATCGATATATCCGCTCGATTTGGTGGGATTGGTGTTCACCTCGGTGAGATCGGTACAACCGGTCGTCGCAAGAAGTAGTCCCACGGCTAATATCTGTAATTTTTTCATAGCTCCCTAATAATTTCAGATTACTTAGAATTTGACATTGACACCAAACCCGAATGTGCGGCGCGAAGGCAGCGAGCCATACTCGAAACCCTGTCCGTTGCCGTTGTTGTAACTCGATTCGGGGTCAATATTCTTGATATTTGAATAGAGTATCAGAAGGTTGCGTCCGTATGCGGTAAATGTTACCCCGGCCAGAGCCGTCTTTTTCAGCCACTTCTGCGGAAGCTCATACGACAGCGAGAGTTCGCGCCACTTGATGAACGACGCATCGCAAATGAACGGTTCGGGCGATCCTTCCTGATAGGTTTGCCAGTATAGCTGCGGATTGACATAAACGTCGTTGTCGATATAGGTCTGCTCTCCGTTGACCATAGGCCCTTCTTTGACGCCTTTGGCCAGATAGCCGCCCGTGGGGACCCACGAAGAGGGCGAGCCGGCTGCCAGTTTGTTCTGCTCGGAGGTGTACCATGCATCGCGCCCTTCGAGGGTGGCCGTGGCGGTGCCGTTATAGTAGGATTGCATCATAGACATCGAAAACATGTCCGCTCCGAATTTGGCGTCGAACAGGGTGCTCAAACTCAGTCTGTTCCATGAGACCCTGTTGGACCAGCCAAGAATGTGATCGAACGTTCCCTTGCCGAGCACCGAATTTTCGGTCTCGAAAGTGGGCATTCCCGCGCTGTTGACTATCATTTGGCCGTCGGGAGTCCGCCGGACCTTCTTGCCCACTATCATGCCGTAGGGCTGGTTCTCCCATGCCTGAATCTCCGCCCCTGCCCAGCGCGCCTGAGCCAGCGAATAGACCGGCACGTCGGGATGGAGACTGATCACCTTGTTGACGTTTCGCGAATAGGTGACCGTGGTGCTCCACTCGACTTTCTTTTGAACGGGAACACCGGTCAGAGCCAGCTCTACGCCACGATTGCGAATCTCTCCGGCATTGATCAGAGCCTTAGAAAAACCGGAAGTGGGCGAGATCGGCAATGCCATGATCTGATTTGTGGTCGACTGCTGGTAGAGCGTCAGGTCGAAGCCCAGACGGCTCTTGAAGAACTTCATTTCGGCGCCCAACTCGATCGAATAGGTATTGGTGGGCTTGATGTCATAGTTGGGGATCGTACCGCCCGTCGGGTCGACCATTCCGAGCGTCTGACCGCCCACCGAGTAGCCCTTTTTGCCGAAATCGAGCATCAGCTGATAGGGGCTGGTATCGCCGCCGACATTGGCCCACGATGCGCGCACCTTGCCGAGATCGAGCCAGCTGCCATGGCTGAACAATTCGGAAAAAATAACACTTCCCGATACCGACGGGTACATGTATGAGCGATTGCCTTTGGATAACGCCGACGAGATGTCGTTGCGCAACGTGGCGTCGAGGTAAGCCCAGCCGTCGTAACCCACGCTGGCCGATGCGAACAGCGAGCGCACCTCCTTGCGATAGAGACCGTGTTCGACCGACTGCCGGTCGAAGGCGTTGATCGACTCCACGCCGGGAAACTTCTGGTCGATACCTTTGAGATAGAAGGTCTCGTTGCGGTTGCGCAAAAGACTGCTTCCGACAAAGGCGTTGAGGTCGAACTTCCCGAACTTCTTAGTGTAGGTCAGCGTAGCCTCGAGGTTGCTCTGGGTAACATTGTTATCCCGTTCAACCATGTTGCCCTCCGTAACGTAGGGCGTGGAGGGCGGTATGAGTTGCGTTGCCCTGAAAGTGTAGCTGTCCAGACCTCCGCGCAGGGCGAGCTTCAAATCGGTGGTGAGCTGCCATGTGATGCGCGCCTGTCCCATAAACCGATTGCGTCGCGAAGAGTTATGCATCTGGTTGATGACCCAGTATGGGTTCAACCGGTAGCCGTTGCTGTTCCAGTCGGTATAGGTGCCGTTGACGTTCATGTAGCTGTCGCGCAGATACCTCTGATCAAAGTTGGGGGCGATGCCGATCAGTGCGTTACCGATATTGCTCGGCTCGTCCGACAGACCGGGCCGGTTGTCGACCCCCTCGGTAGAATAGGTCGCCGAGGCGTCGATATTGAAACTTTTGCCGAGCTTGGTGGTCCCGCGCAGGGTGAAATTAGTGCGATCGAGTTTCGATTTGGGCACAATGTCCTTGTTGCGCATGTCGGAGACCGAGGCGCGGATGGTGCTTTTTTCCGTGCCGGAGGAGAAGGTAACCGTATTCTGAGCTGTTACGCCGGTGTCGAAGAACGAGAGAATGTTGTTGTTGATATTTCCATAGGGCACAATACGTCCATCGTAGATCTGTACCATCAGATTGGGATCGAGTTTGCCGCCCCACGACACCTGCGACATGCCGCGGCCGTCGGACTCGCTCATCGGGATCGCCCCGTTGCGACCCATGCCGTAGACGCGCTGGTAGTCGTCGAAGTGGCTCAACAGTGAGACGATGCTCACGTTGGACGATACTTCGATGCCGATAGGCTGCTTTTTTGTCCCTTTTTTGGTGGTGATCATCACCACGCCGTTCGACGCCATCGAGCCGTAAAGCGCCGAAGCCGAGGGTCCTTTGAGTATCGATATGTTCTCGATGTCCTCGGGGTTGATCGACGAGAGCACGTCGCCATAGTCATAGCCGCCCCATTTCTCGGCTCCGGCCAACTGGCTGTTGTCGAGGATCATGCCGTCAACCACATACAGCGGCAGGTTGGAGCCGGTGAGTTGCGAGTTGCCACGGATCAGCACGCGCGTCGAACCCGACGGCCCGGCGGAAGTGGTCGAGATGTCGACCCCCGCTACCTTGCCCACAATGGCCTGCATCACATTATCCTCGCGGCCCGCCCTGAGGCTTGTAGCGTCCACCGACGAGACGGCGTAACCCAACGATTTGGATTCACGGGTTATGCCGAGCGCTGTTACCACCACTGCGTCGATGCTCTCCGTGCTTTCGGCCATCGTAACAGAGATGTTGTTTTTGCCGCCTAATGCGACGGTCTGCGTTTCCATGCCAATGAACGAGACCTGCACGGAGGCGTTGAGAGAGGAGACCGGCAGAGAGAACTGTCCCCTGACGTCGGTCGTTGCGCCGCGCTGCCGGACGCCGACCTCGACGACCTGAGCCCCGGCAACGGGTTCGCCTGCTGAGTTGCGGACGGTGCCGCTCAGATTGGAACTGCCCTGGGCCGACGCCGCCAAGCATCCACCCGTCAGCAACAGCCACACGAGCAAGCCCGTGTAAAAGCTGCGAATCTTCAATTGTTCAAAAAGTCTTGACATTTCATTCGGATTTTATTAGGTTTGACTTATCTATTGCCCTGTCAGCCTTCGGCCGTCCTTCTCTTCGAGGGGCTTGCCGGCGAACTCTTTCGCATATCTGATGAAGGCTTCTTTGAGGATCGTGTAGTTCCTGGCCGCGTAATCGACCTGGTCGGAGCCGTTGCGCAACTCTTTTATGAAGTTCGGGAAGCCCGACCATACGGTCTGCATGAAGCCCCGATAGCGTTGTCCGGTGTATTTGGAAGAGTGTCTGCGGAACCGGATAAGGTCTTCGAGCTGCCTCTCCGTGATGGAGGGATGGATCCAGCCGCAGGTTATCACATCGTAGCCTTTAAGCGCGAAGAGCACTGCCGACTGCTCGGCGATGCGGTAATGCCAGTCGCACATCATCACATCCCGGTCGATCATCTCTATCGCGCGATGGGTGTTGTTGAGGCTCGCCGACCATTCGCCGTAGCCGCTGGCGGAATTGCCGCCGTCGATCAGACGGTCGGCCCATATCCAGAGCCTGACACTCCTCGCTTTGAGGTGCGCATTGATCCTGTTGACCTCGGCGGCGAAAACGGCCGCCGGATCCATACCCTGGCAGCGCGGGCAGTAGGGATCGGCGATGTCGAACACCTCGTCCATGCCGGCATGGAAATTGTCCGCTTCAAAAGCGTCGACTATTTCGTCGATGCAGGCGAAAAGGATCGGGTGCAGATCGGGATGGTTGGGACAGTAACTCTTGCAGTAGAGACGGTCGGCATTGGGGTATTTATACTCGGAGGGGAGTTTGACCGAAGGTCGCTCGTCGAACTGCGGGTAGACCTGCAACAGTTTGAGCGCCCGCCCTTCCCACGACTGATGACCGAGGAGGTTGATCATGGGCACCAGCGTTACGCCACCTTCGCGACATACCTTGACGAGCTCCCCGATCTTCTCGACACTCCACGCACCCGTGTCGACGAGTTCGGGGTGTTTGAGGAACGGGAACGACCAGTTCACCCTTACCGTGAGGTTGTTGAACCCTCCGGGGATAAGATCGCCCCTGACGAATTCGATGAACTCGTCGGCCATATCCGCCGCCGGCAAGGATATGTAGAACGACCTGACGGGAAAATAGTTGTCGAGCACGGACATATCCGGTTTCGCAGCAGGCTCTGCACTCTTGTTTTTGCCTGCGCCCTTAACCGATAAGACGGCCACAACGGACAGCAACGATATGATCACGGGAAGTTTCATCTTTCATGCTCTTTACGATATTGAAGCGGGGTAACGCCGGTAGCCTTTTTGAAAGTTTTCAGCACGATCCGGTCGCCGAACATCTCGACCATGTGGATCGGTACGCGATGGAAACTCCACGACCCGACCTCGCGCGAATAGCGAAGCGCACCTCTTGATAACAGGCGCACATATTCGCTCGAAAAGTCGGACAAAAGGAGTATCTTTAACATAGCGGCTTTAGTTTCAGTCGATGCGCAGGCGTGCAATATCCGGCATAGGGTATTTTCTTATACAAAAGTAGATGTAATGCAAGAGTTTTTTGCGTCAAAATGCGTCGAAATATTGTTTTTTTGCGGCAATATTGCGATTCGAGTGAGGGCGCAGGGAGAGCAAGGTCGGGTTGCGGCGCGACGAGGCCCCGAAAACCAACCGGGCGAATTGGCCGAAATGACAGGCTCGCATGAAAGAATCGGGCATAATGGCACGCCGGAGCATATGGCTGAAAATCAGCTGTAAAGGTACTTAGTAGTGCGCATGGAGCGTTACCTGGCAAAGCGTGGCAGGGCGATGACAGGCTGGGACGAGATTCTCGAAGGGGGGGATGGTATCCGATGCCACCGTGATGTCGTGGCGTGGCGTCGAGGGGGGTATAGAGGCTGCCCGACCGGGCCACGACGCCATTATGGCCCACCGGTATTTATATCTCGACTACTGTCAGGCAGAGGACAAAGCCACCGAGCCGCTGTCGACCGGTGGTTATCTGCCGTTGGAGAAGGTTTATAATGTGAATTAACAGTTGAAACTTACCATGTCATGCTGATCGAAGTCTTCCCGACGCTGCGAGCGAGGGCAGAGTCGAACTTGTTCGAGCTATGCCGGGCCGCGAGCAACTCGAAAGCAACTATCTCTGCCCGCATGTCACCCTGAGCGGAGCGCAAGCGCAGTCGAAGGGTCTCAGCAAGACTGAAACAGTCATTGCCGAGACCCTTCGATCTATTCGTTTCGCTTGAGGGTAACATACCTGTGGACGGAATATATCGCAAACTTCCGTCATGTGGAGCATATGGCCATGCCGCGCGTGGCTGCCCTTGTCGAGTTGGGGCGGTGCGAGCCGGAGCGGGAGAAGGTGGATTATCTATAATATTGTCTATGTTCAAGACAACTTTAGCGGATATTTTCCAAGGTTTGCCGCCAAGCCTTGGAAAATATCCGCTAAAGTTATCTTGAGCCTGTTTTTAAACAGAAGAGTTTATATAGATTAAGATGAAAGTCTCGTATCATCTTAATCTATATAAACTCTATACTCTAAAAATTCAATCCTGCACGGGGGATAGAGGTATTACTCACTGCCCTCGCCGCCGCTCTTAGGTTTTTTCTGCGGGGCGAGGCCGAATTGGGTGCGGTACTGGGCGTCGGTGAGGAATTTGTCGCCCACACGCTCCATTTCGGCGTGCATCTTTGTGGCGAGTTCCTTGCGCAACGAGGCATATTTGGGGTTTTCGGCCAGGTTATTATCCTGATAAGGATCGGCCGTATCGTCGAAGAGCAGCCACGGTCCCTTGAGTGTCTCCACATATGTGTATTGTCGTGTGCGCAGACAGCGATACTCTTTCAGGTCGAGCTTGTCGGTACACAGGGGCCACTGCACCAGGGCGCAGTCGCCGAGGCTTTTCGCCCGATCCGCAAGGATGGGCAGAAAACTGCGACCCTGTATCTGTTGCGGCACGGCTATGTTGCACATGGACAGCAGTGTAGGCAGTATGTCGGGCGTGGTGAGAGGTTCGCTGATCTTCCTGCCCGCGCCGAAGGGAGGGTAGCGCATGAGCAGCGGTATGCGGATCGACTCGTCGTAGGGGCGCGACTTGGCCGAGAAATCGTGACTGCCGAGCATGTCGCCATGGTCGGCAGTGAAGACGACGATCGTATTGTCGAGTATGCCCAGGTTGCGCAGTTTGGCCACCAGATCGCCGAAAGCCTTGTCCAGTGCGGCTATGTGGGCGTAGTAGCCGGCCAGTTGCTTGCGATAGGAGTTGGCTTTTTCGGCGGGGACGTTGGGACGGAGCACGATTTTCGACGGGTCGCTGTACATGGCCTGATATTCTGCGGGGGCCGTGTTGTAGGGTGCGTGCGGCGGGCCCCAGGAGAGGAACATGCAGAAAGGCCGGTCGTCCCCGGCGGCCTGCTCGAGAAAACTCATCATCTCGGCAGTTTGGGCGAAGGCGTCATAGCCATCCCATTGCATCTTGACAGGCTTTTCGCCCCAGTAGAACGACTTGTTGTAGTCGTGGGTGCAGTTCATCACCCTCCAGCGTTCAAAGCCGAATCGCTTCTCGGCGGGGATGAAGTTCTGCCTGCCGCCTCCGAACAGGTGCCACTTGCCGATGTAACCCGTCGTGTAGCCGCCGCCGGTGAACAGCTCGCCTGCGGTGGGGGCGTTGGGCTTGAGGTCTTCGTCGTTCTGCATCATGCCGTTGGTGGTGGTGAACTGCCCTGTGATGAGCGAGGCGCGATAGGGCGAACTCAGGGGCTGGCTCGTTACGGCGCACGAGAAGTCGATGCTCTCGCGGGCGAAGGCGTCGAGGTTGGGGGTGCGGGCGTTGGGATCGCCGTTGTAGCCTGTGGCTTGAGCTCGCCACTGGTCAGCCATGATAAAAAGCACGTTGGGGCGTTTGCCCTGGCGCTGCTCCTGCTTCGACGTTTTTTGGGCTCCCGTGGCAGGCAGAGCGCCTGCCACGGCGATGGCGGAGAGTGCACACGCCTGTAAAATGTTATTATTCATTGGTTTTTGAAAGGTTTATGCGGTTTGTGGGGAACCATTTTGTTTCAAACTCCTCACGGAGTTCCTTGAGCCGTCGTGCATATTTGGCGTCGGAGGCGAACTGGCGTGTCTCATAAGGGTCGGCCTTCAGGTCGAGAAGCTGGTTCTCCTCGATGCCGGCCAAAGTGTAGCGGCAATATTTGAGGCCATCTTCGGCGACCACCATCGCCCCCACCTCGGCATCGACGCCGAGGGTCTTGCGCCATTCGCCCTTCTTCTGCTCGAGCAGCGGACGCAGACTCGCCCCGCGCGGGTCGGCTTTGCCGTTGATGCCGGCATAGTCGCACACCGTCGGCAGCAGGTCGAGGTGATTGGAGACCAGATGAGTGTTGTCCACGCGCCCTGCTGCGATGTGCCCCTTCCACATCACCATAAAGGGAATGTTGGCGGCCGGTTCATAGAGTACGCTCTTGTGCTCGAGGCGATGGGTGGCATCCATGTCGCCGTGGTCGGAGGAGAAAATAATGATGGTGTTCTCCTCCTGACCGCTCTCCCGGATGGCGTCGAGCACCACCTGTATCTGCGCGTCGACATACTCCGTCAGGCGACAGTAGGCCCAGCGGTGGAGCCTCCATTGACGGTCGGTGTAGTTGGCGCGCGCTTCGCGCCGGAAGCCGTACTTGTCGAGCAGGGAGCCGATGGCCTTGGGCTCGTCCTTCTGAATCTCGTACCCTCCGGGCAGAGGAGGACACAGCGTGGCGTAAAATTCGTCCGTCGATACTCCCTCCGGCGTCTTGACAGCTTTGTCGAGCACCCGGGTGGCCTTGTTGCCCGTTTTGGCCACATTCTTGTGAGCCCCGGTGAGGGGAAAGTCGCGGATGGCCATGTAGCAAATGTCGTGAGGATTGATCAGCGACACGATCATCATGTAGGGCTTATCGGAGCGGCGTTCGCGGATGAACTCGGCGCTCTTTTCTACCAGATCGTCGCGTTCGTCGCCGGTCAGGATATTGAAGCCCTGCACGTTGGGCATCAGGGGCTTGGGCAGGTGGGTCTTGCCACCGTAAACCAATTCGTATTCAGTCTTCTGCATCCATGCGCCGAGGGAGGTGTTCTTTACCTGGTCGGAGATGGTGCGGATGCTCCCCGCGGTGTGGTTGTCGTGCACCCGTTCGTTCTGCCAGGTGGTGAAGTCGCACGCCATGCGCCCGGTCATCAGGCTCGTACGCGAGGGCGATGAGACGGGATTGGTGCAGTAGGCGCGGGTGAAGCGCACGCCATTGTCGGCAATGTAGTCCATGGCCGGGGTCTTAAGCCACGGATTGCCGGCGCAACTCATCATAGTGGCGCTCTGCTGGTCGGTGAATATGTAAATGATGTTGGGGCGTTTCTGCGCCTGGACGCTGTTGGCAGGGAGGGCCGCCGCCGTGGCCAGCAATGCCCCGATCGCGGCCCTTCTTTGAAATCTTTGTGTCATTGTAGAGTCTGTTTTTGTTTTTGTTTCTGTTTTGCCGTGGGTGTGTAGCCGCTGCGGTAGCGCGCGCCCTGCCGGGAGTAGCCGGCTATCATGGCGTCGAGCTCTGCGCGCAACTTCTCGAGAATGGCCTTGCACTTCGGGTCGCCGGCCAGGTCGTTCATCTCCCAGGGGTCGTTTCGGAGGTTGTAGAGCTCCTCGCGGGCGAAGTCCCGGTAGCGGAAATATTTCCACTCCCGGGTTCGTATGCCTTCGGAGGCGGGTATCTTGGGGTTGTTCCACAGATGCTCGCAGAGGAAGCTCTCGCGGGTGATGCGGCCTCCTTCTTTCGTGGCGCAGGGAGAGAGGTCTTCGCCCTGCATCGTCGGCGGAGCGGCCACACCGCAGAAGCCGAGAATGGTCTGGGCGATGTCGAGATTGAGGACCATCCGGTCGACGTCGCGATGCACACCGGTGCGCGGGTCGTAGATGATCATCGGTACGCGCAGCGAGTTTTCGTACATCAGCCACTTGCCCGCCAGTTGACGCTCGCCCTCGAAGTAGCCGTTGTCGCCCAGAAAGATGATCACCGTGTTGCCGGCCACGCCCTTCTCCTCGAGCGCCCGGCGTATCTTGCCTATTTCGGCGTCGACGCCGGAGATCATGCGGTAATAGCCCTTGATGCTGTGCTGATACTTCTGGGGGGTGTCGAAGCGCCAGTACCATCGCTCGCGGTTGATCCCCTTGCGCACCGCCTCGGGCAGGGCCAGGAACCACTTTTCTTCACCCATGACGGGGTCGGGCATGGCGATCTCCTTATAGAGGTTGTCCATCGAGGCCTGCCAGATGTACTGGTCCGGGTTGGGGTCGTGGGTGTGGGGGGCGCTGAAACTCAGCGAGAGGCAGAAAGGTTTGTCTTCGGGCGCACCGGCGATGAATCGGCGTGCCTGCCAGCCGGTATAGTCGGTCAGGTGTACCGTGTCGCCGTCGATGGTCTTGTAGAAGTAACCCGTTTTGCCCTTGCGGTCGTAGGACTCGCTCCTGTCGAAAAGGGCGCTCAGGGGCAGGGTGGTGTTGACGCCGAACTTGCCGAAAAAGCCCGTGTAGTAGCCGTTGTGCCTGAGGATGGCCGGGTAGGAGCCTTCGAGCAGCTCCGAGGGGATGTTGCCCACGCCGAAAGAGTAGCCGCTGGTGCGCTCGTTCATGCCGGTGAGGATGGTGGCGCGGCTCGCTCCGCTGATGGGGGTGGTGACGAAGGAGTTTTTGAAGTAGATTCCCTCGCGGCAGAGGCGGTCGAGCTCGGGGGTGGAGATCGTCCTGTTGCCGGCGTAACCGAGGGCGTCCCAGCGCTGGTCGTCGGTGAGGATGAAGAGTATGTTGGGTCGCCGCTGTCCCGAAAGGGCTGTCTGCCCTGCCGTCGTGGCGGCGGTTGAAACTCCGGAGGCCGCGGCAGCCATTGCGGTTGCCGCAGTGAGAGGCGCAGTGAGAGGCGCAAGGGAGAGAAAAACTGATTTTGACGTCATGTTTTGACTGTATATCATTAATTCGACCCGAAATGCCCGGTCGGGTTAAAGAGGTCTGTGATGAAAAAGTTTTCCATGTGGCGAAAGTTATCCCGCCGTCCGGTTACGAATGCCCGCCGCCTTCATCTGCGAACAGGTCCGCAATCCAGAAGGAAGGGGCAGAACAGACAGGCAAAGAGTGTCTTTCATCGTCCGAAACAGGCTACTGTTCACCCGTTGTGCATTTAAAAGTTGGTTAAAAAGCGTCATATCGTTACGTGATAGACCGTTTGTTTTTGCGTCGTTTCAGGGTCTATTCAGCCGCTGCGCGCGGGGCGGTTACTTTTTTATAAAAAGTAACCAAAAACACCCGTCGCTCAATGCCGGGATTATTTCGCCCCTGCGGGGCGATTTGGCAGGACTTGCTTCTTGATTATAAAAAACGAACCTTTAAAATGCACAACAGGCTACTGTTCATACTCTTTTATCCAGCGATTGGCATCCACTTCGTTGCGCGGAATGGCAAAATATTTGTGCGTGGCCACCCTGATGCGGCTTACCGGGCTCTGTGCCTGAGCGTGATACTCGGGACAATCGTCCGAGGCGGAGACCTTCTCGCCCCATATCTCGCGGCGGTTGAGGTCGAACAGGCGTTTGCCCTCGCAGAAAAACTCACGCTCACGCTCTTCGAGCAGCAGGTTGAGGAAGGCGTCATAGGTCATCCCTGTCGAGACGTCGGCCAGCAAGGCACGAGCGCGCACGGCGTTGAGCGCCTTACAGGCGTCGGGAGTGGGGCCGCCGTTGAGCTCGTTCTCCGCCTCGGCAAAGATGAGCAGCACGTCGGAGTAGCGCAGCAGATGCACCGTGTTGTCAAGATTGCCGGTGCTGGTGGCGTTCTCATCGTCGTACTTTTTGCTGACCGGGCCGGAGGCATTACCCGTCCAGCTTCCGCCTGCTATGTAGTCCGCTCCGGGAGGACGCCCCATGACCGCGGCGAACTGGGTCTGGTTGCTCGGCCAAAACTTCTTCACCTCGCCGGCGTTGTAGAATTCGTGGTGGATCATCTGCTGGTTGCGCAAATCCTGATGGCCCGCGAAGTGATAGTTGTACCACTTGTTGGTGATGCGGAGGTAGCCGTTGTATTGCCCTTTGGTGTAACGGTTGAAGATGGCCCAGGCGTTGCCGAGGTTGGTGCCGAGTCCCTTGTCGGTGTTGGAAAAGTAGATGGCCAGCAGGCTCTCCTGATGGAACTTGCCGTTGTTCTCGGGTCGGTAGAGCGCTTCGTAGGAGGGGCTCAGCCATGCTGTCGCGCCGTCGAGCCCGCCGCAGCGGTCGATGAGGTGCAACGCCTTGTCCCGTGCAAGGGTCCACCAGGGCGAAGCGCTGTCGTTGTGGGCGCGGTACATGAAGGCCAGCGCCTGAAGGCCGATGGCGGTGTCGACGCTCGCCCGGAAACGCTCATTGGCTTTGTAGGCGCCGTTGGTGGCGGCGATGGTGTGCCCTGCGAAGGAGTGATCCCACAGGTGCTCCTCGGCGAAATGCAGGTCTTCGAGCAGAAAATCGTAGATCTTCTGCTGCGTAGAGAGGTGGCAGTTGTAGTTGCCCTCGCCGTATTCGGAACTGGTGCGCAGGGGAACGTCCACAAAGAGGTTGGTCAGCAGCAGGTAGCACCATCCGCGCAGCAGACGCACCTCGCCGAGGTAACGCTTGCGCAGGTTGTCGGCCATGCCGACTTTGTTGATGTTGTCTATCACCAGATTGCAGTTGTAGATGGTGGAATAGCACTGCGTCCAGAGGTTCTCCGGGTAGGAGTCGGTATAGCTGAAGATGCCGTTGAGGTAGTAGGCGTATCCCTTGTTGTTGCGTCCGGGGAAGATGCAGACGTAGTCGGCGGTCAGATCGGTGGTTATGAGATAGTTGGAGGCTGTTTTCTGCAGGGCGGCATAACAGCCGTTGACCACCAGCTCCACGTTCTGCGGGCTCGAGAATACGGTGCCGCTGTCGAGCTCGGTGTAGGTGGGTTCGTCGAGGAAGTGGCACCCGACCGAGGCGGCGCAAAGGGCGAAAATGAATGCTATCTTTTTCATGGTCATCATTTTTACAGATTAAGTGTGATGCCGAACGAGAATGTTCTCGACTGCGGATAGGCGCCCATGTCGATGCCCCGGCGGGCTGCAGAGTGGCCGAAGGAGCTCACCTCGGGGTCGTAGCCGCGATACCTGGTGAAAATCAGAGCGTTGTTGATGTTAAAATAGAGCGATCCGCGGGGAAATTTGGGCAGTTTGATCAATTTGCCGTCGAAGTTGAAAGTGAGTCTTACGGTTTTGACCCTGGCGAAACTGCCGTCCTCGACGGCATGGTCGGTGCAGTAGTATTTTCGCGCCGCCTTGGCCAGTTTTGGATAGTAGTTGCCTGTCCCCTCGCCCATCCAGGCGCTGTAAAAGGCCCCGCGCAACTGGTTGCCCGTGCCGCCCGAGAGCGACTCGAGGTCGGTGAAGACCTGGTTGTAAATATCGTTGCCGTAGACGCCGACGACCAGCAGCGTCAGATCGAAGCGACCATAGGTGAAGGTATTGGTGATGCCGTAGTTGAATTTGGGGTTGACGTTGCCGATAGCCGTGCGGTCGTCGTCGTTGATGACCCCGTCGCCGTTCAGGTCGACATATATGATCTCGCCCAGCATCTTGTCGTCGCGCACGCTGCCCGTATCGCCGTCGGCCAGGCCATGTGGGTCCGACTCGGTGATGCCGGACAGCCGTTCGCCGGAGAGGGGGTCATACACCGGCAGGTAGTCCGGCGGACGCTGATATACGCCGTCTGTCTTGTAGCCCCAGATGATGCCCACGGGCTGTCCCACCGTCTGCGCAAAGACAGAATAGTTGACCGAGCCGCCGCTACCGAGGTTCTCCATCAGGCGAAAGTTGATGTCGTCGCCAAGCGAGAGCACCTTGTTGCGGTTGAAGGAGATGTTGGCCGAGATCTGCCACTGGAACTTCTTTTCGCGAACAGGCACCCCTGTCAACTCGAACTCCAGGCCCTTGTTCATGATCGAGCCGCTGTTCTGGTACTGCTCGGTGAAGCCCGTAGAGGAAGGGACGACGATGCTTTGCAACAGGTCGCGCGTCTCCTTGTAGTAGGCATTGAAGTTGAGCGTCAGCCTCTCCTTGAAGAAGCCCATGTCGAGGCCGAGGTTCGTCTGCTCGGTCGTCTCCCACTTCAGGTTGGGGTTGGCCAGGCGCGTGGGGAGCACGGCGTTCATTATGATTCCGCTGGAGGGGTAGTTGCCCGCCACGTAGGTGTCTTTGCTCTGGTTGGGCGGGATGGACTGGTTGCCCACCAGACCCCACGACAGCCTCATGCGCAGGTTGCTGACCTGAGCCCTGTGAAACGCGCTTTTAAAGAACTTCTCGTTGACGGCGTTCCAGGCGAACGACCCTGCGGGGAAGACGGCCCACCTGTTGTTGGCGCCGAAGCTGGTGGAGCCGTCGAAACGCACCGAGCCGGTGAACATGTAACGTTTGTCGTAGTTGTAGTTCACCCGCCCGGTGTAGGACATCAGCGCCTGCCGTACGCGGTCGCTGTTGACGGTGTAGGTCGAGGCGAGGCCGTTCTGCATGGCGTTGTTGATCAGAAGGTCGTTGAGGAAGCCGCGCGAGGTCGCCTTCAGGTTGCGTCGCTGCCTGTCCTCGAGCGAAACGACGGCCATAGCGGTCAGGGCATGTTTCTTGCGGAAGGTATTCGAGTAGGTAAGCTGGTTTTCGGAGCTCCATTTCATCGTTTGCACAAAGCCGAGGCCCGCCATGCCGGGGTCTTCGAGGCCGGCGCTCTGCTTGCCCTGATAGGTGTTGCGGGGATAGTAGGTCTCGGCGCGCGAGACGGTGTAGTCGATGCCTGCCGAAGGCTTGAAGACCAGGTTTTTGGCCAGCCGAAAGTCGAACGTGAGGATGCTCGTTACACGGTCGTTGAAGGTCAGGCGCGTGGGGGAGGTGGCGTCGACATAGGGGTTGCGCCGCAGGTCCTCGTCGTCCGAGATGTCGTAATTGGGGTCGTCCTCGTCGTCCTGAGCGGGGTTGAAACGCAGTATCTGTTTGATGATACCCTGCTGGTTGATGTCCGCCGCACGCGAGGAGGAGCTGATGGAGTTGTAGATGCCGCGCGTGAAGTTGCTCCTGGAGCTCATCTTGATCGAGGGGCTGAGCTCGGCGCCGAGGTTGGCGCGGAACGAGTAGCGCTCGAAGCCCGAGTTGACCACGATGCCCTGCTGGTTGAAATAGTTGCCCGAGATCATGTAATTCATCTGGCGCGTGCCTCCGCTGATGTTGGCGCCGATCTCGCGGGTGGTGCCCAGACGGTAGACCCTGTCCTGCCAGCGATGGGGGTTGTCGTCAAGTGCGACCAGCTCCTCCTCGCTCTTCCACTTGGGATTGTTGGTGGCCCACATGCGCCACTCGGCGTACTCATGGGGTCCGAGAACGTCGAGCTTCTTCATGACCTGCGACACGCCGTAGTTGGCAATGACGCTGGCCTGCGCCTTGCCGATCTTGCCGCTTTTGGTGGTTATGAGCACCACGCCGTTGGCTCCGCGGGAGCCGTAGATGGACGTAGCGGCGGCGTCCTTGAGCACCACGATGTTCTCGATGTCGCTCGGGTTGAGCGAGGCCATGGGGTTGAGGCTCTGTGTGGAGGCTTTGCCTTCCTGTGTGGCGGTGAGGTTGTCGTCGTTCTCCACCGGCAGCCCGTCGATGACGTAGAGCGGTTCGGTCGAGCCGGTTATGGTCGATACGCCGCGGATCTCCATGCTGATGGCCGAGCCGGGAGCGCCTTCGGTGTTGAGCACCACTACGCCCGAGAGCTTGCCCTGGAGACCCTGCTCGAATGATGTGTTGCCCTCGGTGACCATATCCCCGGAGCGGATGCCCGAGGAGGCGACGGTGAGTTCCGAAGCGCGTGCGGTGCCGTAACCGATCACCACCACGTCGTCTATGGTCTTGGCGCTCGAGGTGAGTTTGATGGTGGTGGGGCTGCCCGGCGCCATCTTCATCTGACGCTGGTTGTAGCCCATGAACGAGATCAGAAAAGTGGCATTGGGCGGAGCGGAGATGGAGAAGTTGCCTTTGGCATCGGTGGTGGTGCCGGTGAGCGTCCCCTCGACCAGCAGTTGGGCCCCTATAAGGGGCGAGTTGTCGTCCTGATCGACCACCGTGCCGGAGTAGGTCAGGTTGTTTTGTTTCGTGTTTTGGGCCTGTGAGGAGATCGACCATATTAACACGCAAATTATAAGCAATATACGTTTCATTTCGATTTGTGTTTGTGTTTTGGTTATGGCCTCTTCTGTCTGCCGTGTGGGCATGGCAGGCAGAAGAGGCCGACTTTCGATATGCCGGACGATATGCCGGAGGCGTCAATAATCCCTCACACAGCGCACCGGCTTGGCACGGGTAGTTTGGGCCGGGTTGTTGTTGGTGTTGCCTGTGAGGGCGGTCGAGGCCGTGGCGGAGAGATAGCTTGCATGGCTGGCGTTGCCCGTATTCTTCTCGTCGAGCCACAGGAAGATGGTGGGCGTTGTGGTCAATGTCGGGTTCTGGAAGGCGCCCGCTCCGCCGAAATCGCTTGTAACACACAACTTAAGCGTATTGTAGAATGTCTGCGAGGAGATGTTGCCATTGGCGATCAGGGCGTTCATCTCTGTCTGTCGGGCTACGTGGAATCCGTTGGGGCACGGCACACCCGATGCGGTGGAGGTGCCGCTGGCAGCCCATGCACCCCAATCCGCATAGGTGGTTCCGCTCAGAGATACATCGCCCAGCCAACTCCAGCATGCGGGGGTGGTTCCTCCCGTGAACTCTGCCAGAGGAGATACGTTCGGATCGAGAAGTCCCCACCTGTAGTAATATCCTGCGGCCATTTTGTCGTAGTCGACCGATTCGGCCACTTTGGTGGCCCCCAGATTGCGGTCGAGGAAGACCAGGTCGACCGACTGGGCGCCGATGGTTACGTTAAAGGGCTCGAGCAGGTAGTAATAGAGCCTGGTCCCGGTGAAAGGCATGGTGGAGGAAGTCCCGGCTCCACGCAGATAGATTTGCTTGTCGGCGATGCCTGTGGTGAGGCTTCCGGTGTCGGTGTTGGTCGATTCCTGTCCATTGTCGGCCCACGCGCGACAGTAATATTTGGTGGCGGGGGCGATGCTGTGGGTCAGGTCGGTGAGGGTCATCGAGAATGTGCCGTCGACGGCCGGCAACGCACTGGCCGTGAGCTTGGCCATGGCGCCGGCGCTAGTGCCGAAATAGAAGCCGCAGGAGGCGACGGCGCGTCCGTCGTCCGAGATCATGACCCCGCGCAGGGTGATGGTCTTGTCGAGGAAGTCCGTCCCGGCGACGAGCGTCGCGGTGGTCACCGTCGGAGGCCCGATGGTGAGCGTGTGGGCGGTGGTCTGCGCCTTGCCCTCTCCGGCGGCGTTGCGCACGAAGGCCTCTATATAATAGTTGGTGTCGGCTTCGAGCCCCGACAGGCTGACCGAAAAGGCGCCACCGGCGGCGACGTCCGTGCCGGGCAGTTCGGTCATGGCGGAGAGGCTCGTGCCGTAACGGACGCCGTATGCGGCGTCGGGATCGTGGCCGAAGTCGGTTATGCGGGCGTGGACGGTCATCAGGGCGGCCGTGATGCCGTCGGTGGCGGGAGTGTCGAACTCTACGGCGGGCGTGGCGAGCGCCATGGTGCGGATGGTGATGGGCCCCACCAGTTGCTCGCCCATGCTGTTGACCACGAAAAAGGCGACCACGTAGTCGGTCTGTGGCGTCAGGGAGCGCATTTGCGCACTGAAGATACCTGCGCCATCGATCCGGGTCACTACGATGCGCTCGTTCCTGAGCGGATCGGGGTCGACGCCGAAGTAGAGGCCATACTCCTTGACGGCGCTGCCGCCGTTGGAGGTTATCTGCCCCGAGGCGAGAATGGTGGTGCCGGTAACGTCGGAGTCGAGGTCGGTGGCGTCGCCGAGCAGGGCCAGCGTGCTGGCGGTGAAGGACAACGTTTCGCCCAACGACCTGCCGCGGGGCGTAAGGACATAGGCTCGGACATAGTTGACCCCGCCTTTGGTGAGAGTGTCGAGCCGCAGGCTAAAGTCGCCGGTCAGGCCGACCGGAATCTTGACGACGTCGAACTTGTTGTTCTGACTGAAGATGAAGCCTTTCTCGGAGACCTCGGAGATGTTGCCCGCAATGCTCCCTTCGATGGTGATCTCGAACAGGTCGGTGACCGCGTTGTAGACTCCTCCGCTCAGAGGCATGGTGGTCGCTTTCGGGCCGCCCGCACTGTCGTCGCGGCATGAGAACATGGTCCATGCGATAAGAAAAATTGGTAAAAGTCTTGTTTTCATATTTAATTGGGATTAACATATGTGGGTTTTTGTGAAATTTTACAACTTGTAATTGACAATGTTCAAAATTAGTGTCGATCCGTTTGATGTTATTTAAATATTTTGTTAAATGATTTTGAAAAATTGTGATTTTGTTCCGGAAAATTGTCTTTGCATGATTTCAGTTTGCACGACTGTCGGAACACAAAAAAGTCCTCACTTCGCTATGAAGTGAGGACTTTCTGAAAAAGAAATGGTCAAAATCTGATCTTATAAGAGAGGTTATAATTAATGCGAATTAACAGTTGAAATTGATAGATTTGGTAATTAACAATAGATTTTTGTATATTGCCTCAAAATTAGAGTTATGAGATGCACGAAATGTGGTAGCTCTGAACGGGTAAAGAATGGTTTTCTTCGAGGTAATCAGCGTTATAAGTGTAAGGGTTGTGGTTATAATTATAGCGTTGAACTTAAATGCACTGCCAAGCTCGAGGATGTTAAGCGTCAAGCTTTGTTGATGTATCTTGAGGGACTTGGGTTTCATTCTATAGGAAGGATTTTGCAAGTGAGTCATGTTTCGGTACTGAATTGGGTTCGTAAATACGGGCGGGAACTTGAAGCCATTCGCAATGACAAGCCGGTCAAAACAATGGAGTTGGATGAGTTGCATACCTATGTCAGGCATAAAAAAACTATCGATGGATATGGACTTGTGTTAGTCGAGACGATAGACAATACGTTGATTTGGTTATCGGCAACAGAGGAACAAAAACAGGTTTGAAACTTTGGGAGAAGGTAGGAGGTTTTGCTCAAGGTGCCGTAATGTCGGATTATTGGAAATCCTACAATGAGATTGTTCCATCCGACAGACTTATCCAAACCAAGGCTGAAACTTATACCGTTGAAAGTTATAATGGATTGATCAGACATTTCTTGGCTCGTTTCAGAAGAAAATCAAAATGTTACTCAAAGTCAGAGGAAATGATAGAATTGACCTTAAGGCTGTTCTTCGCGCACAGAAACAAAACACTATCTATTTTTAATTACTAATGCCCAGTTTTATAATGCTAACGGCATGTAAAGGAGGAAAGTTATGATGCTGTTGGATCCGCTTTTTTATGAGTTGACACGATTTAATCGCGTATTAAGCGATATGCCATATCCGACACACTACGCAGCCGGACAAATGGGATTGATATTATTTTTTAATATTGCAACAATGTTCGATTCTATTCTTGATTACGATAATCTTTGGCTATTTGGAATTATTTTTTCTGTAATAATCGTGCTCGTTTTCAACGAAAAATGCATGATCAGATTGGAAAAAAATATGCCAATGATTCCCCTGCTCGCAAGGCAACAAGAATATGGTTGGTTATCCTATATGTGATAGGGTCAGTTGTATTTACCATATGGTATATAAGAAGTCATATTCATGCAACGTAATATTGTCGTATGTGAAATTTTTTCTTGTATCTTTCCGGTGAGTAAATGTTCTTTGACATACGACATAACCTCTTGACATGGGAGGCAGGACCCGGAAGCTGCGCCGAGGTTGGGGCTTTAGTTCAGATGTGGGTGCGCTGGAGCGGGAGTTGAATGCCATTTATAACCCCTACGGCGTAAGTCTGACCGTCAAAACCGACAACTCCATTGAGGGCAACATGGAGTGGGACGACAGGGCGGTAGGAGCGGATAAAGGCGACGGAATGATGAACCTTAGCGGCAGCGGCTTCTTCAGCAGCGAAACGGCCGAGATGAAGGCCCTGCGCAAACTTTACCAGAACCGCAACAAGAAATACGACAAACACGCCTACTACATCTTCATCCTTAACGAGGCCATCGCCACCGACCAACCCAAAAGTGTCGTTCAGGGCGACATGCCGCGTGGCAAACAGTTCGGATACATCTTCACAAGTGCGGTCGCTTCCGAAAGCATGGCATGGCTCATAGCCCACGAGCTTGGCCACGGCATGTTCACCCTCGAGCACTCGTTCAACATCAACTACTCCGGCCCCGCATATCAGGGCAAGACCGACAACCTGATGGACTATCCCGCCTCGCCCTCCACCCACGGCGGCGCTCATCTGGCCGCTTTCCAGTGGAACGTCATGGCCAATCCCGCCGCCCTCACGTGGTTTGATAGCGAAGAGGATGGGATGGCGAAAGCAGAAACTCCATATGTGAGATTATTGTTGCATGGAGGTGCTCGTAATGCCGGTGATAATAGTTCGTTTTACTTTGCTTCAGTGAATGTAAAAAATGATTATGGCAACGATGGGGTGATGATTCACAAAAGCGTTGACTCCGCAAAAGCAATAATCAACCTGATTAATGCACAAAAAGATAACAGCATTCAGTCGCTGGATATATTTTCTCATGGTAACTCATCGGGATTATACATGATAAAAGGAGCAAGTACAAGCAAGTACATTTCTGAAGATGAGATGAATGAAAATAATTTATATGCTCCGCTTTATCTTAATTCTTCCGCAAAAAACATTGAAATGTTGGGCACTCTTTTCAGTGGAGATTACCGCCTGAGCGAAGACCGAGGATATATAAGTGATATTTCTTTAGCAAAATTCACAAATTCATGCAAGATCGAAATT
>BNXD01000010.1 GCA_025999315.1 Bacteroidia bacterium | reverse complement strand
GGGTCTGAAAAGCACCGACGCCATGGTGCAGCAGATCGATTACGCTCCGACGCTGCTCGATTTTGCGGGTGTAAAGCCCGATCCGGGCATGCAGGGCGTCTCGATCCGCGGCATCCTCGAGGGCAAAAAGAAGAGCGTACGCGACGCCATCTACTATCACTACTATGAGCTCCCGGGCCCCCACATGGTAAAACGCCACTATGGAGTGCGCACCGACCGCTACAAGCTGATCCACTTCTACAACGACATTGATCAGTGGGAGATGTACGACCTGAAGAGCGATCCGCACGAGATGAAGAGCGTCTACGACGATCCGGCATATGCCGAGGTTCAAAAGATGATGATGTCCAGGCTCAAAGAACTGGAAATCAAATATAAGGACACCAATCCGACAGAGAAAAAGTAACTTTCCGGCCGTTTATAACGCCGAATTAACAGTTGAAAATCATATTTGATTATCAATGCCTTATTGTATCGTCAATTTTTATGTCATGTCTCCCTGAGCTTGTCGAAGGGTCTCGGGCAAGACTGCATGAGATGCTTCGACTTCGCTCAGCATGACATGGGCCGAGATGGTTGCCTTCGGCTTCCTCCTCGCGGCTCGGCATAGCTCGAACAAGTTTGGCTCTGCCCTCGCTCGCAGCGTCGGGAAGACTTCGCTCGGCATGACATGGCAAATTTCAACTGTTAATTCGCATTTATATTCGCATTTATAACAAGGAAAGATAAAAGGCGAAAGATTTTTAAATCTTTCGCCTTTTATCTTTGGGGCGTGTTGACACACCCTTAGCTGTCTATCTGTTTCATCTTGTGATAACAGCTCCGTTTTCGCCGAACGTACAAATGAATTTTTCCGTGTGCGGCGTTTCGATATAACGTAAAGACATGATCAACGTGCTGTCATTTTCCCAGGCATAAGCGCCGAAAACATTGAACGGCGGAAATTCCCTGAAGCAACCCTTACTCGGCAGCAGATTGTATGGCGGTTTCGTGGTTTCACCCCGAAGCCATTTTTCATTTCCGAAAATGAACGGATAATCGTTGAAAGCCAAAAAACAGGTATCGTTGACTATTTTTATGGAATATTTTTCAGAGGGGTCGGACAGATTATTCTTTGATCGAAGGAAACGGCAATCCCTTTCAAGATTTCCCGGGACATTTGCCGTTTTGTTTTGGGGTGGAAGAATGGTCAGTGAATTCAATTTGTTTTGAAGCTTTTCCAACGCCATTTTGTCGTCCGGCAAAGGATTTTTGGACTGCATGGCAGGCAGAAGATGATCCCAGACAAGGTTTATCTCTTTTTGCATGTTGCCGTAATTGGCTTGAATGGCCACCACCGCATCCTGCTGGGGCAATACGATGATGAACTGTCCGAATGCGCCGTCCGCACGAAATCCATTGTGTCGGCAACGCCAGATCTGATAGCCGTAACCCTGCACCCAGTCGCTGGTGGCAAGTTCTTCCGCCCCCGCATCGGGCTTTTGGCGGATATGCGCCTTTGTCGCCTCTGCGATCCACGCTTCGGGCAGGATCTGTTTACCGTTCCACCGACCTTTCTGCAGATAAAGCTGTCCAAGCTTCGCCATATCTTCGATGCGTACCCGGATGCCCCAACCGCCTGTGTTGATACCTTCGGGCGACACCTCCCAATCAATATCGGGGGACATCTCCAACGGCCGGAAAAGTCTTGGCTTGAGGTAATCCAGCAATCGTTGTCCCGTAACCTGCTGCATGATGGCAGACAGCATGAAAGTTGCCATCGAGTTGTAGGAGAATTTTGTACCCGGCTCGAAAGCGATGGGCGTGGCCAGGAAGGTTTTCACCCACTCGTCAGTCATTCTGACACTGTGCCGCTCGTCGCCCGCCGACATGACAAGCAAGTCCTTTATCCGCAATTGGGCCAGATAAGGTGAAATGGTGTCGGGCAAAAATTCTTTTGGAAAGAACGAAACCACCTTGTCCTCGACGCTCAACAAATTTTCGCTCACAGCAAAGCCGATCGCCGTGGAAGTAAATGTTTTACTGGTGGAATAGACCGTCTGCTTAAAGTCGCGATGATAGGGGTTCCACCAGCTTTCCGCGATCACTTTTCCGTGTCGCAGCACCACAAAACTGTGAAATTCGCCGCCGCTTTGTTCCACCGCCTCTACGAATTTAAGGATTCCGGCAGATGAAACGCCCTCTTTTTCAGGCACACTGCGCGGTAACGAGGCCGCAGCTTTTGTATTGCAAGCGCACAGCATTGCAATACAGATCAGAGAAATCAATGTGTTTTTCATATATAATGCGAATCAGTAGTTGAAACTCAAAATGTCATGCCGAGCGAAGCATCGCGCGGTCGAAGAGGCCCGGCAAGACGTGAAAAAAACGTCCCTTCATGTCATGCTGAGCGAAGCATCGCGCGGTCGAAGAAGTCCGGCAAGACGTGAAAAAAACGTCCCTTCATGTTACCCTGAGCTTGTCGAAGGGTCTAAAAATAACAGAGCCAATTCTTGCCGAGACTCTTCTACTGCACTCTCTCTAAAATGCAAATATACGAAAATATCGTATTCCCACTTCGGTTCGTTCGGTTGTCGAAAGTGTAAAATCAAGATAAACCTCGATGTCGGCAGGGTTTTTGGGTGATCATGACAGTCTCCCGGCACAGGTTGTTCGACAGATTGGGCCACCCCACGAAGTTCAGCGCCTCGACGCCTGTGAGCCGCATCGCGATGATCTTCGGGGCAAGCGACTCCAGCAGGCTGCCGGCCTTGGTCATTCCCCGATATGCATGCAGGCTGCGGCTGGCAAGCCCCCCCACCCCCTTACACGCACAAAAAAGGCAGGTCGCCCCGATCGGGACAACCTGCCTGTGTCAGACCATGCCTTAAGCCTGGTCGTAGCTATCACAATCACAGCCGAATTGCTCGACTTTAACCTTCGCTGCAACAGCCTGCTCACTCCCTCCCGGGCAGAAGGATTACTCCGCCTTGGGTTCTTCGGCGGCGGCAGCCTCAGGCGCGACCTCAGGTGCAGCCTCGGCGGCGGGGAGCTCCTCCACTGCGGGAGCGGCCTCCAACTCGGGCTGAGCCTCTGCAGCGGGAATCGCTTCTTCTGCCTCAGAGGCAGGAGCGGCGGCAACTTCGGCAGCCTTAGCCTTTGGGGCGGCAGTAGTTGCGGCGGCGTCCGTCAGGGTCGTCGTAGCGCCTGCGGCGGCTTTGCCTTCAGCGCCCTTGCCGCTACGGCTGCGGCGGGTCTTGGCCTTGGGTGCGGCGGCCGAGGTATAGCTCTCGTTGAAATCCACCAACTCGATGATACACATGTCGGCGGCATCGCCCAGACGAAACCCGGTCTTCAGGATGCGCGTATAACCTCCCGGACGGCCCGCCACCTTCGGAGCCACCTCACGGAAGAGCTCGGCAGTGGCATGCTTGTCTTTCAGATAGCTGAAAACGGTACGACGCGAGTGAGTGGTATCCTCTTTCGAGCGGGTGATCAGCGGCTCGACATACATCTTGAGAGCTTTGGCCTTGGCGACGGTGGTGCTGATGCGCTTGTGGATGATCAGCGAAGTTGCCATATTGGACATAAGCGCCTTGCGGTGAGCGCTCTGACGCCCCAAATGATTGAATTTCTTGTTATGTCTCATAGCTTCTTAGTCTTTGTCTAATTTATACGGGGCCACATCCATCCCGAAGTGGAGGTTGAGCGAGGTGAGCAACTCGTCGAGCTCGGTGAGCGACTTTTTGCCGAAGTTGCGGAACTTGAGCAGGTCGTTGCGGTTGAAACGCACCAGATCGCCGATGGTCTCCACCTCGGCAGCCTTCAGGCAGTTCAGCGCGCGAACCGAGAGGTCCTGATCCGACAGTTTGGTCTTCAGCAGCTGGCGCATGTGAAGCACATCCTCGTCGAACTCCTCGCTCGAGGGATTCTCCTCCATGTTCAGGGTGATCTTTTCGTCCGAGAAGAGCATGAAGTGGTGGATCAATATCTTGGCCGCCTCCTTGAGCGCCTCCTTGGGGCTGATCGACCCGTCGGTAGCGATCTCGAGGGTGAGCTTCTCGTAGTCGGTTTTCTGCTCGACGCGATAGTTTTCGATCAGATACTTGACATTGACTATCGGGGTATGGATCGAGTCGATGGGCAGCAATCCGAACTCGGCCTCGGCGGGCTGATTCTCCTCGGCGGGCACATAACCGCGCCCCTTGCCGATGGTAAGCTCGATGCGAAGCTTGGTCTCCGGTGTGAGGTGGCAGATCACCAGGTCGGGATTGAGCACCTTGAAACTGGTCAGAAAATTGGAGAAATAGCCGGCCGTGAGCTCGCTCTGCCCCGTTACATTGACCGTAACTTTCTCACCTTCGGCGTTCTCTGCGGTTTTGATAAATCTTATCTGTTTCAGGTTGAGAATGATGTCTATCATCCCCTCCATCACGCCCGGAATAGCGGCAAATTCATGTTCTGCCCCTGCGACCTTCACAGTGGTGATCGCATACCCTTCCAGCGAGGAGAGCAGTATGCGGCGCAACGCATTGCCGATGGTCATGCCGAAACCCGGCTCCAGCGGACGGAATTCAAATTTCCCGAACGTGGAGGTCGAATCGAGCATGATCACCTTCTTGGGCTTCTGGAATGCTAATATTGCCATAACTGCCGTATTATTTAGAGTAGAGTTCGACGATCAGTTGTTCTTTGATATTCTCCGGAATATCCTCCCTCTCGGGTTTCTGGATAAAGGTTCCGGACATGGTTGCGGCATTCCACTCCAACCAGCTGTAACGGCTGCGTTTGCCGCCGCTCAAAGATTCGTGTATCACTTCGAGGCTCTTGCTCTTCTCGCGCACACCCACCACGTCGCCCGGTTTGAGGCTGTAGGATGGGATGTTGACCACTTGGCCGTTGACCGTTATGTGACGGTGCGACACCAGCTGACGCGCTCCGGCCCTGGTGGGCGAGAGGCCCAGCCGGTAGACGACATTGTCCAGGCGACACTCGAGCAGTATGAGCAGGTTGGCGCCCGTGATGCCGCCCATGCGCGCTGCCTGGTCGTAGGTGCGGGCAAACTGACGCTCCAGCACACCGTAGGTCGACTTGGCCTTCTGTTTCTCGCTCAGCTGCACCCCATACTCCGAGACTTTCTTGCGCTTGCGCGACTGTCCGTGTTGTCCGGGAGGGTAGTTCTTCTTCTCGAGATGTTTGTCCGCCCCGAATATGGCTTCGCCGAATCTGCGGGCGATCTTGGTCTTAGGTCCTATGTATCTTGCCATTGTTTTTAAATTTTATGCACGGTCTTTCCGCACTTTTTGCACAACTCACGGCTGTGTTTTCACAGCCCTGCCGTGCTCCCTCTGTCTGTTTTCAAAAGCGATCCCCATCGGGCTCACGTCGGTGTACGCCCGCGCGCCTATACCCTGCGGCGATTGGGGGGACGGCAACCGTTGTGAGGCATCGGCGTAACGTCGACGATCTCCATCACCTCGATACCCGCCCCGTGGATGGTGCGGATGGCCGACTCGCGACCGGCGCCGGGCCCTTTGACATAGACCTTTACCTTGCGCAGACCAAGATCGTAGGCAACCTTGGCGCAATCCGTAGCAGCCGTCTGTGCAGCATAGGGGGTGTTCTTCTTCGAGCCGCGGAAGCCCATCTTGCCGGCCGAGCTCCAACTGATCACCTCGCCCACCTCGTTGGCCAGGGTAACGATGACGTTGTTGAAGGTCGAGTGGACAAAAGCCATCCCCTGGGGAGTAACCTTGACAACTCTCTTTTTTGTTGTTCCGACTTTTTTTGCCATAATAACTCTTGCTCTAAATTACTTGGTTGCTTTCTTCTTGTTGGCGACGGTCTTCTTGCGGCCCTTGCGGGTGCGCGCGTTGTTCTTGGTGCTCTGACCGCGCACGGGAAGCCCCAGACGGTGTCGTATCCCGCGATAACAACCAATATCCATCAGACGTTTGATATTGAGCTGGACCTGCGAACGGCATTCGCCCTCCACCTTGATCCCTTCGGAGGCGATGACCCCGCGGATCGCATTGATCTGCTCGTCGGTCCACTCCTGAACCTTGATGTCATAGCCTATGCCGGCCTTGTCGAGTATCTTGCGAGCGGTGCTGCGGCCGACGCCGTAGATATAGGTCAGCCCTATCTCGCCCCGTTTGTTCTTTGGTAAATCAACACCTACTATACGTGCCATAACTCTCTTTTAATGTTGTTGTTGGTTGTTACCCCTGACGCATTTTGTACTTTGGGGTCTTCTTGCAGATCACATAGAGCTTGCCCTTGCGGCGCACGATCTTGCAATCTTCGCTGCGTTTTTTGATCGATGCTTTAACTTTCATTTTCGTAAGAAGTTTGTCGTTACTTGTAGCGGAAAGTGATACGGCCCTTGCTCAGATCGTACGGAGACATCTCCACCTTTACCTTGTCGCCGGGAAGTATCTTGATGTAGTGCATACGCATCTTTCCCGAGATGTGGGCGGTGATCACGTGGCCGTTGTCCAACTCGACGCGGAACATCGCGTTGCTCAAAGCCTCGATGATCGTTCCGTCCTTTTCAATAGCAGTTTGCTTTGACATAGGGTCTTTTGTTTCTTGGAGTTTGTGCGAAATTTTAAACAAACTCTTAAGTTGTTGAACGCACCGCGTCCTCGATACGCCTAAAATCGGTCAATACGTCGGCCTCGCCCTTTCGGATGGCCACGGCGAACTCGAAGTGCGCCGAAGGCTTGCGGTCTCTGGTGCGCACCGTCCAGCCATCCTGCTCGAAGACCACCGCCCTGCCGCCCATGTTGATCATCGGCTCGATGCAGAGCACCATCCCCTCCTTGAGCAGCGGTCCGCGCCCGCGATTGCCATAGTTGGGCACCTCGGGCTCTTCGTGCATGTCGCGCCCCAGACCGTGGCCCACCAGTTCGCGGACAACGGAGAAACCGTTCGATTCGGCACAATGCTGAACAGCGGCGGATATGTCGCCTACGCGAGCGCCCGCACGGGCCTGTTCGACTCCTTTATAAAGGGCCTCTTTGGTGACATCCAACAACTTACGTACCTGTGGGTCAATCTCTCCCACCGCGAACGTATAGGCGCTGTCGCCATAGAATCCCCCTATGATCGTGCCGCAATCAACCGAAACGATGTCTCCTTCCCTGAGCGTATACTCCGAAGGAAAGCCGTGAACAACCTGCTCGTTCACCGATACACACAGCGTGTAGGGAAAACCTCCGTATCCGAGGAAACCGGGAACTGCTCCGTGCGAACGGATAAACGTCTCCGCGATAGCGTTGAGCTCCAGCGTAGTAACCCCGGGTCGAATGTGTTTTGCCACCTCGGCCAGCGTGTCGCTCACCAGAATGTTGTTCTCGCGGAGCAGCTTGATCTCCTGCTCGGTTTTTATTTGTATCATCTCCTAAAGAACTCCGTAAATTGCAACGCCGAATGCAGCCTGAGCGTGTGCGCAACAACGTTCCGAATTCAGATCACACTTCTGAGCGCTTTTGGTCCCACATGTGTCCTTTTGGTCCCCTCCGGTGTCCCGTCAACCTGGACGCCTGGTCCCTCCGGGGCGCTTTTGGGGCGCTTTTGGGCGCTCTCAGGAGCGTCCCTTGATGCGTCCGGTCTTCATCAGTCCGTCATAGTGCCGCAGCAGCAGGTAGCTTTCGATCTGCCTGAGAGTGTCGAGGACCACACCCACCAGGATCAACAACGACGTACCGCCATAGAAGAGGGCGAACTGTTGGTTGATGCCGATCTTGGTGGCTATGGCGGGCAGAATGGCCACGATAGCTATGAAGATCGATCCGGGAAGGGTGATCCTGGTCATGATGATGTCGATGTACTCGCTGGTCTTTTTACCCGGCTTGACACCCGGGATAAATCCTCCGTTGCGTTTCAACTCGTCCGCCATCATGACGGGGTTCACGGTGATCGCCGTGTAGAAATAGGTAAACAGGATCACCAACAGTGCAAAAACAAGGTTATACCATACCCCTGTGTAGTTGGTCAACGCCGAGAAAAAACCTCTCGTAGACTCGAACCTCATGAAGAATATGGGGACCATCATCAGCGCCTGGGCAAAGATGATGGGCATGACGCCCGCAGCGTTGATCTTCAGCGGGAGGTAGTTGCGCCCTCCGCCATATTGTTTGTTGCCCACGATGCGTTTGGCATACTGCAACGGTATTTTGCGCACCGCCTGCACCAGCGCTATCGTGGCCATGAACACCAAAAACAGCAACACCATCTCGGCCACCAGCATCACCAGCTGACCGCCAGTGAGTTCGGTAAAGCGCAGGTTGATCTCCCCGAGCAGAGCGTGAGGCAGACGCGCCACGATGCCGACCATGATCAGCAGCGACACTCCGTTGCCCAGCCCCTTGTCGGTGATCTTCTCGCCCAGCCACATGGTGAACATCGTACCGGCTATCAGCACTATCATGGCCGACGAACGGAACAGAAAACTGTCGCGTCCCAGCACGTAGGCCGAGTCGGGAAGCTGCATGTGCAGGTTGGTCAGATAGGCTGGCGCCTGAAGCAGCAGCACCACGATGGTCAGATAGCGCGTCCACTGGTTCATCTTGCGGCGGCCGCTCTCTCCCTCCTTCTGCATCTTCTGGAAGTAGGGCAGCACGATGCCCAACAACTGGATAACGATCGACGCCGAGATGTAGGGCATGATACCCAGCGCGAAGATCGAAGCGTTGGCAAAGGCGCCGCCCGAGAAGATGTCCATCAGCCCCATCAGACCGTTACCCTCGACCTGCTTGGCCAGGGCGTCCAGCCCCAGGGGGTTGATGCCCGGCAGCACGACGAAGGTGCCGAAACGGAACACAAGAAGCAGCCCCAGCGTGTAGAGCACCCTTTTGCGCAACTCCTCGATCTTGAATATATTCTTGATCGTCTCAATTAACTTTTTCACTGCCTCAGCGCTTTAGGTTACTTAAAGTACAATGGTCTTGCCCCCGGCGGCCTCGATAGCTGCGGCGGCGCTTTTGCTGAAAGCGTTGGCGCTCACCTCCACTGCCGCGGTGATGGCTCCCTTGCCCAGTATCTTCACCCGGTCGCCCTTGGCCGCCATGCCGGCAGCGACGAGCGTCTCGAGATCGATGGCCTTCAGGTTGCCCTTGGCGGCGATCGCCTCAAGGGTCGACAGGTTGATGGCCTTGTACTCGACGCGGTTGGGGTTCTTGAAGCCGAACTTGGGAAGACGCCTCTGCAACGGCATCTGGCCTCCCTCGAAGCCCTGCTTGGACGAGTAGCCCGAACGCGACTGAGCCCCCTTGTGACCGCGGGTCGAGGTGCCGCCATGGCCCGAACCCTGTCCGCGACCGATTCGTTTCTCTCTGCCCAACGAACCTTCCTTGGGTTTCAAATTACTCAGATTCATATCTCTCTGCTTTTAAATTTCATGTTTCATCTCTCTCCCGCCCGCCGTAGACGCATCCTTGCCGATCACCTCTTCCGGCCTGCGCTGCATGTTTCATCTCTCTCCCGCCCGCCGTAGACGCATCCTTGCCGATCACCTCTTCCGGCCTGCGCTGCATGTTTCATCGCTCTCCCGCCCGTCTCTCCCACCCGTCTCTCCCACCTGCCGCCAGCGCCGTCACAAACCGGACCATGACGCTCCGAACATTCACAAACCCGACAGACGCGCTCCGGGCATTGCAACCGCGACATTGGGATAAGGCCTCTTCTGCGCAAACTATCCGTCAGGATTCGGGCTCATTTCTCCCTGAAAATCTGCATCGGCACACCGTAAAAGTCCCGGCCCTCGCGCAACTTGTGAGTCAAAGGCCTCTTAGGCATCCCGAGCGGGAAAACTCCACTCCGGGAGCCCCCTTTATTTCACATTCTCGATCCGTACAAGGTGCCGCACCTTTTCGATCATGCCGAGGATTATCGCCGAATCGCTGTGCTCCACGCTCTTGTTCATCCTGGTGAGACCCAGCGCGTCGAGATTTTTTTTCTGTTGTGCGGTGGCTCCGATGCGGCTTCTGGTCTGGGTTATTTTCAATTTTGCCATCTCTCTCTGGTTGTTGTGAGGCCCTGTAGCCTACCCGTTAAACACTTTGTCGATGGAGATACCCCTCACCTGGGCCACGCTGTAGGCATCCCTCAGCTCGAGCAACGCCGCCACGGTAGCCTTCACCAGGTTGTGGGGGTTCGACGAGCCCTTGCTCTTGGCCAGCACGTTGTGAATACCCACGCTCTCCAGCACGGCGCGCATGGCGCCACCGGCGATAACGCCCGTACCGGGGGCGGCCGGACGGATCATCACCTGCGAACCGCTGTAACGAGCCTCTTGTTTGTGGGGTATCGTACCCTTGAGCACGGGAATCTTCACCAGATTCTTTTTGGCATCCTCGACGCCCTTGGCGATGGCCGAGGTTACCTCGCTGGCCTTACCCAGACCGTAACCCACCACGCCATTCTCGTTGCCGACCACCACGATGGCCGAGAAACTGAACGTACGACCGCCCTTGGTCACTTTGGTGACCCTCTGGATGCTGACCAGACGGTCCTTGAGCTCCAGATCGCTCGTGCGCACTTTTTTGATATTGGAATTGCTCATCTCTTTGTTGTTTTTTTAGAATTTGAGGCCTCCCTCGCGGGCCGCATCGGCCAGCGTCTTGACCCTGCCGTGGTAGAGGTAACCGTTGCGGTCGAACGACACGCTGGTGATACCCTTCTCGGTGGCACGCTGTGCGGCCAACTTGCCCACCAGCGCAGCCACCTGCGACTTGTTGAGCCCCTTGGTCTGCCCGGCCACCTCCTTGTCCGACGAAGATGCTGCGGCGAGCGTTACGCCCTTCAGGTCGTCGATGAACTGCACGTATATCTGCTTGTTGCTGCGAAATACGGTCATACGGGGGTTCTCTGCCGTTCCGCTGACGATCTTGCGGATACGCATCTTGACCCTCTCTCTTCTCTCTTTCTTATTAAGTGCCATGATTTGCTGTTATTTACTATTTGGCATTAGCAGACTTGCCCGCCTTGCGACGCAACTGTTCGCCCAGGAACCTCACACCCTTGCCTTTGTAGGGCTCCGGCTTGCGCAGCGAACGGATCTTGGCGGCAACCTGGCCGATGAGCTGCTTGTCGATGCTCCTCAGGGTGAGCGTAGGGTTGCCCTTCTTCTCGGTCACAGCCTCGGCCTTGACCTCGGGGGGCAGCATCAGGTGAATGTCGTGCGAATAGCCCAGGCTGAGCTCGACGACCTGCCCCTTGACATCGACCTTGTAGCCGACGCCGATGAGCTCCTGCTTTATCTCATAGCCTTTCGATACGCCCACCACCATGTTGTTGATCAGCGCACGGTAGAGCCCGTGCAGCGAGCGGTGGCGCGGCTGATTCGTAGGACGAGCAACTGTCAATACGTCTCCCTCCACGCTGACGCTGATGTCCGAGTCGACTTTCTGACTCAGAGTGCCCAGAGGTCCTTTCACGCTCACCACATTATCGTCGGAGACCGTAACGGCGACCCCGGCGGGCAAGTTTACAGGTAATTTTCCAATCCTTGACATTGTACTTTCTTATTTTTTCGTATCTTTAATATACATAGCAAAGCACCTCGCCGCCGACATTCTCGACAATGGCCCGTTTGTTGGTCATCACCCCCTTGGAGGTGGAGACGATGGCGATACCCAGTCCGTTGAGCACTTTGGGCATCTTGTCGACGGGGACATAGTGGCGCAGACCGGGACGGCTGATCCTCTTGAGGCCCTTGATGGCGTTGGTCTTGGTCTCGGGGTGATACTTCAGGGCTATCTTGATGGACGGATGGCCCTTTTCGTCCTTATCCTCCTTGTAGGCGAGGATGTAACCCTGCTCGTGGAGAATCCTTGTGATCTCGAGCTTCATTTTTGAGCCGGGAGCTTCAACCACTTTGTGGTTGGCTTTCACCGCGTTCCTGATCCTGGTCAGGAAATCCGAAATTGGATCGGTCATTGTTGGGTTGTTATTGTTGTTTGTTAAAAAAACTATTGTTCGTCTACCGGCAAGATGGCGGCGGTCACGGTGGATTCAGGAGAGCATGTGCAAGGCTTGCGAGGACGGCCGAGCAGAGCGTACTTTAATGTACGTGAGCATCGGCACCCGCAGCATAACGCAGCAAATGCCTCTTAAAAACTCACCACGAAGCCTTCCTGACTCCCGGTATAAGCCCCTTCGAGGCCATCTCGCGGAACTGTATGCGGCTGACACCGAACTGACGCATGTAACCCTTGGGCCTTCCGGTGATCTTGCAACGGTTGTGCAGACGGATGGGGTTGGAGTTGCGCGGCAGTTTGCTCAGGCCAACCTGATCTCCGGCCTTTTTGAGCGCAGCGCGTTTGGCGGCGTAACGGTTGACCAGTTTCTGACGCTTCACTTCACGCGCCTTCATCGATTCTTTTGCCATCTGGTTTTGGATATTTTAGTTGTTCTTTTTAGCATTCTTGAACGGCAACCCGAACTCCTTCAGCAGAGCGTAAGCCTCCTTGTCGCTGGCGGCCGAGGTTACGAAGGTGATCTCCATGCCGAATATCTTGCTGATCTTGTCGATGTCGATCTCCGGGAAGATGATCTGCTCGGTGATGCCGAGGGTGTAGTTGCCCTGACCGTCGAACTTCTCGTTGATGCCGTTGAAGTCGCGGATGCGGGGCAGAGCCACGGCAATCAGCCTCTCGAGAAACTCGTACATCTTGTCGCGGCGCAGGGTAACCCTCAGTCCGACGGGCATGCCCTTGCGGAGCTTGAAGTTAGAAATATCCTTGCGCGAGCGGGTCTGCACGGCTTTCTGGCCGGTGATGGCCATAAGCTCGGCCTGAGCCACCTCGATCAGCTTCTTGTCGGCGATGGCCACACCCATACCCTGGTTGATGACGATCTTCTCCAGCCGGGGCACCTGCATGACGCTCGTGTATGAGAACTCTTTCATCAGGGCCGGGGAGATCTTCTCTCTGTACTGCGCCTTGAGCGCAGGTTGATGTTTTGCAGTAGCAGCCATTATCGTATCTCCTCCCCTGATTTTTTAGAATAACGTACCAATTTGCCCTTCGAGTTGAGCTTGCGACCTATGCGGGTAGCTTTGCCCGTCTTGGGGTCGATCACCTGAAGGTTCGAGATGTGGATCGAAGCCTCCTGTTTGATGATACCTCCCTGAGGACTCTTTGCGTTGGGTTTGGTATGCTTCGAGACCAGATTCTGACCCTCCACGATGGCGCGCCGTTTCTCGACGTCCACCGACAACACCTTGCCCGACTTGGTCTTGCTGTCGCCGGCGTTGATGTAGACGGTATCTCCTTTTCTGATATGCAATTTTACTGACATGATCTTCTCTGTTTATGTGCGTTAAAGTACCTCCGGGGCCAGCGATATGATCTTCATGTAACCATCGCGCAACTCTCTGGCCACCGGCCCGAATATGCGCGTACCCCTCATTTCGCCCTGGTTGTTGAGCAGCACCACGGCATTGTCATCGAAACGGATATACGACCCGTTGGCGCGCCTGATCTCTTTTTTGGTCCTGACGACCACCGCTTTGGAGACGGTGCCCTTCTTGATGTCGCCCGAAGGAGTGGCGCTCTTGACCGCCACCACCACCTTGTCGCCGATCGAGGCGTAGCGCCTGCCCGTTCCTCCGAGGACGCGGATACAGAGCACCTCCTTCGCCCCGCTGTTGTCGGCGACAACCATTCTGCTTTCCTGTTGTATCATGGCTATTTAGCTCTTTCTATGATTTCTACTAATCTCCAACGTTTGGTCTTGCTCAGGGGCCTGGTCTCCATTATGCGGATGGTATCGCCCACGTTGCAGGTGTTCTCGTCGTCGGCAGCCACAAAACGGGTGGTTTTGTTGACGAACTTGCCGTAGATGGGATGTTTGACCTTTCTTTTCACGGCAACCACTATCGACTTTTGCATCTTGTTGCTGACAACCACCCCGATACGCTCTTTTCTGAGATTTCTTTCCATGGCGGTAAACTATTTAGCGTTTTGTTTTTGAGCCAGGATGGTAAGCATGCGGGCTATGTCCCTGCGGCTCTTTTTGATAAGCGACTGGTTCTCTATGGGCGAGATGCGGTGGTTGATCTTCATGCGCTGAAGGTTGGCCTTCTCGGTGCCGATCCTCTCGACGAGCTCCGCCACGGGGAGCTCCTTTATTTCTGAAGTTTTCATCTCTCTTGTCAGATTGTCTGTGATGGGTCGAAGTCCCTTCTTACGATGAACTTGGTGGTGATGGGAAGCTTCTGAGCGCCCAGGCGCAGAGCCTCCTGTGCCACCTCGATGGGCACCCCTTCCGCCTCGAAGAGGATACGGCCCGGCGTAACGGGAGCCACGAATCCTTCGGGCGCACCCTTACCCTTACCCATACGAACCTCGGCGGGTTTCTTGGTGATCGGTTTGTCGGGGAAGATGCGTATCCACACCTGACCCTCACGCTTCATGTGGCGCACGATGGCCTGACGGGCAGCCTCGATCTGACGGCCTGTGATCCAGGTCGATTCGAGGGCCTTGATGCCGAAAGAGCCGAAGGCGAGCTGGTTACCCCGCTGGGAAACCCCCTTCATGCGCCCTTTCTGCATTCTTCTGAATTTTGTCTTTTTTGGCTGTAACATATCTTTTTATTTTTTAATCTCTTTGCAGGCCCACTATTGCATGTTTCTCGCCGACCGATACCGCCAACAAACCGCTCACCTGCCGACGCCACCATAACCACACAAGCCGACCACCTCCGATCCTGAAGAAAACTGCGGCAAAACAGACAGCCTCCGCATCAACAATCTCTCTTCCACTCTCCCTCACACTCTCTGCCCCTATCTCCCATCACACACTCTCCCCCCTCTCTTTCACTTTCTCCTCTCCCCCTCTACATTGCTACCACTCCTCTTATCCCTCTCTCTTATCCTCTTCTCGCTCACCCTCTTTCACTTTCTCCTCTCCCCCTCTACATTGCTACCACTCCTCTTATCCCTCTCTCACCCTCTTTCACTTTCTCCTCTCCCCCTCTACATTGCTACCACTCCTCTTATCCCTCTCTCTCACCCTTCTCCCCACTCTCTCTCGCCCCCACTCTCTCGCCCCCTCGGCAGGATGGCTCCCGGTGCAGGCTACCTGCGGTCGCGACGATCACGGTCGCCACCGCCACGACGGTCGCGATCCCTGCGATCACCACGACCTCCCTTGGGACGACCGCCGCCCTGCGACGGCGCTCCACCCTGCGACGAAGCGCTGGAGCCGACTATCTCGAACAGGTCGCGCTTGTTATAGACCTCGCCGGTGCATATCCACACCTTGACCCCCAGCAGACCGACCTTGGTCAGCGCCTCGGCCAGCGTGTAGTCGACATCGGCGCGGAACGTATGCAGAGGTATGCGACCATCCTTGTAGGTCTCGCTGCGGGCCATCTCGGCGCCATCCACACGACCCGAGATCTGTATCTTGATCCCCTCGGCGCCCATACGCATGGTCGAGGCGATGGCGGTCTTCACGGCGCGACGGTAGGAGATGCGACCCTCCAGCTGACGGGCGATGTTGGAGGCGACGATCACCACGTCCAGCTCGGGACGTTTTACCTCGAAGATATTGATCTGCACATCCTTGCCGGTGAGCTTCTTGAGCTCTTCCTTCAGTTTGTCGACCTCCGAGCCGCCCTTGCCGATGATGATACCCGGACGGGCGGTGGAGATGGTCACCGTCACGAGTTTGAGCGTACGCTCGATGATGATTTTCGAGATGCTCGCCTTGGCCAGTCGGGCGCCCAGATACTCACGTATCCTGACATCCTCGACCAACTTGTCGGAAAAGTCCTTCCCACCATACCAGTTGGAGTCCCAGCCGCGTATGATGCCGAGGCGGTTCGAAATCGGATTAACTTTCTGTCCCATCTTGCGTCTATTTTTTTTCTTCGGTTACCATGTTGTCGACCACGACCGTTACGTGGTTCGAGCGTTTGCGGATGCGATGTGCGCGACCCTGCGGAGCGGGCTGGATGCGTTTGAGCATGCGACCTCCGTCGACACGTATCTCACTGACACACAACAGCGAATCCTCGAGGCGTTTGCCCTCGTTCTTTTGCTCCCAGTTGTTGATGGCCGAGCGCAGCAACTTCTCCAGGCGGATCGACGCCTCTTTGTTGGAGTAGCGCAGCAGACCCAGCGCCTTGTTGATCTCCACCCCGCGAATCATGTCGGCCACCAGACGCATCTTGCGAGGCGAGGTGGGACAGTCGCGCAATATGGCGATCGCCTTCTCTTTTTTGTCGGCCTTTATCTGTTCGGCCATGACATGTTTTCTTGAACCCATATCTATTGCTTTTTTCTTATTCTATTTCCTGTCGACGACATTTTCTAAGGTTTATCCGCCACAGACGACGCCCCTGATCTTCTCTCTCCCGACAATATTCCGGTCTTTCGACTCCCGACTGTCGCCCACCTTTTCTCTATGCGTCGGCGCACCTTTGCCTGCAACCCACTCTCAGATCATGATCTACGCGCCTTTGCTCCTCATGCGGCCACCTCCAGGTTATGATCCGCGCCCTTGTCTGCAATCCCCCACTTAGTCTATGCCCTTGTCTGTGTTCCCTCCAGGTTATGATCCGCGCCCTCTCTCAGGCCTCCTCCCGGTTATCTCTTCCTGTTGCCGGCGTGGCCGCGGAAGTTGCGCGTAGGCGAGAACTCACCGAGCTTGTGCCCGACCATGTTCTCGGTTACGTAGACCGGAATGAATTTGTTCCCGTTGTGGACGGCGATCGTCTGACCCACAAAATCTGGCGAGATCATGCTTGCCCTCGACCAGGTTTTGATGACGTTCTTCTTACCCGACTCTTTCTGGGCGATGACCCTGTTCTCAAGTTTGGGTTCGATATAGGGTCCTTTTTTCAGTGAACGGCTCATTATATGCTATTTATTTTGTTATTAACTCGTTGACCCCTACTTCTTCCTGCGGGATATAATGAACTTCGAGGTGGTCTTCTTGGGGTTGCGGGTCTTGTAGCCCTTGGCCAGGATACCCTTGCGCGAACGCGGGTGGCCTCCCGACGAACGACCCTCGCCACCGCCCATGGGGTGGTCTACCGGGTTCATGGTCACACCACGGTTGTGGGGACGACGGCCCAGCCAGCGTCTGCGACCGGCCTTGCCGTGCTGCTCGAGGCTGTGGTCGGGGTTCGACACCGCACCCACCGTAGCGCGGCAGGTCACCAGCACCATGCGCGTCTCGCCCGAGGGGAGTTTGATGATAGCAAATTTGCCTTCGCGGGCCAGCAACTGGGCGTAGGTGCCTGCACTGCGGGCCATCACGGCGCCCTCTCCGGGATAGAGCTCGATGTTATGTATCACCGTGCCCAGAGGTATCTCACTCAGGGGCAACGTATTGCCCACCTCAGGAGCCACGCCTGCGCCGCTGCGGATCGTCTGACCCACCGTCAGGCCGTTGGGAGCGAGTATATAGCTCTTCTTGCCATCCTCATAGCACACCAGCGCGATGCGGGCCGAGCGGTTGGGATCATACTCGATGGTCTTGACCACGGCGCTCATGCTGTCTTTTGTGCGTTTGAAGTCGATCTGGCGGTACATTTGCTTGTGGCCGCCGCCGATGTAACGGACGGTCATCTTGCCGGTGTTGTTGCGGCCGCCGCTGCTCTTCTTCGGACTGAGCAATGACTTTTCGGGGGTGGTCGACGTGATGTCGCTGAAACTCCCTCCGATCTTATGTCTTGTACCCGGTGTAACGGGTTTGAACTTTTTAACTGCCATGATAGTCTCAGTCTTTAGATGTTACTGTAAAAATCGATCTTGTCGCCCGACTTAAGGGTTACGATCGCCTTTTTGAAATTGTTGTTACGCCCCTGCAACAGCCCCGCCTTGGTATAGCGGCTCTTGGCCTTGCCCATATAGTTCATGGTGTTGACATCGATCACCACCACGCCATACATCTGCTCGACTGCAGCTTTGATCTGCAATTTGTTAGCCTTGGGGTCGACGATAAAACCGTAACGGTTCAGCTTTTCGCCCTGAACAGTCATTTTCTCGGTCAATACTGGCTTAATAAGTGCTTCCATCTGGCTTTACGCTAACATTTCGTTAATAATATTCACCGCCCCTTCGGCCACGAGCAGCACTCCGGCATTCATGATGTCGTAGGTGCACAGATCGGCAGCCTGCACCACTTTCACTTTCTGCAGGTTGCGCACCGACAGCGACACGTTGTGATCCGTTGCCGGCACCACGAGCAGTATCTTCTTGCCGTCGAGTTTCAGCCCCTGGGCCATGGCCAGAAAGGTTTTGGTCCTGGGGGTATCGATCTTCACATCCTCCACCACCGTGATCAGATTCTCCTGTGCCTTGTAGGTCAGGGCGCTGCGACGGGCCAACTGTTTGAGCTTGCGGTTGAGCTTGAAGCTGTAGTCGCGGGGCACGGGGCCGAATACGCGGCCTCCGCCTACGAACAGCGGCGAGAGGATGCTGCCGGCGCGAGCGCCGCCCGTCCCTTTCTGCCTCTTGAGTTTGCGGGTCGAACCCATCACCTCGTTGCGCTGTTTGGACTTGTGCGTCCCCTGGCGACGGTTGGCCAGATATTGCTTCACGTCGAGATATATGGCGTGATCGTTGGGCTCGATGCCGAACACCTCCTGCTTGAGGGTCGCCTTTTTGCCGGTATCCTTGCCCGTAGTGTCAAATATAGTCAGTTCCATGGTTAGTCTTCGATTAAGAGGTAAGAGCCTTTGGCACCCGGGATCGAACCTTTCACCAAGAGCAGGTTGTTTTCGGGAATTTTCTTCAGTATCCTCAGGTTAAGCACCTTAACCTGCTCACCGCCGGTACGTCCGGGCAGCCTTTTGCCGGGCAGCACCCTCGAGGGGTAGCTCGACGCGCCCATCGAACCGGGTTTGCGCTGGCGGTTGTGCTGGCCGTGGGTCTGGCCGCCTACGCCGCCGAAGCCGTGGCGTTTGACAACGCCCTGAAAACCCTTGCCTTTCGATATGCCCGTTACGTCGACCCAATCGTCATCCTCGAAGATGTCGAGGGTAACCACGTCGCCCAGACTGAGCTCCTTCTCGAAGGAGGCGAACTCGGCCACACGGCGTTTGGGCGTAGTAGCCGCCTTTTTGAAGTGGCCTATCAAACTGCCGGTGGTGTTTTTCTCTCGTTTCTCGTCATAGGCAATCTGAACCGCCGAGTATCCATCCTTCTCGAGGGTTTTTATTTGCGTGACAACACAGGGACCGGCTTCAATAACGGTGCACGGTATATTTTTACCGTCGGCACCGAAAACGGATGTCATTCCGATTTTTTTTCCAATAAGTCCTGACATGTTCGTTATAAAAAGGGTGAAACAAATTCTGTTTGGCAAATCGTCATATTGTTGGACACACAGGGTCCAACCGAGGGTGTTGCGCCATATGCTCCGTCGCCGAAACGGTCGTTTACCTGCGGCAAACGCCACTTCCAACTCCGCGCAAACCCTGCTGCTCCGGCCTCGTAACGGCCCCGGTCACACTTTGATCTCTACCTCCACACCCGAAGGCAACTCCAACTTCATCAGCGCATCGATCGTCTTGGGCGTAGAGCTGTAGATGTCGAGGATGCGTTTGAAGGTCGCCAGCTGGAACTGCTCTCTGGCCTTTTTGTTGACGAAGGTCGAGCGGTTGACCGTGAATATCTTCTTCTGCGTGGGCAGAGGGATCGGACCGCTGACCACCGCGCCGGTGGTCTTCACCGTCTTGACGATCTTCTCGGCCGACTTGTCAACCAGGTTGTGATCGTAAGATTTGAGTTTGATTCTGATTTTCTGGCTCATATCTGTTATTTTTTCTCTATTCTGCTTTTTCGGGCCTTCCTGTGTTCGCCTTCCGTACCACCTCACCGCTTCGACTTCGGCTCTCCCTCTCCGTTCTCTCTCCTCCTCAACTCTCTCTCCCGCTCCCTCTCACCTCCCCCTCTCTCTTCCCTCTTCTCCCGCTCCCTCTCAACTCCCCCTCTCTCTTCCCCTCCTCAACCTCTCTCCTCTTCTCTTCTCCCGCTCCCTTTCTCTCTCTCCCCCCGCCTCAACTCTTCTCCTCTCTCAACTCCCCCCTCTCTTTCGGCCCCTTTCTCGGCCCCTCTCTCAGCCCTTCGGCCCTTACTCGAGCTCGTGGTGTTTGTTGCCGCCCGACTTTTCGACTATCTCTTTGGCGAGCGTTGCCGTAACCTCGTCGTAGTGCGAAAACTCCATCGACGACGTGGCGCGGCCCGACGATATGGTACGCAGCACTGTCACATAACCGAACATCTCCGACAGGGGCACCTTGGCCTTCACCACACGGGCGGTGCCTTTCTGCTCCATGCCTGCTATCTGACCGCGACGTTTGTTCAGATCGCCGATGATGTCGCCCATGTTCTCCTCGGGGGTAACCACCTCCACCGACATGACAGGCTCCTTGATGACCGGTTTGGCCTTCTGGGCTGCGTTGCGGTAGCCGTTGCGGGCGCATATCTCGAACGACAGCGAGTCGGAGTCCACCGGGTGGAACGATCCGTCGAGCAGCGTAACCTTCATCGAGTCCATCCCGAACCCTGCCAGCGGACCGTTGGACATGGCGGCGGCGAAACCTTTCTGGACCGAGGGGATATACTCGCGGGGAATGTTGCCTCCCTTGACCTGATCGACAAACACCAGCCCTTCGACGCCCTCCTCGGCAGGACCTATATCGAACACAATATCGGCAAACTTACCGCGACCGCCGGTCTGTTTCTTGAACACCTCGCGATGGTGATAGGCGCCCGTAAGCGCCTCCTTGTAGTTGACCTGCGGAGCGCCCTGACTGATCTCCACGCCGAACTCGCGTTTGAGGCGGTCGACGATGATCTCCAGGTGCAACTCGCCCATGCCGCTGATGACCGTCTGGCCACTGTCGGGATCGGTCTTCACCGTGAAGGTGGGATCCTCCTCGGCCAGCTTGCCCAGCGCGATGCCCAGCTTGTCGAGGTCCTTCTGCGTCTTTGGCTCGACGGCGATACCTATCACCGGCTCGGGGAAGGTCATCGACTCGAGTACTATCGGAGAGTTCTCGGCGCAGAGCGTGTCGCCCGTGCGTACATCCTTGAAACCGACCACGGCGCAAATGTCGCCCGCCTCGACGAACTCTATGGGGTTCTGCTTGTTGGCGTGCATCTGATAGAGACGGCTTATGCGCTCCTTCTTGTCCGAACGGCTGTTGAGCACATAGCTGCCCGCGTCGAGACGGCCCGAGTAGGCGCGTATGAAGGCCAGACGACCCACGAAGGGATCGGTGGCGATCTTGAAAGCCAGAGCGCAAAATGGGTCCGAAGCGACCGGCTTGCGGTCGATCTCCTCGGCGGTCTTGGGGTTCATGCCGATGATCGCGCTCACATCCAGAGGCGAAGGCAACAGAGCCATCACATAGTCGAGCAGCAGCTGAACGCCCTTGTTCTTGAACGACGAGCCGCACAGCATGGGTATGATCTTGATCTGAATGGTAGCCTGGCGCAGAGCGGCGATGATCTCGTCGGGGGTGATCGAGTCGGGATCGTCGAAGAACTTCTCCATCAGGGCATCGTCCACCGAAGCAGCCTCCTCTATCAACTGGGCGCGCGCCTGGTCGACCTCGGCTTTCATATGGGCGGGAACATCCTGATAGGTATAGTTGACCAGCTCCTGCTTTTTGGCGTCGTCATAGACCAGAGCCCTGTTGTATATAAGGTCTATCACTCCCTCGAACTTGTCTTCCGAACCGATGGGCAACGTGATGGGCACCGCGTTGGCCCCCAGACGTTCCTTGATCTGGGCGCAGACGCTCAGAAAGTCGGCCCCCGTGCGGTCCATCTTGTTGACATATCCTATGCGGGGCACGCCGTACTTGTCGGCCTGACGCCACACCGTCTCCGACTGGGGCTCAACACCGCCCACGGCGCAGAACGTAGCCACCGCTCCGTCCAGCACACGCAACGAACGCTCCACCTCGACGGTGAAATCGACGTGGCCCGGGGTGTCGATGATATTGATCTGGTAGGTCTGGTCTTTGTATTTCCAGAAGGCAGTGGTAGCGGCCGAGGTGATGGTTATGCCTCGCTCCTGCTCCTGCACCATCCAGTCCATCGTAGCGGCGCCTTCGTGCACCTCTCCTATCTTGTGGGTCTTGCCCGTGTAGAAAAGGATACGCTCGGATGTGGTGGTCTTGCCGGCATCGATGTGAGCCATGATGCCGATGTTGCGCGTATATTTAAGGTCTCTTGCCATAAATTATTCTTCCTCGGTCTCTATAGTATGTTACACTCTGAAGTGTGCGAACGCCTTGTTGGCCTCGGCCATGCGGTGCATCTCCTCCTTGCGTTTGTAGGCGGCGCCCTCCTGGTTGTAGGCGGCGAGTATCTCGGCCGAGAGCTTCTCGGCCATCGAACGGCCTGCGCGTTTGCGCGAGTAGAGCACAAGGTTCTTCATCGATATGGAGACCTTGCGCTCGGGACGTACCTCCATCGGCACCTGAAAGGTGGCCCCGCCCACACGGCGGGACTTGACCTCGACCTGGGGGGTGATGTTGTCCAGGGCCTGTTTCCAGATTTCGAGGGGTGCCTTGTCCGCGTCTTTCAACTTCTCGCCCACAATATCCAGCGCATCGTAAAATATTGTGTAGGCAATACTCTTCTTTCCGTCCAGCATAAGGTTATTGACGAACCTTGTCACAAGCACATCGGAGAACTTGGGATCCGGAAGCAGAATTCGCTTTTTAGGCTTTGCTTTTCTCATTGTTGCAAATTATTTATAAAAATCTCTCTACTCGTTGTATTACGCTCCTTTCCTTTCCTCTGCGGACTGTCTGTCCGCTCTTCCTGATAGGGCGCTATTTCTTTTTTGCGGCGGCGGCTCCGGGTTTGGGCCTCTTGGCGCCATATTTTGAACGACGCTGACGACGGGCATCCACACCTGCGGCATCCAGCGTACCGCGCACCAGGTGGTAGCGCACACCGGGAAGATCCTTGACACGACCTCCGCGCACCAGCACGATCGAGTGCTCCTGCAGGTTGTGACCCTCGCCGGGAATGTATGCGTTCACCTCCTTGCCGTGAGTGAGGCGCACACGGGCAACCTTGCGCATGGCCGAATTGGGCTTTTTGGGCGTGGTGGTGTAGACCCTCACGCAAACACCCCTGCGCTGCGGACACGAATTGAGCGCCGGAGATTTGCTCTTGCTCTCCAGGGCAACCCTGCCTTTTCGTACTAACTGTTGAATGGTTGGCATCTCTTGTTGTTTGTTATTTTATATATTTAACACTCTTCTTCAGGATACATCTGACATCCTCTCTCCTAACTTTGGGCACACCTAACACCCTCTCCCTCAACAAATTCATCTGACCATCTCGCTATTTTGCGGCCCGTTCCCGCGTGTTAAGGGAGTGCAAATGTACGCAAATTTTCTTTTCGCCAACTGTTTGTTGCACTTTTTTTTGCCCCGAAGCCCGATTTTGATCATGATTTTTTTCTATTGCTTTTTGAAAAGCATAGTTTGCGGCTATGTTAAATTTGTTTCGGCGACATAAATCACAAAATATCCAGCCTGTTGCATCGCGATTAGATATGGTGTTTTTCTGTCCGGGAGAGCGAAAAAAAGAAATACCGGCGAAAAATCATTGCAACAAATAGTTGAAGATTACTTATATTTGTGCTGCATTTCTAAAATCTCAAAAAATGGCTTATAAAATTCAGGAAGACGTCTGTACAGCCTGTGGAACCTGTATCGACGAGTGCCCCGTAGAGGCAATATCGCCGGGCGACGTTTATTCCATCGATCCTTCTGCCTGCACCGATTGTGGCTCGTGTGCCGGCGTGTGCCCCGTAGAGGCTATCATTCCGGCGTAAGTTGCACATCGGGCCCTCAACCGGGGCCAGGTGCGGCCGGTCTCTCTACTCCTGACGCCCTCCCCGACGGGAGGGCGTTATTTATATATATAATGTATGACACACGACGAATTATACCGAAAGGCGCTCGATGGCGAGGCGCTCGACGTCGAGCGGGCGCTGGAGCTCTACCTTCATGCCCCGCTGGAGGAGCTTGCGGCGGCGGCCGATGCCTTGCGCCACCGGATGGTGGACGATCCGGGGGTGGTCACCTGGCAGATAGACCGCAACGTCAACATCACCAACGTCTGCATCAGCGGCTGCCGGTTCTGCAACTTCCACTGCCGCCCCGCCGAACGCGACCGCGCAACCATCACGACCATCGAGCAATATTGCCAAAAGATCGACGCCATGCTCGCCCTGGGCGGCGATCAGCTGCTGCTGCAGGGAGGTTTGCACCCCGGATTGGACATCACCTTCTACGAAGAGCTCTTCCGCGAACTGAAACGGCTCTATCCCCAGGTCCGGCTGCACGCTCTGGGGGCGCCGGAAGTGGCCCATATCGCACGTATCTCGCACCTCGACACGACAACCGTCCTCGAACGGCTGGTCTCTGCCGGGCTCGACTCGTTGCCAGGCGCCGGGGCCGAAATCCTCGACGACGATGTTCGGCGACGTATCTCGCCCGCCAAACCGGGCGTCGACAGCTGGCTCGAGGTGATGGCTCAGGCCCATCGCATGAACCTGCCCACCTCGGCGACCATGATGTACGGCCATGTGGAGACGCCGCGCCAAAGGATCGAGCACCTGGTCAAACTGCGCGAGCTGCAGGCGCGCCGTCCCGAGGGACATTACGGATTTATCGCCTTCATACCGTGGATATTCCGCAGCCGGGGCACCCCTCTCGAGAGCGAAGGCGTCCGCACGCGCTTCTCGCCCGTAGAGTATCTGCGCATCATTGCCATTTCGCGCCTGGTGCTCAACAACATCCGCAACATTCAGGCATCGTGGCTCACCGTGGGCAAACCCACCGCGCAAATCGCCCTGCACAGCGGGGCCAACGACATGGGTTCGATCATGATCGAGGAGAATGTGGTCAGTGCGGCGGGGGCCTCCGACAGTTTCGACGCCGCAGGCATGCAGACGGCCATCCGCGAAGCCGGCTTCACACCCCGCCTCAGAGATCAGCTCTACCGGCCGAGGGAGTAGCGTTTTGCGGAAGCCGGGCTTCTGTGTCGGTTAAAACAAGTGAATATCAGGCTCATTTGGGTTTAGTTTTGCAGCTCGTAGCAAGCGAAGGATTAGCCCGAGCGTATTTCGTTCGTCGAGAAGCGCCTCGGCAGAACTTCATGCAGGGCGTAGCTCTGCTCTCGGTTTGGTATCCGGTGCGGCCCGCAAACGAAACAGCAACTTCTGGGGCCGCAGGCTCCGACGCGAACGACGACAGACTGCAGCCCTCCGCCCAAAACACAAGAACGTGGCTGCGGCCGGGCCGGCCTCTACGAAGCCGAAAAACAGGCACGGTTCTGCCATAGACCTTGAAAGTTTAGCCGCTGTCCAAAATCTACCGAGACCGCTACGCGCGGGGCGGCTCTTTTTGGCTCGCAAAAAGACGCTCGGAAAGTTAACTCGATCAAGAAGACGATCCGTTCTCTTCCTGATGTTGGCGAGCAGAGAGACGCTCGCATTCCTCGCTCGGCAGAGTTGCGAGTAAGCTCGCCTCTGCACTCACTCCTTCGTCGAGAAGCGCCCCGGCCATTATCGAGCAAGTTCGATGGCGCTCGGCTTAGCGTCGTTTGCCGCCAAAAAGAGCGAGAAACCGACTGGCGGTAAGCGACGGGTGGTTCAATGCCGGGATTACTTCGCCCCTGCGGGGCGATTGGGGCGGTCTCGTTGCGGCTCGCAGAGCCGCGCAGCCCGCAGCCACACTCTGCGCTTTTTGGGCGGAGGGCTGCAGAATATTGTCAGCACGCCCTCGCCTTACGGCATCGGGATCAATGTCCGCAGGCAGCCCACCGCCGTCTGCGGCCCGCAAACGAAACAGCAACTTCTGGGGCCGCAGACTCCGACGCGAACGACGACAGACTGCAGCCCTCCGCCCAAAAACACAAGAACGTGGCTGCGGCTGTGCACTATTGTGCGAGCCGCAATGACAATATTTCTCATATTGGCTTCATCTTGCGGTTTTGCCCGCCAAAACTGCCGACTCCCTCGCCCCGGCAGCGGCTAAAAGCCACTGCCGGGCGAGGGAGTCGAAAAAACAGGTTGTCGATCGTGGGGCCGTAGTTTGCAAGCAGCCTTAAGCTCCCGCTGCGAGCGTTGATTCGCACCTCGGCAGAGTTGCGAGTAAACTCGCCTCCGCACTCACTCCTTAGTCGAGAAGCGCCGGGTAGCTCCGTCCCGCCATCATCATAAAAAAACGAGGCCGCCCGAACCGGACAGCCTCGCCAAAGAATCTCGCAACGTACGCAACGCACGCGCAGCACAAAAATCTATCTCAACCCGCCGTGCACGTTTTAACCAATCGTTTAAATACACAACAAGCCCCTCTCAAAAATCTCCCGCCCCGACCCCTCAAAAATCTCCCGGTCCTAATTGACCGCGACGACCGGTCGTTCGGAGCTCTCCTCCATCTCGATCTGCAGGGCGACCATCCGTATGGCCGTCGCGGCGGCCTCCTCGCCCTTGTTGCCCAGTTGTCCGTCGGCGCGGTCGAGGGCCTGCTGGAGGTTGTCGACCGTCAGCAGACCGAAAGCCACGGGCATGTTCCAGTTTATGGCCAGCTGGGTGATCCCCTGTGTAGCCCCCTGGCAGACGTAGTCGAAATGGGGCGTCTCGCCCTGTATGACGCAACCCAGCGCGATGACTGCGTCCACATCGGTGTATTCGGCAAAAAACTGCGCCCCGAGCGGCAACTCGAACGCTCCCGGCACCCGTTTGACCATGATGCTGCCGATGTCGCAGCCCGCCCTGGTCAGCACACGGATAGCCCCGTCGAGGAGCTTTTCGGTGACCTCGCCGTTCCATTCGGAAACAACGATCCCGAAACGCATCCTCGCCGCCGAAGGCAAAGTATAACGAACCGAAAGGTTTTTGGTAGCCATTGTCGCAGATACGGAGACGGGGGTTACTGTTGCTGCGCCTCGCCGATATATTTGTCGATGTCGCGCGCCTCCATACTGGAGGGATATTCCCTCTGGATGCGCTCATAGGCGGCGACAGCCTCGTCGCGCTGTGAGGTCAGCGTGTACATCAGACCAAGCTTGCGCAGATAGTAGGGTGTGGTCAGCGAGTTGTCCGAAGCATCGACAGCCTCTCTGTATTTGGCGGCGGCGGCGGCATATTCGCCCCTCTGTGAGAGCACGTCGCCCTGCAGGCCATAGTTCTGAGAGGTGATCATCCGCGCCGGTATGCCTCCCGAGTGTTCGTAGGCCGACAGATAGCGCATCGCATTGTCCAGATCGCCCATGCGAAGATAGCACACCCCGGCGTAGTGACGGGCCACGTTGCCCTGAGGCGTCGAGCCATACTTGTCGATCACCTGAAGGAAACCGGCGTTGTTGCCGTCGCCGTTCAGCGCAAGGGCGAACGAATCGATGGCAAACTGCTGCTCGGCAACATAGATCATGTCGGCCGCTTTCTGGCTGCGAGGCTGAGCATAGAGATATTTGTAGCTGAAATATCCCCCGACAGCCACAACAATCATAACGAGCACAGCAACAAGCGCTTTGGCGTTCTTCTCAAAGAAAAAGTCTATCTTGCTGATAGTCGAACCGATGGCCTCCTCGGGAGCTTTGGTTGCCTCGTGCCGGGCATTCTTCTGGGTAGTCATAAAAGCCGTATTTTTATAAAACGTCCACAAAAATACATCTTTTTGATAAATAAATTACTCTATCGCCGGAAATATTTTAAAGCCTGCATGAAAAGAAGAGGTAACATCGCCCGCAAAAGTCGCAAAAGAAAAAAATGCTTACCTTTGAGGTGTCATGTATCTGAAGAAATTATCGGTCATATCGTTCAAGAATATTGCCGGGGCGAGCATGGAGTTCACCCCGGGGATCAACTGTCTGGTGGGCGACAACGGCGCGGGTAAGACCAACCTGCTCGATGCGATCCACTATCTGTCGATGAGCAAGAGCGCTTTCGGAATGACCGACAGCCAGTCGCTCGGCCATGGAGCGGAGTTTTTTGTGCTGGAGGGAGGCTATGACGACGGAGCTGGGCGCAGCGAACAGATACTCTGCACGTTCAAACCGCAGGTCGGCAAGAAGCTGCGGCGCGGCGAGAAGGAGTACTCTCGCGCCTCGGAGCATGTCGGTCTGATTCCGGTCGTTACGGTCGCCCCGTCGGATTCGTTGCTGGTGAGCGACGAGGCCGAGCAGCGGCGGCGTTTTCTGAACGGCATACTTTCGCAGACCGACCGCGACTATCTTGGCGCGGTGGTGCGCTACAACCACCTGCTGGCCGAGCGCAACAAGCTGCTCAAGAGCTATGTATCCTCGTCTGAGGAGCTTCTCGAGGTGCTCGACATGCAGCTTGCCACCGCCGGCGATATGATCCACACCAAACGCCGCGAACTGGTCGACCAGATCACTCCGTCGGCGGGCGAACTCTATCGCCGGCTGTCGGGCGACGGCGAGCAGGTGTCGCTCGAATACCGCAGTCAGCTCAACCATACGACGATGGCCGGGTTGTTGAGCGCCTCGCGCGAAAAGGATGTGGTGATGGGCTTCACCACCGCAGGCATCCACCGCGACGATCTGCTGATGACGATCGACGGCTATCCGCTGCGCAAATACGGCTCGCAGGGGCAGCAGAAATCGCTGCTCACGGCGCTCAAGCTGGCGCAATATCTCCTGTTGGGGCGCAAATGCGACACACGGCCGATACTGCTGCTCGACGATCTGTTCGACAAGCTCGACATGCAACGGGTCGAACGTCTGCTGGGGCTGGTGTGCGGCGAAGAGTTCGGCCAGGTCTTCATCTCGGACTGCAACAAGCTGCGCCTTGAGGAGCTGCTCGGACGGTGCGGCATCCCGCACTCGCTCTTCGGCGTCCGGGCCGGTAGCGTCGAGGCGCTGTAAGACGGGGATGATCGTCGACCGGAAAGGATCGAAAAATAGTTATGCGGGCCGCAAAACGTTATTTCGCTCTCACGTGGTGAAGCTGACGGGCGAAGATTATTCGGTCTGGCGTCGGACCGCATTGCCATTGCGGCTCGTAGAGCCGCGCAGCCCGCAGCCGCCCCCCCGCGGAGGGCTGCAAAAGATTGTCAGCACGCCATCGCCTGACGGCATCGGATCCGACCACCACGGTGCAGCCCACCGCCGTCTGCGGGCCACACCCCCCCCGCGCGCAGCGGGCTCAAAAGACTTTTGACAACGGATAAACTTAAGGTTAAAATAAAACGCTGCTTGTTTTTTGGCCTCATAGAGGCCGGCAGCCCGCAGCCGCCCCACGCGCGGAGGGCTGCAGAATATTGTCAGCACGCCCTCGCCTGACGGCATCGGATCCGACCACCACGGTGCAGCCCACCGCCGTCTGCGGGCTCAGTAGACTTTTGACAACGGATAAACTTAAGGTTAAAATAAAACGCTGCTTGTTTTTCGGCCTCGTAGAGCCGCGCAGCCCGCAGCAGCCCCACGCGGAGGGCTGCAGAATATTGTCAGCACGCCCTCGCCTGACGGCATCGGATCCGACCACCACGGTGCAGCCCACCGCCGTCTGCGGGCCGCCCTCCCGCGCGCAGCGGGCTCAAAAGACTTTTGACAACGGATAAACTTAAGGTCAAAGCAAGAACGCTACCTGTTTTTCGACTCCCCGCCCGCCCCCCCCAGCGGCTAAAGCCGCTGCCGGGCGAGGGAGTCGGCAGTTTTGACAGGCAAAACTGCAAAATGAAGCTAATCGGTCTTGCACAGCAAGACCGGCAAAGCCGCAGCCACACTCTGTGCTCCTTGGGCGCTTTTTGGGCGGCGGGCCGCCAAACGCGACCAAATAAGTCCCTAAGGTTTTTTAACCTGCCTTTACGATTATAGATATTGTTCATCGCCAAAATCCACATCATGAGACGACAGCAGCCTGTGCGCATAGGCGAACTTTGGGGCGATTTTCTGCAGGGGGCGCCGGGCATCGCACGCAAGATCGCCGAGGCCAGGGTGGCCGATCTGTGGCCCATGGTCGCCGGGCCCCGCATCGCCGCCTACACCACCTCTGTGAGGGTGGTGCACGGCATCGCCACGGTCCACATCAGCTCGGCCCCGGCGCGCAGCGAGGCCTTCGCCAGTCGGCTGCAGATGCGCGACCAGATCAACCGTCTGTCGGGCATGGACGTGCTGAAGAATCTGATAATAAAATGATAACCAGAGATTTTGACATCCGGGTGCGCTACAAGGAGACCGACGCCATGGGCGTTGTGCACCACTCCAACTACGCGGTCTACTACGAGCAGGCGCGGACCGAGTTTCTGCGCAGCTTCGGCGCCACTTACCGCGAGCTGGAGCAGCGCGGGGTGATGCTGCCCGTGTCGGAGGTAACGATGAAATTCTACAAACCGGCCCGCTACGACGATATGATCACCGTGCGCATCACTCTCCCTGAGCTGCCTGCGGTGCGTCTGGTCTTCGATCACGAGGTCTACAACGCCCAAGGCGAACTGCTCAACACCGGGCGCGTGGTGCTGGCCTACATAGACGCCACTACCCGCCGCCCCTGCCGCGCCCCCGCCGACCATATCGATCTGTTCAGAGAGTGGTTCTGACGGCGAAAGGCGCCGCGTAAGACCGGTCTCGAAATCGTCGGGCGAGAGCGTGCCGACAAAAAATTGCGAAACTGTTTAAATTTTATTCGCGAAAAAGATTATGAGATATTTTTCGATGAACATAGAATTATTGTGAGTTAGCTAATAAACATATTCTTGTTCTACCTCATCTCCATCAATGGTTAACACCAACTGAACTTTCTCTTCTTGGCTATTTTTGAAAACGAAAAGAATTTTTGCTTTACTACCAGTTAATATTTGGCAGTCAAAATAGAAATAGAGTTCCGGATTTGGTTCAGAGTAACTATCCCCTTCGAACACATCATCATCAGTTAGGTAAACTTCATTTTCAATAAGACATACTTCTTCAGTCGCTGAAAGTATTGCGTGTCCATCCAAATTTTTGTAATGAAAAGATATAGGTTCTTCGGGATACTGTAATTGTACGTTAAAATCGAGAGATAAAGATTTATCCGTTGAAAACTCTTCATCGTAGAGTATAGAAACATTAAAGGGATTTTTTCCATAATAATGCGAATTAAGAGTTGAAAATCAGGGTCGACTCGCAAGGATATATCGCCTAAAATGCTATTAATAAATGAATTATATTAATATCTCTTCGGCCTCGCAGAGGCCAGCGGCCCGCAGCCACCCCCTGCGAAGGGCCGCAATCCATCGCCGTAATGCCCTCCTCCTGCGGCTACGGGGGCAAGGTTCAACCATGCGTCCCTCCGCTGGCTGCGAGCCACAAAAGGCATTATAATGCCACTCACAACAAACTGTATATTATATATTTAATCGAAAGGCGCGTTCGATTTCCAACTGTTAAATTCGCATTAATATAAATTTTAAACAGTTTTTGTATCCTTCCGCCCGGAGTTTGCCTAAATTTTCCCGTCCGTGGGGATCAACTGCGCCAACGCGATGGCCAGAGCCGACTCGACCACCACCGGGGCGCGCAGGGCGATGCAGGCGTCGTGGCGTCCGCGGATCACCAGAGGCTCGGGCTTGCCGCTTTGCAGATTGAGCGTCTGCTGGGGGCGCGATATGCTGGGGGTGGGCTTCACAGCCACGCGGACCACCAGCGGATTGCCGTTGGTGATGCCGCCGACCACGCCGCCCGCGTTGTTGGTGGCGGTGCGGCCCGAGGGGTCGAGGATGAGGTCGTTGTTCTGCGAACCTCGCAACGCGGCGGCGGCAAAACCGTTGCCGAACTCCACCCCCCTGACCGCCGGTATGGAGAAGAGCAGATGGGAGGCGAGGCTCTCGACCGAATCGAAGAACGGCTCGCCCAGACCCACCGGAACTCCCGCTGCACAGCACTCTATGACCCCGCCCACCGAGTCTCCTTCGGCCATGGCGGCCTCGACAATACGTTCAAACTCTGCCTGGTCGCTGCACCCGCCGATGGACATGATGCGCGAGGTGATCTCAATGCCTTCGAGCATCCTGCGAGCCACCACCCCGGCGGCGACCAGCGTGAGGGTCAGCCGCCCTGAGAAGTGGCCCCCGCCGCGGGGATCGTTCATCCCGCCGAACTTGCGCCCGGCCACAAAGTCGGCGTGCGACGGACGGGGATGATCGACCAGCGAGGCGTAGTCGCCCGAGCGCGTATCGCTGTTGGTGAAGACGATGGCCAGCGGCGCCCCGGTGGTGTGGCCGTCATGGAGCCCCGCCACAATTCGGGGCGTGTCCTGCTCGTGGCGGGTGGTGGTGCCGCGCGCGCCGCTGCGACGACGGGCCAGATCGGGCAGAAAATCTCCCTCCGCAAGCGGCATACCTGCCGGAACTCCGTCCAACACCACCCCTATCATCTCACCGTGCGACTCGCCGAAGATCGAAACGCGTAATTTAGTACCGAAACTGTTCATATATAGTATTTTATTCGCCAATAAAGACCCCTCGAAAATCGCTGAGCCAAAGCCGCCATTGACCCGCAAAAGAACGCCCGCCAAAAAGAGTAAGGCAGGCGTCCCTTTGACCCGCCAACATCCCGTCCCGCGCGTAGCGGGCTCAAAAGGCTTTTGATAACGGACAAACCTAAGGTTAAGATAAAACGCTGCTTGTTTTTCGGTCTCGTAGAGGCCGACAGCCCGCAGCCACACTCTGCGTTTTTTGGGCGGAGGGCCGCCATCTTTTGTCCGGTGCGCCCTCGCCTGACGGCATCGGGTCCAACCACCACGGTGCGGCCCGCAAACGGCGGGGGATGCCCATCTGAGCCGGAGGCGAAAGAGTGGCGATCCTCCGCGCCGGGTGGCGCCGGGTGGCGCCGGCCCGCCGGCCTTGCCGAGCAAGGCCGAAAAACAAAAGCCACAGCCATAAAAGCCTTGGCGCTCAACCCTGAAACGACCGGGAGCAAATATCCAAAGCCACCTCTCTCACTGCGGGGTGATCTGCCGCAGCGCCCGCCAGAAATCGGGGTATGACTTGCCGACCGCTTCGGCGCCCTCTATCGTCGTCGGACCGTCGGCGCCGAGGGCGGCCACAGCCAGCGCCATGGCTATGCGATGGTCGTTGTGGCTGGAGACCGCAGCCCCGCGCATCGCTCCGCCGGTGATGCGCATAACGTCGGGTTGCCGGATGTCGACCGCGACGCCCAACCGCCCCAGCTCTCCTGCCAGGGTCGCCGCACGGTCGCTCTCCTTGTGGGTCAAACGGCGCGTGCCGCGCAGGATGGTCTCCCCTCGGCAACTCGCCCCGAGTGCGGCCAGAGCAGGAAAGAGATCGGGACATTGCGTGGCGTCGAACTCGAAACCGCGCAACTCGCCGCGGCTGACCGTAACCTCCATCCCCGCAACTTCCACCCTGGCTCCGGCGCGGCGCAGAGCTTCGAGCATGGCGGCATCGGCCTGCGCCGACGAGGGGTTGAGGTTGGCCACGGTAACGCTGCCCCGCGTCGCCCCGGCCACCAGCAGCGTCGAGGCGCCGCTCCAGTCGCCCTCCACGCGATAGTCGGTCGGCGCATAGCTCTGCCCGCCGCGCACATGGAACTCGGCATAGTTGCGGTTGTCGGCCTCGACCCCGAAGCGGCGCATCACCTCGAGGGTCATATCGATGTAGGGACGGCTGTTGAGCGACGCCACGCAGATAAACGTATCTTCGGCGGCCAGCGGTGCGGCCATCAGCAGCCCGGTGATGAACTGCGAACTCACCTCCCCATCGGCATGCACCACCCCGCCGCTCATAGGCCCCCGCACCGAGATGGGCAGATGTCCATTGTCGGAGCGCACCTCGACGCCCAGCTCACGCAGGGGCGCCTCCATCATCGAGACGGGACGGGTGAGGATCGAGCCGTGGCCCGCGACGGTGATCCGGCGGTTGCACAACGCAGCTATGGGGGTGAAAAGGCGCGTCGAAAGGCCCGATTCGCCGATGTCTATCGTATCGGTCTTCGGGTCGAGCCCTCCGCTGATATGGCAGATGTCGCCATGGCTTTCGATCATGGCCCCCAGCGCGCGCGCCACACCGAGGGCTGCCAGCGTGTCGCCGCTCGGATCGACCCCGCGTAGCGTCGACCCTCCCCGGGCAAGCAGCGCGGCGGCAATGGCCCGTTGGGCATAACTTTTGGAGGCCGGCGCGGCCACCATACCCGCCACCGCACGGGGAGTGATCTCTGTGGTCATCAGCGAAGTTTGAAATCCTGCCCCAGGTAGACCCGGCGCACCGTCTCGTCGTTTGCCAGGTCCTCGGCCGAACCGGCCTTTAGTATCCTGCCCTCGAACAGCAGGTAGGTGCGGTCGGTGATCGAGAGGGTCTCGTGAACGTTGTGGTCGGTGATTATCACGCCTATATTGTTGTATTTCAGCGTACCGACGATGCTTTGTATGTCTTCCACGGCGATCGGGTCGACCCCGGCGAAGGGCTCGTCCAGAAGGATGAACCTGGGGTTGATGGCCACGGCGCGAGCGATCTCGGTGCGTCTGCGCTCGCCGCCCGAGAGCTGAATACCCATGCTTTTGCGCACCTTCTGCAGGCGAAACTCCTCGATGAGGCTTTCGAGACGCTCGCGCTGGTACTCGCGTGAGAATTTGGTCATCTCGAGCACGGCGCGGATGTTGTCCTCGACGCTCAGCTGGCGAAACACCGACGCCTCCTGAGCCAGATAGCCCACACCCATCTGGGCCCGCCGATAGACGGGCTCCCTTGTGATCTCCACCACGCTGTCGCCATCCTCGAGATAGATGTGGCCGTTGTTGGGTTTGATCAGCCCGACGATCATGTAGAAGGTCGTGGTCTTGCCGGCGCCGTTGGGGCCGAGCAGACCCACGATCTCGCCCTGGTTGACCTCGATGGAGACATGGTCGACCACCGTGCGGGTTTTATACCTCTTGACAAGGTCGCTGGTGTAAAGTCGCATTTTTCAACTAAAATTTTCCCCAAAGTTACACAAATCCCCAAATTTTCTCTATCTTTAGCTTCGGAAAAATAATGAACAGGGCCGAGGCGCCCTGATTTTTTGGCAAAGAACTGGCAGAGAGATGGACAAAAGCGGCAGCAACATTTTGTTATACGACAAGTTAAAGGACTATTTCGGATTCTCATCGTTCAAGGGCAACCAGCAGGCGGTCATAGAGAGCGTGCTGGAGGGCAACGATACCTTCGTGCTGATGCCCACCGGCGGCGGCAAGTCGCTCTGCTACCAGTTGCCCGCCCTGATGATGGAGGGTGTGGCCATCGTCATATCGCCCCTGATCGCCCTGATGAAGAACCAGGTCGACGCCATGCGCGCCTTCTCCTCCGAGGAGGGCATCGCCCACTTCCTCAACTCGTCGCTCACCAAGGCCGCCGTCGCCAAGGTCAGGGAGGATGTGCTGGCCGGCCACACCAAGCTGCTCTACTTCGCCCCCGAGTCGCTCACCAAGGAGGAGAACGTCTCGCTGCTGCGCAAGATCAAGATCTCGTTCTACGCCATCGACGAGGCCCACTGCATCTCGGAATGGGGCCACGATTTTCGCCCCGAGTATCGCCGCATCAGACCGATAATCAACGATATAGGCAAAGCTCCCCTGATAGCCCTCACCGCCACGGCCACCCCCAAGGTGCAGCTCGACATACAGAAGAACCTGGGTATGCAGAACGCCAGACTGTTCCGCAGTTCGTTCAACCGTCCCAATCTTTACTACGAGATACGTCCCAAGAACGACGTGTCGAAGGACATCATCCGTTTTGTCAAGCAGAACGAAAGCAAGTCGGGCATCATCTACTGTCTCTCGCGCAAGAAGGTCGAGGAGCTCACCGAGCTGCTGGTGGCCAACGGTATCCGCGCCCTGGCCTACCACGCCGGCATGGACACCGCCCTCAGGGCCCAGAATCAGGACAGGTTTCTGATGGAGCACGTCGAGGTCATCGTGGCCACCATCGCCTTCGGCATGGGCATCGACAAACCCGACGTACGTTATGTGATCCATCACGACATACCCAAATCGCTGGAGGGCTACTATCAGGAGACGGGGCGCGCCGGACGCGACGGCGGCGAGGGGCGGTGCATCACCTTCTACAGCTACAAGGACATCCAGAAGCTCGAGAAGTTCATGCAGGGCAAGCCCGTCGCCGAGCAGGAGATAGGCAAGCTGTTGCTGCTCGAGACGGTATCCTATGCCGAGAGCTCGATCTGCCGGCGCAAATCGCTGCTGCACTACTTCGGCGAGGAGTTCACCGACGAGAGTTGCGACAACTGCGACAACTGCAACAACCCCAAACAGAAGATAGACGCCGCCGCCGATATGAAGCTCATGCTGCAGACCCTCGAGGCCATCGGCGACAAGTTCAAGATCGACTATCTGCAGAGCGTGCTGGCCGGACGAGCCACCTCCATCGTCAAGTCTTATGGGCACAACCGAAGCGAGTGGTTCGGCCGGGGCGAAGAGCATAACGATTCGTTCTGGGGAGTGGTGATCCGTCAGGCGCTGATACTCGGCCTGGTCGACAAAAACATCGAGAACTATGGCCTGCTGGCCATCAACGACCGGGGCCGCGCCTTTATCGACCGTCCCTTCCCGGTCAGGGTAACCCCCGACCACGACTACGACAGAGAGGGCGATCAGGCCGATGTGATCATCGCGGCGGGCAAGGGGGGCGGGGTGGCCGACGAGGAGCTCTTCGCCATGCTCAAGGACCTGCTCAGGGCGGTCTCCAAACGGTTGGGGCTGCCACCGTTCGTCATCTTCCAGGAGCCCTCGCTCGAGGACATGTCGATCCAGTATCCCATCACGATCGAAGAGCTGCAGAACATCGCGGGCGTCGGGGCGGGCAAGGCCAAAAAGTTCGGGCAGGAGTTTGTCGACCTGATACGCCGTTATGTCGACCAGAACGAGATCGTACGGCCCCACGACATGGTGCTCAAAAGCGTGGCGGGCAAGAGCGGCAACAAGGTCTACATCATCCAGAGCATCGACCGCAAGCTCAACCTGGAGGAGATAGCCCGTTCGCGCGATCTGGACTTCGACGAGCTGCTGACCGAGATCGAGAGCATCGTCAACGCCGGCACACGCCTCAATATCAGCTACTACATCGACGAGGCGATAGACCCCGACAAGGCCGGGGAGATCTATGACTATTTTCGCGAGGAGGCCCAGAGCGACTCGGTCGACGAGGCGATGAAAGAGCTGGGCGGCGACTTCACCGAGGAGGAGGTCCGTCTGGTGCGCATCAAGTTCATCTGCGAGCAGGGCAACTGACCCGGGGGCGTGCAAAGTGGCGGCGGCGGGACTGAGGAGGAGCGTCAGGGAGGACTGGGGAGGGCGCCGGGGAACTGGGGAGGAGCGATAGGGAACGTTGGCGAGGTGTCAGCGAGGCGTGGCGAGACGGCATGTCGGGTTGCCGGGCTGGAACGGACTGCCTGCTACGGGCTGGGGTGTGTTGCGGGCTGCCTGCTTTGCTGTGCAAAGCCGAAAGAGATACAATGAACGACCATATAAAAAAGGTAAAGGCCAAAAAGGCCCTCGGTCAGCATTTTCTGACCGATCTGGGGGTGGCGCGGCGCATTGTCGACGCTCTCACGCCGGGAGAGGAAGGAGGCGGGCAGACTGTCTCCCCCGTAGCGAACGGCGGCGAATCCGAAGCCGGCTGTATGGGTGAACGGAACAGGATCGGCAAAACGGACGATGGGGGCGGCAACGCTGTCGAGACCGGCGATGCGTCCGGCAGGGTCGCCTCGGGCGGCAGCCCGCCCGAGGCGGATGACATTGTACCCGAGATTGGCGGCGGCAGTTCGTTCGAGGTAGACAGTGATCCTGCCAACGACGACAAGACGGCGAACAGCGCGCTCGCGATCAACGCGACAGGCGATGTACTCGAGGTTGGCGGCGGCAGTTCGTTCGAGGTAGACAGTGATCCTGCCAACGACGACAAGACGGCGAACAGCGCGCTCACGATCAACGCGACAGGCGACGTGCTCGAGGTTGGCGGCGGCAGTTCGT
>BNXD01000009.1 GCA_025999315.1 Bacteroidia bacterium | reverse complement strand
ACAAGACGGCGAACAGCGCGCTCACGATCAACGCGACAGGCGACGTGCTCGAGGTTGGCGGCGGCAGTTCGTTCGAGGTAGACAGCGATCATGCCAACGACAACAAGGCGGCGAACAGCGCGCTCGCGATCAACGCGACAGGCGACGTGCTCGAGATTGGCGGCGGGATGGGGGTGTTGACGCAGTTTTTGCTCGAGCGGGATGATCTGACCCTCTACGGGGTCGAGGTCGACCGCCAGAGCGTGGACTATCTGCGCGAGCGGTTTCCGGCATTCGCCCCGAGGCTCGTCGAGGGCGATTTTTTGCGGATGGACCTGGCCGCGACATTCCCCGGCGGGGTGCGCATCATCGGCAACTTTCCCTACAACATCTCCTCGCAGATATTTTTCAAGGTGATCGACAACCGCGACCTCGTCCCCCAGGTGGTAGGCATGGTGCAGCGCGAGGTCGCCGTACGCATCGCCCAGGGCCCCGGAAGCCGCGACTACGGCATCCTGAGCGTGCTGCTGCAGGCGTGGTATGGGGTCGAGTATCTGTTCACGGTGAGCGAGGGGGTCTTCAGCCCCCCCCCGAAGGTCAAAAGCGCGGTCGTCAGGCTCAGGCGCAACGGGGTGCAAAGCCTCGGCTGCGACTGGCCTCTGTTTGTCCGGGTGGTGAAGGCGGCTTTCGGCCAGCGGCGCAAGATGCTGCGCAACGCATTGCGGGCCGTTTTCGGCGATTTTCACGGCGCCGAGCATCCTTTCTTTTCACTCAGGGCCGAAACCCTCGGCGTGGAACAGTTCGTCGAATTGACCAACTGGGTCGAGGCCAACAGGTAGTTTTTAGCCTGCAACGATCTGTTGCGCATTTAAAGAGTTGGTTTTTTCTTTCCCAAAGACTTAACCGTATCTGTATCATTTAGTTGTGCACTTCACGTACAAATATGGTACAAATACAACAGGAACAAACAAACAGATTTATTTCTGATTTACAGTGCAATATGCCTGTTTGGGGTGCTTTTGCATTTCTGGAATTGTAAACGAAAGACGTCCGTTTTCTCTTAATGGCTTCACAAATTTTGTTAGTAAATAGTCGTCCCTTAAAAACCATATAACTGGTTATATGGTTTTTAAGGGACGACTACATAGGGGTAATCATGGTTCTGATTTTGGAGGATACAACAGTGTATCAAATAAAAACCGGAAAGTAACAATTTCTTATGATAAAAGGATTAAAAATGAATTGGAAGACATTCAAAGTAGATACAAGAAAAAAGATGAACAAGAGAGATTTGTAAAAGATATGGATTCATTGAGTAAGATGGTTTTTGATAAAATTAAAAAAATGCATGGACTATTACCTATGATGCTATTAATTACAGCCCAAATAGTATTATGGGATGTGGAAATAAATCATCTGATAGTTTTATAAAAGAGAAACAAGAAGACATAAAAACACTCAAAACTTCATCTGACAGCGTGGGTGCTTTTGTTCAAGGATTTAAATTAACAAACGATAACATGAATAAAGTTAGGCAAGTTAGAGATACTTTACTATAAATGATTGAACCATGTACTTGTGGAAGAGTTCATTTAGAATATTCAGGATTAAAAGAAACAGAATTAAAACATGGTGGCAATTATTAAGATCATAATAAAATGAAACCAATACACGAAGAATATTTTTTCTTATGGGATGATGGAGAAACACCTTCATTAACTGTTGAAGACAAAGAATTGGCAATTTTACTGATGTGGCACGAACATAGGCAATTACCCGATAAACCGTATGATTTGTATATCAGAGATACTATTCCTCGCAATTTTACATTAGGCGATTTTTATTTTTTATCAGGTAAAAGACAGGTGGTTTCCAAACGAATAAAAACTGCTATTGAATCTTTACATCCGACAAATATAGACTTTTTACCAGCAGACATACATTTTCATAATGATTTTGAAGAAGAATATTTTATCATAAATTCATATAATAGAATTTCTTGCATGGATTTAGATAAATCAGAATGGCGAAAATCTCATCATCCAGATGGTGGCGTTTTGAGCATTGATAAGTTGGTGCTGGATACCGTTAAATTGGGAAAAATCCCTATAGAACAAAGACTTGTTTTTATTTTAGACGAATGTGAAACATTTACATTATATCACGAATCAATCGTTGATAAAATTGAAAAATTAAATCCGTCAGGAATGCATGCAATATCTGTTGATGCATGGGATTCTGATATTGGTTTTATGCTTTAACTTTATTACTATGAACAATCAAGAACAATATTTTTTAGTAGAAAAATACGACCCGAAAGGGCAACATGCAACAGTTAAGTTAAGTAACAGAGAACAGGCGCAAATATCCTACCATTTGGGTTTTACCGACCCCATAAAGCAGGAAGAACCAATTGAGTTTGACTTTGCCAAACCTTATCCTCGAAAAGCGATAATGGCAGATTATCACTACTATAGATTTATAGTTTTTTCCAACAGAGTAAAAGCGATATTGGAGAAGATGAATATTTCAGGCATTAATTACATTGATGCCGAAATAACAGATAAAAAAGGAGAGGTGTATGACGAATATTCTATCTTGCATATCCGCAAAAGAATTGCTTGCTTTTGTAAAGAAAAATCGGTTTGGACACCTCCAGCCTTTGACCCTAATGTAGTAATGTCGATTGACGGAATGTGTTTAGATATGGATAAATTAGAGGAAATTCCGCTGAAAGACCGATTGGTTTTCGGATTGGCAGAAAAATCTTATTATACGCTATTTCATGAGTCGGTAGTTGATGCCATTGCCTCAATCAATCCGACAGGATTACGTTTTGTAAGCGTTGGCGCATGGCATTCAAATATTGGTTGGGAATTAAACACGTAAACAAGGTTTTTCGGGACGAATTTCTAATGCACTGCAAAAATTCCACGTGTCAATAAAACAAGTCATGAATACCCGTTGCCTTGTGCCGGCTATTTGCAGTTATGCACCGGAGCTATCTCGATCCGAGTATGAACTCGACGTAGCCCGCCCTTATTAGCGCTTCATGCGATATTCGCCGGGCGGACAAACGCTTCCCGCCTGCGACAACCCTGTCTATGTAAATGCCGCCCTTAGAGCGGTGCGGCGCGACGATAGTCAGCACGGACGACGAGTAGTAGCGTCGGTCGAGCGTTATCTCCACGCGGTCGAACACCGGCGTTGTAAGCGTGTATTCCGGTTTGCCGGGACAGTCGGGATAGAAACCCATCATCGAGAACAATGCCCACGCCGACATCGCTCCCGCGTCGTCATTGCCGGGGATACCGTCGGGGGCGGTGGTGAAATATTTGTCGAGCAGTTGCGTTACGCGCCGTTGTGTGCGCCACTCTTCGCCAGCGAAGTAGCTGAACAGATAGGGATAAGCTATGTCCGGCTCGTTGGCGGGGTCGTAGTAGCCATTGTCAAAGACCGATTCGAGACGCTCGACAAACCTGCGTCGTCCGCCCATAAGTTTGCACAGTCCCTCGACGTCGTGCGGCACGTAGAAAGTGTAGTTCCATGCGCACCCCTCGTGGAATCCCGGGTTGGGCTCAAAATTCATCCCTTCGGCGGGATCGAACGGCGAGTAGAAGCTGCCGTCGGGAAGCTTGGGGCGCAGTATGCCGTAAGCGTTGTCGTAGTAATTGCGCCATCCGGCGGAACGACGACGCAACAATTCGGCGTCATCGTGGTGGCCGAGACTGTCGGCCAGTAGCGACATGGCGTAGTCTGCGACATAGTATTCGAGGGCGTGAGACACCGAGTTGTCCCACTGTCGGCGCAGTGGCACGTACCCCAGGCGCATGTAGTCGCTGTTGTCGGGACGCATCCGGTTGAACGACCCCTCCATGAGCGAGTAATGGGAATCCGGCAACTCGCCCCCCTCCTGCACCTCCCCGGCGGGTATCTCGACGCCGGGCGTGAAAGCAGATTTGCGGAAAGCCTCGTAGGCCTTATGAATATCATATCCGCGCACTCCTTTTAACCACGTGTCGACTATCACCGGGATCGCCGGGTCGCCCTCCATTGTCCACGTTTCGCGCCCGAAAAGCTCCCATTTGGGCATCCAGCCCCACTCGCGATACATGTCGATCATCGAGCGCACCATTTCGACCTGCCGCTCCGGATAGATGAGCGTCAGCAACTGGTGGACATTGCGGTAGGTGTCCCAGAGCGAGAATACGGTGTAGCGCGTACCGTCGGCGGTCATTATGCGCGGGCTTTCCATAGCCGGATAGTCGCCCGTAACGTCGTTCAGCACGCTCGGATGGATCAGCATGTGGTACAGCGCGGTGTAGAAGACGGTTTTTTGAGCGTCCGTTCCACCTTCGACCCTTATACGCCCCAGATCGGCATTCCATTGCTCGCGGGCGGCTGTGCACAACTCGTCGAACGACCTCGATGCAGCCTCGGCTTGCAGGTTCTGCCGCGCATTTTCGATGCTGGTGAACGATACGCCCATTCGCACTTCGATCTGCTCGTCCGCGACGGTGTCGAACGAAAACCACGCTCCCACATCGTCACCGGCCAGTTCTTTGAAATAAGAGGTGTACATCTTGTACTTGCCCTGATCCGTGTCCCACTCCCAACTGACCCCCTGCGCCGGACGCTGCCGTTTCCAGTAGCCCGACCGCGCCGGGGTTTTGTCGAGCCGCATGACGAAGTAGACCGGAAACACCGCCTGCGAATTGTAGCAGAAAGTGCCCAGAAGTTTCATCCCTTCGATTTCGCGTTCGCCGACCCGCCTGACCATCGCCCCGCTCTCGTTGGTCAGCCCCGTGCCGAGGTTGAGCAGCAGGTTGCTTCGTCCTGCGGGAAACGTGAATCGCGTCACGCCGCAGCGCGTCGTCGCAGTGGCCTCGACGTGGATGCCGTAGCGTTCGAGATCGACGGAATAATAGCCCGGCGAGGCTTGCTGATTGGCCATCAGGCTGCCGTAGCGACGATAGTCTGCGTCCGGTTCGCCCGTGGTGGCCATCAACAGCAGCGACCCCAGATCGGGACAGCCCACGCCGCTCAGATTGACATGCGACAGGCCGGTCATCCAGACGTTACGGAAGTCATACGGAGCCGACCACCACAGCGAATCCTTGTCGTAGCGATTGAGCGGCGAGCCGGTCACATTGTAGGGCACGACAGAGGCCATACCGTTGGGACATACCGCCCCTGGATTGGTAACGCCCTTGTTGGTGGTGCCGATGAACGGATCGACCCAGTCCACAGGCTCGCGGGCGGCAACGCCCGAAACCGCCGCGAGCATCAGTGCAAGCGCAACGAACCTCATAATATGTTCGTACGTTTGGTAAACTCTATTATCTCAGGGATGTATCCGAATGAGAGGCCGGTAACGGTGTCGGCGCAGCCATAGTAGACCGCTATGCGTCCCGTTGCCGGATCGTGCAGCGCCGCGCAGGGAAATGTTACAGTCGGCACGTCGCCGACAAGTTCGTACAGCTCGCGCGGGGCTATCAGGTATGGACCGCTGCGGGCCGTTACGCGCCACGGCTCGTCGCGGTCGAGCAGCGCCGAGCCAAAACTGTAGACATAGCCGCTGCACGAGCGCAGTACGCCGTGATAGAACAGCAGCCACCCCTCGTTCGTCTCTATCGGCACCGGCCCCGCACCGATCTTCATGCACTGCCAGGCGCTGATCTCGAACGCCGCGGGCGACATCACGTGGCGGTGGCGCCCCCAGAACTCCATATCGGGCGATTCGCTGTAAAAAATATCTCCAAATGGCGTATGACCGTTGTCGCTCGGGCGCGAAAGCATGGCGTAACGACCGTTTATCTTGCGCGGAAACAGAACCCCGTTGCGGTTGAAGGGCAAAAAGGCGTTCTCCATCTGGTGAAAGCGGCGAAAGTCGTCGGTCCACGCCACGCCGATGGTAGGGCCGTGGTAGCCGTTGCACCAGGTGACCCAGTAGCGGTCGTCGATCTTCGTTACCCGCGGATCGTAGCCATAGACCCACTCGCCGATCTGGGCGTTGTCGCACTCGAAACGCAACGGCGCAGGGTCGATGCGCCACTTTAGTCCGTCGTCCGAGAATCCGACATGCAACACCATGCGGCGGTTGGTGTCGTCGCAGCGGAACACCCCCGCATAGCCCTTGCCGAAGGGGACCACGGCGCTGTTGAAGATGCTGTTGGAGGTGGGCAGCAGATCGCGCGGGATGACAGGATTGGCCGAGTAGCGCCACATCACCTCGCGACACCCTGCAGGACGCTCCTCCCACGGCATGGCGGGCAGAGGTTGGCCTTCTATCACAAGTTTCGTATCCATAAACATTTATTTTTGGTTGTCATTGTGTACGAACGGCACCACGCGGCTCATGATCATCGCGGGAATCATCGCCAAGGCCACCACGATGAAAAACCAACGGTAGCCCAACAAGTCGCTGATCAATCCGCTAGCCATGCCTGCCAGCATGTATCCGAGATTCATGATGCCGGAGGCAAAGGCGTAGTGAGCCATTTTGTGGCTGCCCGGGGCCACCTGCTGCATCATGAAGAGCGTCAGGCCCACAAATCCGAAACCATAGCCGAAATACTCCGCCACCACCGCCGAGCCGATCAGCCATATACCGGTCGGCTGAATCACGGACAGCAGCAGATAGACAAGGAAAGGCAGGTTCATCGAGCAGCATAGCACAAAGAGCGTCCGTCGCAAACCGCGCACCGAAATGAAATACCCGGCAAGGATCGAGCCGACAATAAAAGCCACCGTGCCGAACGTCCCATTGATAAGACCCAGCATCTGCTCCTCAAGCCCCAATCCGCCTTTCTCGACAGGCGCCATCAGAAACAACTGCAATACTTTGTCCACCAATCCTTCAGCCAGCCGGTAGAGAATGATGAACAGCACATAGAGAAGAATGTGTTTTTTGGTGAAGAACGAGGTAACGACCTCGACAAATGACCGCCATCCCTCTCTCGCGCTACGTATCGTGGCGGCTGCCGCTCCTCCGGAGGGCAGCGACACACCGTGCCAGAAGCTGAACAGGAGCATCGTCCCAGCGCAGATTCCCATCACGATCATCCACGCATGAGCGATGCCAACGTCGTTCTTCAATGTCCCGGCCAGAAAAACCAGTCCGCCTTTTGCCGCCACTTTGGCTATGTTGAAGAAGGCCCCCTGCCAGCCTATATATCGCGCCTGTGTCGATGCGTCAAGCTCGGCCATATAGATTCCGTCGGTGGCAATGTCGTGCGTAGCCCCGCTGAAGGCGATGATCCCCATCAGCGCGATGGCATAGGTGAAAAAGTTCGGCAAAGGCAGCGACAGGGCCACCAGTGCAAACGAAATGCCCGTGATGAACTCTGTCATCACCACGAAGTACTTTTTGGTGCGGAACATCTCCAGAAAAGGACTCCACAGCGGCTTGAGGCTCCAGGGCAGTACAATCAACGACGCCCAGAATGTTGCCCGCGCGTCGCTGATCCCCATCTTTGAAAACATCACCACCGCAACAGACGACAGCATCACAAAAGGCATACCCATCGCAAAATATACCGACGGAACCCAGCGTAAAGGAGAACTTTTTCCAATCATATGCATATATCTATATAAAAGTTGACGGTTCTGGCGCCATTACGAGTTCGAGGCGGGAGCCCGCCTTCATGTCGCTGTGGCGGATGAATAGCGACGGTAGTGTCTGTCCGTTGAGCGTGGCGCGCTGCACATATTTGTTTTGCGGTGAGTTGTTGCTGGCCACGATCTCGAACACTCCGCCCGCGACGGCAATCATGGCCCGATCCACCATCGGACGCCCCAGCGCGTAGACCGGCTCGCCCGGGCAGACCTGATACAGTCCCATCGCACTGACAGCATACCATGCCGACATCTGGCCCATGTCCTCGTTGCCGGCGATGCCCTCGGGGGTGGGCGCGTAGAGAGTCCGCATTATCGAGTCGAGCAGAGCCTGCCCCTTGTAAGGGGCGGCCGTCCAATTATACAGATACGCTATGTGGTGGCTCGGCTCGTTGCCGTGGGCATACTGCCCGACAAGGCCCGAAATGTCGCCCGAGGCTGAGGCCCCGTCGACCTTGGGAGGGGCTGCAAAGAGTCTGTCGAGAGCAGCTTCCAACTCGCCCGCGCCTCCCAGTGCGGCAATAAAACCCGTCATGTCATGCGGCACGAAGTAGCTCCATTGGAAAGCCGTCCCCTCGCAGTAGTCGCTCGACTGGTGGGCGGAGTAGTAGGGGTTGAACGGCGTGCGGAACTTGCCGTTGCCCATCACTCCGCGCATCAGCCGCGTCGCGGGATCGAAATATCGCCGCCACAAGCTGCTTTTGGCCATATACGCTTCGTAGCTTGTCGTGTCGCCGGCCGCCAGCGCGAGACGCGCCACGCACCAGTCGTCGTAGGCCATTTCGAGCCCCCACGACACCGATTCGGCAATCGAGTCGGCAGGCACAAAGCCATATTTGTCTTTGAGCGCGACATGCCGCGTAACAATATCCGCCTGGCGCGTGCCGGCGAAACGTTCGGCAAGGTCGGAGCGATAGACAGATGATCGCAACGCCGCCTGCGCCCACTGTGCACTCTCGCCGCGCATCAGCCCTTTGGCCTGCAAGTCGGCCAATACGGCTACGGCAGGATAGGCCACCATGCAGCCCGTATAGTTCGATGCGAGCGGCCATTTGGGCAACACACCGCCCTCGCGCCACCCCTGCACCAGCGTTTGTCCCACGGCGGCGGCCAGCTCCGGACAAGCGATGGTCATCAGCGGCAGCTGGGCGCGGAAAGTGTCCCACAGCGACAGCGCGGTGTAGTTGGTGTAGCCTTCGGCAGCCATGCGCACCTGCTTGTCCATGCCGAGGTAGCGTCCGTCGGCGTCCTGCCACAGTATAGGGGAGAGCATGGTGTGGTAGAGGGCGGTATAAAAGTTCTTCAATACCGTCGTGTCGACGCTCTCCACCCGTACCGATGCAAGGCTCGCGCGCCATATCTCCGCCGAACGGTTGCGCACGCGGTCGAAATCCCATCCCGGCAACTCCACGCGCATGTTGTTCTCAGCCCCGGCCTCGTCGACGCACGACAAGGCGCACTTGACCAGCAGCGGCTCTGCCGACGGGGCGAACTCGAAGTAGACCCTCAGCGGCCTCCTTGTCGCGATAGCCTTGCCGTATGGCAGTTCGACCGCCTGCCCCTGTTCGCGCACCGTGATGCGGCGCACGGCTCGCGAAAACTCTATCCGGTAGCTGACCTTGTGGCTCTCGGCCCAGCCGGAGGTATGGAGCGTGCCCGCGACGCTCTGCCCGTCGATTGCCATGAAGTTGTTGTCCACTATCCTATGGCCCCAGCAGGGTTGCAATATATGGGCCAGGTCGAGCATCACGCGGGGAGTGGAATCGGCCGGATAGCAGTAGCGGTGAATCCCTACCCGCTCGGTGGAGGTCAATTCGACGTCGATGGCATAATTGTCAAGATGCACGCGGTAGCATCCCGGCGAGGCCTGCTCGCGTTCGTGCGAGAAGCGCGCGGCGGGGCGTTGCAGCGTATCCGCACCGCAGTATGGCAACAGAGCCACGTCGCCCAGATCGCCGATGCCCGTTCCTGAGAGGTGGGTATGGCTGAAAGCCCAGATTATGCTGTCGCTCCAGTGATAGCCGCTGCTGGCGTCCCATCCGTCGAGATGGGTGTCGGGGCCGAGTTGCACCATCGCAAAGGGCCTCGTGGCAGCCGGAGTTGTATGTCCGTGTTCGCCCGTGCCGGTGAATACGTTGACAAACTGGCTGTCATCACGCGCCTCACGCTCTTTGTGCCCGCACGCCGCGCAAAGCAGCAGGCAAACGACCGTTATTTTTCTCATTCTACCGTTATCTCATCCATAAAAAACCAGCAGGGGTGTCCAACACCGTAGTGCCATTCGGGACAGGTTACAACCCCCTTCACGTCAACACGGATATAGCGCGCCGTAACGGGAGAGGTCGAATTGTAGCTGAACGCCACGTACTTCACCTGCGGCGAGCGGTCTTCGGGCAGCGAGTAACCTCCGAAAGCGGTGTAATGCGTTCCGTCGACAGAAATCGAGTAGTTAACCTCTTGCGGCAACAGTATCCACGCCCCAAGCTGGTGGAGGAAGTCGGTCGAAACGCTCGTGAACTCCTTTTGTTCGCCCAGATCTACCGTCAGCGAACCGTCTTTGCCTTCCCAGCCGACCCAACTCTCGACGAACGTCGAGCCGCCGAAAAGTCCGTCGGTCAGCGCGCCGCTCTCGCCCATCACGACATATTTGCCGGTAGGGGGTTCGATGAATGTTACTTGCGCCCCGAGGGACTTGCCCGGCATGGCGGAGGGCATGAAACGCTGGCGGTAGAGGGCGCAGTACTCCTGCGGCGAGTTGTTGCGCTCGTTGAGCGTCGTAACGCCGAATTCGTTCACCCGGCTCTCGAACAGCGACAGCTTGGCCGCCGCATCCGAGGGGGCGCTCTCGCGGCGCGTGCGCAGTATCTCAAGCTCGGAGTATTGCAACGTCAAACGCTCGCGGCGCACCCTTTTCTGCAGCTTGTCATCGCCAGCCACAGCCTTTTCTGCACTGTCAACCAGCTCCGCATAGCGCGTCAGCAACTCCGGGCGTAACATTCCCTCCTTGAAGGTTACCGGCGAATCGTAGATCCACAGCCGGCTGCCGCTGCCAAGCAACGCCCCCTCCATCATTTTGATGTAGCGATACAGATATGGGGCGGCAGCGCCGTAATAACCGTTCAGAAACCTGTGCATCAATGCGTCCACGTCGGCGTCGGGGTTCCACATCAACTTGGCCGCCAGCCACGAACGCAACTCGCAGAAGTTTGTGCCCAACGAGGAGCTCATCTGGCAGTGGTGCATCGTTACGTGGTTGTCCCTGAACAGGCGTATATTGGGTTGCAGGATATGGAAGTTGGGAAACGGCGAGAGGTAGTTGTCAAAGTTGATGGCGTAGTCCCACACATAGATGTTGTCCGAGATGGCCGACCAGCCGGTGAGAGCCTTGACAAAATCGCGGCCCGAAGCGTTCTCGGTCAGCGACACCTCGCGGTCGCAGTCGATGTCGCACAGCATTATGTTCACGTTGGGCAGCGGTCGCGTATGTTTCGGCGGATGCATGGTGTAGAGGTAGGCCAGCGTGGAGAACTGTTTGTCGGGGAACCGACTGGCCAGTTTATTAAGGAAGCGGATCAGGCTGCCAGAGGGCGACCCCTCGTAATCGTCGATCGCCTTGCACTTTTCGCATTGACAGTTGGTGTAGTTGCCGTCGTTCTGGCTCACCGAGATTATCTTGCTCCCGGGATTGGCGCGGAATATCGAGTCGATGCGCGCCGAGACGATTTCAAACACCTCGTCGTTGGTCAGACACCACTGACTTGCCTTGCCTGGGTTGCGCTTGCCACGGAACCACGAGTAGTATTCGGGGTGCTCCTTTCCATAAACGTCCGACGGCAGCAGGTGGTCGAAAGTATGCACCCAATAGCCGCCGGCAAAAACATCGTCGGGGGTTTCGAGCCGGTGCCAAAGTTTATACACAGCGTCCTCGCGCGACATATAGCTCGGTATCTGACGGTATGAGAAGGCGGGATTGTCCGTGATGTCGATCGCAGGAAACACAATGTCGCGCGAGGGAGTGAAGGTATACTCGCCTGCCCCCAGATATTCCACGCCGAGATAGCGCTCCAGCAGCTCCGCCACACCATAGACACTCGAACGGTCGGAGTTGCCGACTATCCTAAGCGTTCCGCCGAGGGTCGAGATGCGGAAGCCGCCGGGCTTTATGTCTTTCTTGTCGAAACCATCCACCGGCAACTGGAAGTCGCCGATCGCCACGTCGCCTTTCGCCGGACGGACGCCGGAAATGATCGGTAGCCGCGCCCCGCTAATCCGATCAACAAATTTCTGTAACAATGCGGCAGCTACACTGTCCGCCCCACAATTCGCCCCAACAACAATCCTCCCTCGAGACTTGTGGCCTTGGACCAGACAGAAACCTTCCGCTGCCGTAGCTACGGCAACCGTGGCCATAAAAACAGCGAAAACTGCAAATATTTTTTTCATTCCACAACCTGGTTTGATGAACAAAAGTAACAAAAGTAACAAAAACAGGGTATTTCACAATAGAAATACCCTGTCCTGTGGAAATATTTTCGGCACGCATCCGCTGACCCGCCATATATAGAAACGGCGGCGCGGCCGACGGCCAACCCTCTACGGAACGATATACGGGAATATCTCCATAAGGTTCATTGAGTTGCCGCGGTTCCCTTTGGCGACTTTCAGCATCAGGTAACGCGTTTCGAGGGTCGACGAGGCGAGGAACACCTGCTGGTTGTAAGCGGGCGACGGCGCGGCGTTATCGAACGAAACAGCGCCCCAATACTGCCACGCATAGGTTCCATCGGTGTCTTTCCATGCAGGATAGTTGGCGGTAGTGGTACCCAGAGTCAGCACTTTATCCGGATCACTCACATAGTAAAACTCGACGTCTTTCGTGTCGCCGCTGTGCCGCCCCAACTCTACGCCGTTGAGTTTGACCTTCTCCTTGAAGTCGACCAGAATGTAGTGAGGGTGGCCGGTCTCTTCTCCCGCATGTTTTCCCGTATTGGCTTCGCTCGAATGCCAGCCGCCGACATAGGAGTTATAGGTTACATAGGTGCGGCTGTCGAACAATCCGGCAGGTTCGAATCGCGGCGCAGTACCAGAATAAGAGCTGCAACAGTATACGATATTCAGATAAATCGCATTGCGGAACACGTACTCCTTGCTCACCACGCTTCCGTCATTGTTGGTAACCGTCAGCCTCACCGTATCGACATGCTTGTTGGCATTATTGAGCGTTATGCTAGTACTGCCGGTGTAACGAAGCACTCCCGTCGTCTGGTTGATGGTGAAGTTGGTCGCATCGGTATGGGTAAACTCCATCTTTTGTATATTGTTGGCAGTAACCGGATAGATTTTGAAAAACGACGGATCGGTGAGAAGATTCAGGTCACGATTCGTCTGCCCCAGAATGAAGCGAACCTTTTTGTTGGGGTCGCCGTCGTCGGTCCCGAGTTTCTCCGCATTTTCCAGCACCTTCACCACGATCAGTTTCTCGGTGTAACCGCCCTTTCCGTTGGGGCCGGTGGCTACGATACGCGCCTGACCGCCTGCCTGTGCGACGACCACGTGAGAAGGCTCCTCTACCGAGATAACCCGTGTGCCCATATTAATGCCGCCGGAGACGTAACAGTTCACTCGTGCGCCGACAGGAGAGGTGACCACTTCGAGCGGAAACGTTTGGCCGGCCATGATGGTCAGCGTGTCGGTCGGCACGTTCGCAATTTCGATCTTGTCCACATTGCTCCAGCCGCCGTTGTCGGTCTCTTCCGTCTTGTTGCAGGCGACAAAAGAGGCGACCGTAGCCGTGAGCAATAACAATTTTATGCTTTTCATATTCGTGTTTTTTAGCTGTTGAACTATTTACCGATCGTAAGGTCCTGATCCGGCACCCAGTCGATAAGCGGAGAAGCCAGAGGAACGTCATGGTTGCTGTCCGAAGTGAAGAAGGCGTCGGGATTTTTGCCGGTATAATCCTTTATGGTAATGCCCGTTCCTTCGTTCAACTTCCAGTAGCCTATCAGTCCGTCGGAGTTGGGCATTACGCCGTACATGCTCTCTTTGAGCTGTTCCTGCGTGCGGGCTACCGTCCAGATACGCAGTTCCGAAGATTGCACTGCGTTGCGCGAAACAGGGCTGTAGCCGCCGTTGAATGAACCGCCCTGCCATGTGAAGCCTTTCATCGTCTTGTCAAAGGTTAACTGCGGCAGCGACGTATCGCAACGGGCGCATTCTTCTCCGTCGATATAGACAAAGAGTTTGGTGCCGGTGTATACGAAAGCCGCATGATACCATCTGTCCGTTTTGAATCCGTCGGCAGGTTTGCCGGAAATGGACTCCTGGTCTCCGTAGAACTTGACGTTAAGCACAGCATTGGCCAATCCGTTGCTGCCGCCCTCGATGCGGGTATATATCTCGGCGCCGGACTCTTTCGGGGCGCCCTCCGGATTGATCAGGGCGTAGTTGTTGGCCGAGGTCCACTCGGTGATCTTGAAAAGGAACTCCAGCGTATAGGCTTTGAAGACCAGGTCGTTGCCACCGTTTATGTTCTGCATGTCGAACGGAAGCATCAGTGTGGTCCTGTTGACGGTTGTCGTGCCTTTATTGAAGATAAGCACATCCGCTCGCGGTGTGCGTTTGAGAGCGTATATGAAAGACTCCGAGCCGGTCAGCACGTCTGCTCCATCAGCCGATTTGACCTTGACCGCCACGGCGAAATTGGCGCCCGTGGCAGCCTGATCTGCAGTGATCGGGGTTACGAGCAGAGTAGCCATGGCGCTGGTCGTGCCCTTTTTTATGGTAACGGTCGGCGAGTCGAGCTGCGCATTGGGGAAAGGGGAGAACGATCTGTTGTAACGCGAATTGAACCCTTCGAGAGCCGCATCGGATATTTCGAGCGTCACATTCACGTCGCGCGTGAGATCCTTTTGGGTCATCTTGACCGGCACCTGCATCGGGATAGCGACCTGACCGTCGACAAACGAGGTGGCATACTTGACGGAAAAACCACCTTCGATATAGACCTTATTGTCGGTGAGCGCCGGACTGTCCGCATCTTTGCAACCGGCCAGAGACAGCGCCACAAGTGCAAGCGATGTCAAAGCGATATAAAATCTGTTAATTTTCATCGTCGTCATTTTTTAATTGGTTGAGCCGGATTCATTGCTTGTATCGCTTCGCGGGCAAACGGATAGGGAGTGGGCCTGCCGCCGCCGTCGGATTCGTACTCATATTCGATGTGAAAAGCTCCGCATCCGCCGCTGCACTCATAGCGCACGCCTTCGTAGATGGGCTCCCATACGGCCATGCCATACAGCGACGCAACGGTCTTGCCCGGTATGGGAAATTCGAGCGTGTATGGCGTCCGGCCACCGGTGGCGCCGTATTTCTCGTAATTCTCGGTCATCACCAGTTTGCGGATGATCGAATCGATGGGCATCCCGCTGACTTTGATGCGATTGACCGCCTGAGCACCCCTGTTGGTAGCGGTATTGAGGCTAGTATAACTAGCGCAATCGTAGGCCTGAATAACGAGCCAGTCGAAGCAACGGGCCATTTCCGGAGTGGGGAGGTAGCAGATGGCTCCGTCGAAAACGAACAGTTTGTCCGTACCCGATTTGGGACCGCAGAATTTGCTGATCTCATCCACATAAACCCTCATGCGCTCCTGATAGTGCGTCAGCGTTCCTACAAAGCCCGCAGAATACCAGCCCAATTCCCAGTCGATGTCGTAGCCGTCGTAGCCTTCATCCAGTATCGATTGTATCTTCCAGCGCGCATACTTGCGGAGAGCCTGCTCCTGCACGTCGGTCAGCGGCGCGGAGTACATGTTTTGAGTGCCGCTCGCGGCCACATTGACCTGCGCTCCTCTGGGATCCAGATCTCCTTCCCAGCCGAACTCCTTGATCTTCGTGGTGTCGAGGTTGCCGATCAGGTCGGTAACGATGACTCTCGTCCCCTTGACCTTCTGAATGTACTCCATGTCACGCTTTTTGAATTCGGTCATTCCTCCGCCTGTCCCCCACATGGCTACGACGTCCATGCTGTCGGGCAGACCGGCCATCGCTCCGTAGTTATAGGCGCTCACGGCCGACCATCCGCCATACCACGAGAAAAAGATCCTGCGATTGTGCATCGTCGATTTATACGCCCTGAGATTGGCATAATACTCTTCATCGAAACCGCCTCCTATAGGCAGGTTATCGGGCTCGAATGCCGGATCCGACTCCGTCCATTTGCTGCAGCCGACCACCGACCAACCGGCCAATGCCACAACTGCAATATACATTAATGCTTTTTTCATGTTTTTAACGTTTTATCATTCGTTATTTCTACCATCCGGCAGCGCTCTTGTCCTTGCAGTCCCACCACAGGCGGACGCCGTAAGTGTCATTGCCTCCGAGATATGTGGACACTGCGGAGTTGTAGTTGCCGGGGTTGCTCTGTTTCTCCGACGGACCATACGGAATGCGCGATGCTCCGTGTCTGGTGAGCGAAGCATCCGCCGAGCGGTTCATCGGTATGGTAAAGAAGCGAGGGTAGCCCGTGCGACGGAATTCCGCCCATCCTTCGAGGCCGATCGGATAGAGTGCGATCCATTTCTGGGTGATGATACGTTCGAGTTTTACCTCCGCGGAGACGTTTTCATCCCACTTGACAGTTATCGAACTCTGGGCGCCGGCGCTGTTGGAAAGGTCGTCGGAATAAGCGGCCTGGGTGTTCACATCATTGGTCTGATAGGCAGCCAGAGCGGCAGCCGAAACGCCCCACTGATCGAAAGAGAGACGGATGCCCTCATTGTAGAAATCTTCGGCGGTGCCCGCAATGGGAAGCGTCCATCCGTGACATGAGGCGGCCTCTGCTTTCAGGAAAGCCACTTCGGCTGCGGAGAACAGCAGCACCGGATCCTCTTTCTCGGCGCGAGGTACCGAGAAATTACTTTTCGCCCACGCTTCGGAAGATATGACCATGCCCACGCGCAGTCCTGCATACGTCTGGTCGTTCAGACCGCCGTTATTGGAAACAGGCACGAAATATTTGTCCAGACGCGGATCCTGATAGCCTTTGAGGTAGGTCATTATCTCGGCGGCGGCGCGTGTGTCGCCATAGTCGTTCCACATGATGTGGAGAGGGTTGGTTACGCCTTCGCGAGTGATCTTGGCTATGTCGGCCGTGGATTCTATAACCCCGCCGTTGGCCGGATCGAGAGCCTCAAGGGCATAAATCTCAGCATTGGCCGGATCGACATACGAGATGCGCATGGCCATGCGCAGTTTGAGCGAGTTGGCAAAACGCACCCACTTGCTGAAATCGCCGCCGTAAACTGCGTCGTAAATTTTCAGAGGAGAGGTCGTCGTAGCGCCGGCAGCGTAGTTGTGCAAGGTAACGATGGCCGCATTGAGATCCTCGAACATCCCCTTATAGACATCGGCCTGCGAGTCGTAAGCTACGTAGAGAGCGCCGGTGCCCTCTTTGATCTTACTGTAAGGCAGCGGGCCGTACATGTCGGTGGTTCGCTGAACGGCGGCCACGCGCAGTATCTCTGCCCACGCCCATGCGAAAGGGGCCAACTCTCCCTTGTCGTTGAGTTTCTTAAGCTCGAACCACGCAGGATACATATTGATCATCTGATCGTTGAACAAACTGTTGAGCCAGTTTATCGGAGCGTTGAACACACAGAAGTTCTGAATGTTCCAGTCGTCTTTGGTGATGGTCAGATAGCGGGCGTACGGCTGGCAGGCAAGACTTTCGTTGAACTGATAGGCATTGGTAGACGAGCAGATGATAATATTGGTCTGCAACGAAGTGAACTGCTGCCCGACGTTAAACATATTGCCTTGAGCCTGCTCTTCGGTGGGGGTCTCGTTGGAGTTTATCGTTGCGAAATTATCGGTGCACGCCCACGACAGCATTGCACTCGCAACAACAACTATAGCAATTTTACTGTGCTTTATCATAATCGTCATGTTAAAAATCAAGTTTTACACTAAAACCGAGTGTCCGCATGGAGGGCTGCATAAAATAATCCACACCCTGATATGAGTCGTTGGTCGAAGCGGTAGCCTCGGGATCGAACGGAGCCTTGTTGTAGATCATCCACAAGTTGGACCCTACCGCGGCCACATTCAACTTGACCCAGCCTCCAAACCATTTCGAGGGCAGGCTGTAACCGATGCGCAGCTCCTGCAGGCGAACATTGTCGGCGTTGTAGAGGTAATATTTGTAGACGCCCTGCTTGCCGCCGATCGTCTGATACCATGTCTGGGCGCTGACTGTGCCGTTGTTGATCGGCTTGCCTCCCGCATCGCGCAGATCTGCCGAAGCCTGCGATACGCCGTAATAGTCGAGCATGGCCTGCGTACGCGAAAGCACCAGACCGCCCGTGCGTGCGGTGAACAGTATGCCCAGGTTGATGCCGTTCCACGAGAGATCGTTGCGGAAGCCGAAACGCCATTTGGCCATGTTGGTGCCCATCTTGATGAGTTCGGAGGTGGTGGCCATCATGCCCTTGTCGTTGACAAAGACGTTGCCGTTGTAGTCGCGTTGGAGGGTCTGGATCGACCACCAGTCGCCGAACGTGCCGCCACTAACGAGGCGGTTTTGAATCGACCCTATGGTACTGCGCTCTACCTGCTCGTTGACAATGATCTCGCCGGTAAAAGGATCGACGCCGCTGCCCAGATCAATGATCTTGTTCTCATTCCAGCTTGCCGTCAGAGATGGTCCCCAGACAAACTTGCCCCACTGTTTCCTGTAGCTTGCCATAAGCTCGATACCCTGATTCCGCACATTGCCGGTCTGTATCCACATGTTGCTGTAACCGGAAGCGGCCGATATGCCGACCTTCATGGTCTGGTCGAACGTATTGGTGTGATAATATGTGCCCTCAAGGCGCAGCGAACTGTCGAACAAGCGTATGTCCACGCCGACCTCCCTCGACCAGGTCATCATCGGATGCAACTCTCCCGGAGGTCTGGTCTTCGTCGCCACATATCCCTGCAAACTGTACGGATCATATTCCCACGGGCTCCAGAGACGGGCGGGAATGGATTTTCCCGTTCCTGCCAGCGAAGCGCGGACTTTAAGATAGGATATCGGCTTGGGCAATTTTACAAGTTCGGAGATCAATCCCGACAAACCTACCGAGGGGTAGGAAAAACCGTACTTTGAATTGAGACCGGTGGCCATTTGCGAAGCCCAGTCGCGGCGTCCGGTGAGGGTAAGAAAGAGGGTATTTTTCCAGCCCAGCTCGGCGCTGACAAAAATGGACTGGGTCTGGTCGCGTCCATCATCGCCAAAACCGCCCGGATGGTATAAATTCCATTTTGAGAAGACGTTGGGCACCCTTTCCAGTGAACCTCCGTTACCATGGTTCGTCTCGTTATTGTCTTCGAGGCTGGCCCCGACTATCGCGTCGAGTTTGTAGTCCCTGCCGAATGTTTTGCTGGCGCGGACCATTGCGTCCACATAGATCTGGTCGTTCGTGTTGTCGCTATACCTGAAGTTACCGTTATTTAACCCTTTCGAGTTGGTGCCCACAAGCAGGCCGTCCGTGGTAGCGTAAAGTTTGCGAGTGTGCAGAGAGTAGGAGTAATCTTTGCGCAGACGCGCCGATACGTTCAGCCAGTCGAGTATCTGATACGATACGGTGGGATTGATCACGAAACGCTGCTTGTTGTGTTCAAAAATATTTCGGTTGATCTCCCAGTAGGGGTTCTGCATCGAGAGGCTCTGGGTGCCGTAATCCCAGCTTTGCACATATATGCCACGCCCCTCGTCATACTTTTCGTAGGCGCGAACGGGATCGAACGCCTCACCGCGCGGGAACAGATAGATCGGGACGACGGGATTGAAATATTCGCCCTGCGCCACCAGGTTGCGGTCCCACTGCTTCATGTAGTTGAAACTGATGTCCAGCGTCAACTTGTCGTTCAAATGGGTGCTCGTATTGCGCGCAGTGAGGTTGTAGCGCTCGTAGTTGTTGTTCTGAATAATACCGCCGGCGTTGATCGCTCCCAGCGACACATAGGTCTGGTTGCGCTCCGTGCCTCCCGAGAAGGTGAGCGAGTGTTGAATGTTGGAGCCGGTGCGGAAGAAATCGGCCGGATCATAGCTTGAAGGGGTGGCAAGTTCGCTGCCCCAGGTTTCAAACACATTCAGCTCATTGCCGTATTTCTTCTGAAATTTAGGCATCATGGCAGGGGTAAGGAATGTGGTCTGATTGGAGTAGCTCAGTTTTGTCTTGCCTGCCGTACCCTTTTTGGTGGTGATCAGAATGACGCCGTCAGTGGCTTTCGAACCATACAGGGCGGAGGCGGAAGCGCCGGTGAGGACGCTGATGCTTTCGATATCCTCGGGGTTGAAGTCGGCTATACCCTCCGAGCCTACTTCGCTCGAAAACTCGTCGGTGATGCCGCTTCCCAAGCCGTTGGTCAAAGGCATACCGTCTACGACATACAGAACGGGGCTGGAGCCGCTGAGATTGCGTGCACCGCCGCGCAGAGTAACGCGGGTAGCCGTACCGACGCCGCCCGACACCGACTTGATCTCCAGGCCGGACACCTTGCCGGCGAGCTGATTGACGAAATTCTCGCTCTTGACCATGTTCAGTTCGTCGGAGGAGACCTGCTGCACATTGTAGGCCAGCGCCTTCTCGGAACGTTTGATGCCCAAAGCCGTCACGACCACATCGTCGATGGATGTCGCCTGCTCGTCGAGAGCGACGTTGAAAGTACGGGCGCTGCCGACGGCCACCTCTTTCGGCTCCATGCCCATCATGGAGAAGATGAGTGCGCCGGCATTCTCGTCGATGACCAGATTAAAGCCGCCGGTCGCCGAGGTGGTCGTAGCGACCTTGGGACCGCCTTTGGTCTGGACGATAACCCCTGCCAGCGGCTCGCCCTTCCCGTCGACGACCCGGCCCTCGACGGTGCGCGTTTTCGGTGGTGTCGACTCTCTGGTCGAAAGGACGATGTTCGACCTCTCGACGGCGAAGACGACGGGGGTCCCGGCGAAGAGCTGCTGCAATACTTCGCGCAGGTTTTTGTTCTCGGCAACGATCGAAACGCTGCGTTGCACGTCGACGCTCTTGTTGTAAACGAACAGATAGTTCGTTTGTTTCTCAATGTCGCTCAGAACCTTTTCAAGTTTTGTGTTTTGCAGGTTCAAGCTCACGGGCACGTTCTGGGCTGTGGCTTTGAGCGCCATCACGAGACTCGCGGCAACGACAAGGAGAAAGGCAAAGGTTGTGTTTTTTCTCATGTTGTTGGATTTTTGATTTTGGGACTTAAAATCATTTGGAAAATTTTTAATAGTTTACACGACGAAACAATAGCGGCCTGCCCGGCGGAAAATCATAAATTCTTGCCATATGGGCACGTATTCATACTTTAAATTATATTGGTCTTTAATGTTTTTTGGTTGGTATCTGCGATACCAACCAAAAGAGACGTCTCTTTTGGCTTGGAAAATGGAAACAGGTCAGGTTTGTGAAGAGGTGCGGATATATATGATGTTGCGTTCTTCGTCCCATTTGAAAGAGAATGTCGCGTCGCGCCGCAAGACCCCCAGAGCATGAAAAATGCCATCCGACATGCGGAATTTTCCGCTGAATTCGCTTTTCGGAAGCGTTGCCGCATCGTAAACTATCCGAATGTCGTAGTTTCTCTCGAACAGGAGGAACAAGTCGCCCAGCGATTTGTTATCGAAACAGAAAAGCCCTTCGCGCCAGCAGAATACAGCGGGATTCGGAATCTCCTGCCGCACAAACTCGCCCTTGACAAGGCGCGCCTCATATCCGGGGGTCAGAATAATGCTGTTGGCATTGTCGGCGCGCTCCGACACCTGCACCTTGCCTTCGACCAGCGAAATGGAGAACTCTCCGCTTGTGGGCGACGAGAAGAGGTTGAACTTGGTGCCCAACGCCCGAACGTCATACCGTTCGGCTTCGATTATGAACGGATTGCGGCTGTCGTGAGCCACGTCAAAAAAACCCTCGCCGGTCAGTCGCACGCGACGTTCGCCTCCGGTAAAGATCACCGGATAGCTGAGTTCCGAAAGAGAGTTGAGCCACACGTTGGTGCCGTCGGGCAGGGTAATCTCGACTCTCTGCCCGGCGGGCACGACGATAGTGTTGGTTCGTCTGGCGAGGTTGTCGATGTGTCGGCTGGAGAGCCACCAGCCGCAACCGGCCATCAGTGCGACCACAGCCACTATTCGCGCCAGTTCCATTATCCGGCGGGGAAAGAGACGTTGCGAGCGGCGAGCGAAATCCCGGCTGTTCTGGTCGGAAAGCAGCAGCGCGTCGAAGATCTTGCGGCAACGCACAAACTCCTCGCGGTTTGCCGCATCCTGCTCGAGCCACAGGAGTATCCGCTCCTGCTGCTCCGGCGAAGCCTCTCCTTTGAAAAATAGATACAGTTCCCGCTCGCTCATCATTACTATAAAAATATCTCCGTGTTTTATATTATAGCACGCCAATCCGGCGAATCCCTGTCGAATCTTGGATTTTTTGCAAAAAAAGAAACTGTTTAAATTTTATTCGCGAAAAAGATTATGAGATCTTTTCCGACGGTTTTTGCGCCTCCGACAAGGCGCATAGCGGTGTTCTGTGTAACGCGGAGAAGGTGCAAAAAGCGCGAAACAAGAGCCATAAGATTTTCGATGAACAAAGTTTAAACAGTTTCTAAAGCAGGTTGTTTTTTAATTCTATCGCCATCCGGCCGAATGGCGATCATGGCGGACACTCAGAGCGACGAATTCTTGAGTATCGCACGCAGTAGCCGCGTGGCTTTTGTCAGTTCGAATTCCACGCTTTTGACCGTAATTGACAACTGTTCAGCGATCTCGCGGTAGGTCTTCTCGTCGATGCGGCTCATAATAAAGATCGCGCGAGCGCGAGCAGGAAGAGAGTCAATAGCGTTGCGTAGCGCCTGCCGCACCCTGTCCGAAAAAATCTCTTCGGCGTCGAGCGCTTCGAGAGTGGATATTCTCACGTCGAGCGCCCGGGCGGACTGAAAGGCGAGCTTCTCTTTGACCTCCATCTGCACTTTCCGCGAGCGGAGCAAATTGAGGCATTTATGTTTGACCGTAGTTAGAATATAGGCGGGAGGGTTCGTGTCGTTCGCAAGCCTGTCGTGCCGCTCCCAATAATAGAGAAACGCATCCATCACAATGTCCTCCGCAGCATCGCGACCGACATAAGTGGCTGCGAAGTCAACGAAACGGCGGCTGTGCTGGTTAAACAGCGTTGTAAAATCGTGTATGTTTTTACCTCCCGGCATATGATCGATCGACTCAGTATTACAACAAAGGTAAACAAATTTTGGCCCAAGATGACCATGGAGGATGTTTATCTTTGCAAATTTTCATTGGATAATTAAGAAATAAGCATATATTAAAGTTACGCGCATTTCGGAGCGTAAACCCAGAGAGACAATTCGTTTTTTAGCCTCGAGCTCGAGGCCAAAAAACGGCGGAGTTGACGGGCGTTTCGCGGCCTGCCGTCAACCGGTTTTACAACAAGCTTCGCGAGCGGATCGCCGAACTTGTTGTAAATGTTGTTTATCGTGCCCCGGTTCGGTCCCGTAAATTCAGCCGCCTTTGGGGCTTCCGAAATCTTCGCACGAAAGAAAATACGTATTATTCGATGTACTATTCTCTGTTTCTCATGTCACCCTGAGCGGAACAAAGTGTAGTCGAAGGGTCTCGGCAATGCTGTTAAATCAATCATCTTGAGATGCTTCGACTTCGCTCAGCATGACATACTACATTTCAATCTCTTTTATCTTTAATGTCACCCTGAGCGGAACAAAGTGTAGTCGAAGGGTCTCGGCAATGCTGTTAAATCAATCATCTTGAGATGCTTCGACTGCGCTCAGCATGACATGCGGGGTAGAGATGGTGGTTTTCGGCTTTCGGCTTGCTCCTCGCGACCCGGCACAGCTCGAACAAGTCCGGTTCGGTTCGGTTCGGCTCCGCCTTCGCTCGCAACGTCGGTCCGGCCTCGCTCAGCATGACATATTATATTTCAATCTCTTTTATCTCTAATGTCACCCTGAGCGAAGTCGAAGGGTCTCGGAAAAACATTATGCGTGAGATGCTTCGACTGCGCTCAGCATGACATGCGAGGTAGAGTCAGCATGACATTTCGAGTTTCAACTACTTCTTAGCATAACTTTGTCTTCGGCAATCATAGCGGCAGTTTTGGGAGTAATATCTTTTGTCTCGACAACCCAAAGACACCAAGAAACCCAACCATCTACTTGATATTAAAGCAATTATAATTCACAGGATTCACGTTAATTAAGCAATGACAAACATTACCTGACTGGTCTTGAACCAAAAAAAAATATTATCGGCAAAAAATTCAAGACTAAAATGTATTTTTGTAGACAAAACATTTACGGAAATGGCCAAAACGACTATCGCAACAGTAATGTCTGTCGCTTTTGCGACTTTTATTACATTCGGATGCAACCCCGTTCCTCCGTCTCCATATGGCCCGACGCCGACTGCCGCGCAGCTCGAATGGCAGAAGATGGAGTATTACATGTTCGTTCACTTCGGACCGAATACCTTCACCGACGTCGAATGGGGCGATGGACGCGAAGACCCCTCGGTGTTCAACCCTTCCGAACTCGACTGCCGTCAATGGGCGGCCACGGCCTCGGCTGCCGGAATGAAAGGCATCATCATAACGGCCAAGCACCACGACGGATTCTGTCTGTGGCCAAGCAGGTTCAGCACACACACAGTGCGCGAGAGCCCCTGGCGCGACGGACGCGGTGACGTTCTGCGCGAGTTGTCCGACGCCTGCCGTGAATATGGATTGAAATTCGGGGTCTACCTCTCGCCGTGGGACCAGAACCACCCCGCTTACGGTACGCCGGAGTATAACACTGTCTTTGCCAACACGCTCGACGAAGTGCTGTCGAGCTATGGCGAGGTGTTCGAGCAGTGGTTCGACGGGGCGTGCGGCGAAGGGCCAAACGGCAAGCGGCAGGAGTACCACTGGCCGCTGTTCCACAAGAGCGTCCATACCCGACAGCCGCAGGCAGTAATTTTCAGCGACGTGGGGCCGGGATGTCGCTGGATCGGCAACGAGCGGGGATTTGCGGGCGAAACCAACTGGTCGCGGCTCGACACGGCAGGCTTCGCTCCGGGGCACGGCTCGCCGGCGCTCGATACGCTCAACTGTGGCAATGTGCACGGGCAGGCGTGGGTTCCGGGCGAGGTGGACGTTTCGATACGTCCGGGGTGGTTCTACAGCCCTTCAACCGACATGCAGGTCAAGCCGCTCTTCGCGCTGCTCGACATATATTATAAATCCGTAGGCCGCAACGCCAACCTGCTGCTCAACGTGCCTGCCGACCGGCGCGGGCGTATCCATCCGTCCGATTCTGCACGCCTGGTGGAGTTGCGCCGTGTCCTCGACGCCACATTTGCCGACAACCTGACCCGGGGAGCCTCCGTAACAGCCTCGTCCACGCGCGGGAAAGGTTACGAGGCTGCGCGCGTCGTCGACGGCGATTACGACGCCTACTGGGCTGCGGCAGACGGGGTTTGCCAAGCCTCGCTGACCATTGTTTTGCCGCGGACGGCGCAGGCCAACAGACTCGTATTGCAGGAATATATCCCTCTCGGACAGCGTGTGGCGCAGTTTTCGGTCGAATACTTCCTGGACGGGGAATGGCAGCCGCTCGCCATGGGGACGACTATAGGCTACAAGCGTATCCTGCGCTTTGCGACCATAACCACCGACCGACTGCGAATCAATATTCTCCGCTCGCTGGCCTGCCCTGCGCTGAACGGCGTCGGGCTCTATTTCACGCAGGCAGAACCCGATGCACAGAGCGCAGAGAGTGCGAACATGGCCGCTGCTCCTGCCGCATGGAGGGTTGTAACCTCGAAAGTGGATGGAGCAGCGATCCTGGACGGCGACCCGGCCACAATGGCATTGCTGCCATTCGGCGAACCGCTGACGATCGACATGGGCGGACGCGACACGCTCTACGGCCTCGGTTACCTGCCCGCGCACGACATGCAGGCTCCGAATGTCAGCCGTTACAGCATATCGGCGAGCGACGACGGACATAATTGGCGCATGGTGGTCGAGGGCGGTCGTTTCGACAATATCCGCAATAATCCCGTGGCGCAGCGGATAGAGTTCGCCTCTCCCGTAACGGCAAGATATATTCGTTTGGAGGCGGTGGAGACCGCTGTCGAGAGCTCAAACCGCTATGCCGTGGCCGGAATTGCACCGTTAAAATAAGGGGATCGTCCGTTTCGGGTGTTATATATATGAAAGATTTGTTTCAAAGATTATTCGCAAAAAAGATATATGATACATGCGGATCAGGGGCTGAAACATAATATGTCATGCCGAGTGGAGCGAAGTCGGACCGACGCTGCGAGCGAGGGCAGAGTCGAACTTGTTCGAGCTATGCCGAGTTGCGAGGAGGAAGCCGAAGGCAACCATCTATTCTCCGCATGTCCTGCCGAGCGAAGTCAAAGCATCTCACACTATCATGGTGCTTTGCTGAGATTATTCACTTCGGTCAGGTCGACATGAAAAACAGAGCGACATGGCAATTAAGATTTGATGACGCGATAAGGCACTTATAACCAAACATAAACCACAACCGCTGATTCGCATGATTCATCGCCTGATGACTTTTTCTTCGCCACCGAGGAGCATGGCGTGGTTTTATCTAACAAGGAGGAGAAAAAGGCGAGAAAAAGGCGCATAATAATTTTAATGAATAAATTTTTAACAGGCTCAAACTATCGGGATTGTATGAAAAGATTTGTTGCCATTGTTTTTTTAGCATTCATGACGTGGGCCTGTTCCGAGAGTAAAACCCCTGTTAAACACACTTTCGAGGTACGCAACGGAGAATTTTTCTACGACAGCCTCCCCACGCGCATTATTTCGGGCGAGATGCACTATTCGCGGGTACCGCACCAATATTGGCGGCACCGGATGCAGATGCTCAAAGCGATGGGGCTAAACACCGTGGCTACCTACGTCTTCTGGAACATTCACGAGCCAGAGCCCGGAGTGTGGGATTTCGAGGGGGACAAAAACATAGCCGGGTATATCCGCATCGCCGGCGAGGAGGGACTGCATGTAATACTGCGCCCGGGGCCGTATGTGTGCGGCGAATGGGAGTTCGGCGGTTATCCGTGGTGGCTGCAAAATGTGGCGGGCATGGAGCTGCGCGCCGACAACGAGCCCTTTCTCTCCCACACCAAACGCTATATCGAGCGGCTCTACGCCGAGATCGGCGAGTTGCAAGTCACCCGCGGCGGGCCGATCGTGATGGTGCAGGTAGAGAATGAATTCGGCTCGTATGTGGCCCAGCGCACCGATGTGCCACAGGAACGTCACCGCACATATAACGCCAAAATCAAACGGCAGCTTGTCGAGGCGGGATTCGACGTGGCGATGTTCACCTCGGACGGCTCGTGGCTCTTTGAAGGCGGTTCGACTCCGGGCGCGCTGCCGACGGCCAACGGCGAGGACAACGTTGAGAATCTCAAGGCGGTGGTGGACAAGTGGCACGACGGCAGTGGGCCTTACATGGTGGCCGAGTTCTATCCGGGCTGGCTGATGCACTGGGCCGAGCCGTTCCCGTCGGTCGACGCCTCGCAGGTGGCGCGCAAGACGGAGGAGTATCTGCGCGCAGGGGTGTCGTTCAACTTCTTCATGGCTCACGGTGGCACCAACTTCGGCTTCACCTCGGGGGCAAACTACGACGAGCGCCACGGCATCCAGCCCGATCTGACGAGCTACGATTACGACGCTCCGATCACCGAGGCGGGATGGACAACGCCCAAGTTCGACTCGATACGCAACGTGATTCAGCGTTATACCGAAAGCCGGATACCTCGCGTGCCGGATCCGATAGCTGTGATCGAGTTGCCGCCGATCGATCTTTCGCGCGTGGCCGACCTGCTCGCCGTAGCCCGCCGTCAGCAGGGACAGAGCGCCGCGCAACCGATGACTTTTGAACAGCTTGGGCAGGGATACGGTTATGTGCTCTACGGTTGCAAGTTCCGTCATCCGGCCAAAGGGACTCTCTCCGTGGAGGGATTGCGCGACTATGCCACCGTGTATGTCGGCGACGCTCCGGCAGGCGAGCTGAACCGCTATTATAACCGTTATGCGCTCGATGTGGACATACCGTTCGATTCGAGTCTCGAACTGCTGGTCGAGAACATGGGGCGTATCAACTACGGCGCACAAATCACGCAAAACAACAAGGGGATAGTCTCGCCGGTCAAGTTGGGCGAAAGCGTGGTCGAAGGCTGGACGATGTACCGCATGCCGATGGACACTCAACCGGACTTCGCTGTCATCTCTCCGGCAGACATCCGTCCTGTGGCGCAGGCGGGCGATCTTGCCGGTCGTCCGCTGCTCTACGAGGGGACGTTTACCCTCTCCGAGGTCGGCGACACATTCTTCGACATGTCGTCGTGGGGCAAGGGCGTCGTCTTTGTCAACGGTCATAATCTCGGTCGTTATTGGAGCGTCGGCCCGCAACAGACCCTCTATATGCCGGGGGTATGGCTACGGCGGGGCGAGAACCGGATCGTCGTTTTTGAGCAGACCCTGCCCGAGGTGCGCACGCAGATAGTCTCGACCAAAACGCCGGAGTTGCGCAAACTGAAAAACCATTCATAAAAAAATAACTAGGATATGACAAAAAAAACAGAATTTATGCTCTCGGCGGCCCTTGTACTGGCTATCGGAGTATGCAGGGCGGAGAGTAGCGCGCAGCAAGTGAATATCATTCCGCAGCCTGTTTCGTGCGTTGCGCATGAGGGAGAGTTCACGGTAGGACCAAAGACGCGGATAGTTCTTTCGTCTTCCGACGCCGAGCTGCAACGCTCGGTGGCCGTGCTGAACGGCATGCTGCTCAAAGCGGCGGGCTTCTCGTTGCCGGTGGTTGCCGGTAAGGCGGCCGACAACACGATCTACTGCGCAATCAACCCCAAATTTGCCGGCGACGAAGCTTATCGTCTGACCGTGGAGAAGAAACGCATCCGCATCGAGGCGCGCACGCCGCACGGCATATTCAATGCCACCCAGACGCTACGTCAGCTGTTACCGCCTCAGATCGAGAACCGACAGCCGACGCAGGGTGTGCGGTGGAGTATCCCATGCGTGGAGATCGACGATGCGCCACGCTTCGACTACCGCGGGCTGCACCTCGACGTGTGCCGCCACTTCGCCTCGAAGGAAGATGTGATACGCTTTATCGACTTGTTGGCCTTTCACAAACTCAATCGCTTCCACTGGCATCTGACCGACGACCAGGGATGGCGCATCGAGATTAAAAAATATCCCGAACTGACCGCCATCGGCTCGGTCCGCACCCGCGAACAGTTCGGCGTTGAACAGGACGGCAAGCGCGAGAGAGTGTGGATGACCAAGTCCCACAGTGGATTCTACACGCAGGACGACGTGCGCCAGGTGTTGGCATATGCCGCCGACCGTTTCGTAACGGTGATTCCGGAGGTCGAGATGCCCGGCCATGCCAAAGCGGCGCTGTCGGCCCATCCCGAACTTTCGTGTAGCGGCGGACCGTTCGAGGTGGAGGGCTGCTGGGGCGTGCTCGAAGACATATTCTGCACGCGCGAGGAGACATTCGCCTTCCTCGAGGATATACTGACCGAAGTGGCCGCGCTCTTTCCATCGGAATATATCCATATCGGCGGCGACGAAGCGCCAAAACTGCGCTGGTCGCGCTGCCATGTCTGTCAGGAGCGAATAAAGAGCCTCGGACTGAAAGACGAACACGAACTGCAATCGTGGTTCATCACCCGCATCGAGAAGTTCCTCTCCACCAAAGGCAAACGGATAATCGGCTGGGACGAGATACTCGAAGGGGGATTGGCGCCCAACGCCACCGTCATGTCGTGGCGCGGCACCGAGGGTGGCATCGCCGCCGCAAAACAGCATCACGGCGCGATCATGACCCCATACACGCACATGTATCTCGACTATTATCAGGCCGATCCCAAGACCGAGCCTTACACTATCGGCGGCTATATACCAATTTGGACCGTCTATGACTACAACCCCGTGCCGCAGGAGCTGACAGCCGACCAGGCGAAGTACATACTCGGTGTGCAGGGCAATATCTGGACGGAGTATCAGTTGACTTTCGACAACATGCTCTACATGGCTTTCCCTCGCGGGGCAGCAGTGGCCGAAGTGGGGTGGACGCCGCTCGCGCTGAAAAACTACGACTGCTTTCAGGCGCGACTGCTCGACTTGATGAAGCGTTACGACGCAATGGGCATCACTTACAACACCTCGTTCCTCAAAGAGGAGAGAAAACAACCGTAAGACAACATGTATCCTGTGAATTGACAGTTGGATTTTATGTTTTGATTGTCAATATCTTATAGTGCCGCCGATTTTGTGTCATGCACCTTGAACAAAACTCTGTTCATGGTGCACGACATAAAAGTCGAACTCATAACATGTCATGCTGAGCGTAGCGGAATGAAATGGAGTGAAGTCGAAGCATCTCAAAATGACCGATTCAGCGGTCTTGCTGAGACCCTTCGACTTCACTCCGTTCCGCTCGGGGTGACATGAAAAAACTCCGCTCATGATGACACGACATAAAAGTCGAACTCATAACATGTCATGCTGAGCGTAGCGGAATGAAATGGAGCGAAGTCGAAGCATCTCAAAATGACCGATTCAGCGGTCTGCTGAGACCCTTCGACTTCACTTCGTTCCGCTCGGGGTGACATGAAAAAACTCCGCTCATGATGACACGACATAAAAGTCGAACTCATAACATGTCATGCGGCAAAATCGCCTCAAAAAGAGTTATTTGAAAAACGCAAAACGGTCGTCCGGCGGGAAATAGAGCCCGAAAAGGCGGATTTGTCGCCAGCCTCTCAAAATATCCCCCGGGAAAGTCTATCTTTGCAGCCGCTCAGAGCGGATTATCGAGGTTTTTGCATGGCCTTATGCCATGCTTCCGGCCAATGCGCTATGTTACGCTTTCGCACAAATGCCACAACTCCAAATCCGACTAAACCATCTCCAACAACCAAGGCAAAACCACGAGTCTTGCCACGTCATATACTGCAACACAGCCACTTAGCTATTTCCGCCCAAAACAACAAAATCTCGGAAAGTTTCACTATCTTTGTGCCAATCACATCTTACCGCCATGAAAGAGCGAAACTATCGTTACGAGACGCTGCAGGTGCACGCCGGACAGCAGGTCGATCCGACGACGCTGTCGTGCACCGTTCCGCTGTATCAGACCACATCATATCATTTCAAAAGCGCCGAACACGCGGCCAACCTCTTTGCCCTCAAGGAGGTCGGCAACATATATACGCGCCTGATGAACCCCACCACGGATGTCTTCGAGCAGCGGGTGGCAACGCTCGAAGGAGCGGCGGCAGCTGTGGCGGCGGCTTCGGGACACGGGGCACAGTTGGTGGCTCTCACCTCGCTGTTGCGCAGCGGCGACAACATGGTCAGCAGTCCGTGGCTCTATGGCGGCAGTTTCAACCAGTTCAGCAACTCGCTCGCCAACATGGGCATCGAGTGCCGTTTCAGCAACGGCATCGACCCCGAGGACTTTGAGATGCTGATCGATCACAACACCAAGGCCATATATGTCGAGGCGATCAGCAACGCCAACCTGTCGGTGCCCGATTTCGAGGCTCTCGCCGAGCTGGCTCACGCCTACTCGATCCCGCTGGTGGTCGACAACACCTTCGGCTGCGCGGGTTATGTCTGTCGCCCGATCGACTTCGGCGCCGACATACTCGTCGAGTCGGCCACCAAATGGATCTGCGGCCACGCTACCGTCATGGGCGGGGTCATCGTCGACGCCGGCAGGATGGACTGGGGCAGCAGCGGCAAGTTTCCCCTGCTGGCATCCCCCTCGGAGAGCTATCACGGGCTGAACTTCTGGGAGACTTTCGGCCCCGTTGCCTTCGCCCTGCGCTGCCGTGCGGAGGGTCAGCGCGACCTTGGCGCCAACATCTCGCCCTTCAACTCGTGGATCATGATCCAGGGGCTGGAGACCCTCTCGCTCAGGGTCCAGCGTCAGATCGACACCTCGCTGGCGCTGGCGCGCTGGTTCGAGGCTCATCCGATGGTGGCGCGGGTCGACTATCCCGGCCTGGAGAGCAGCCGCTGGCATGCCAACGCCCAAAAGTACCTGCGCAACGGCTTCGGCGGAGCGTTCATGGTTACGCTCAAGGGCAGCGCGGAGGATGCGGCAACGTTCGCCGGGAACCTCTCGCTGGTCTCCTGCATGGCCAATCTGGGCGACGTGCGCACCATGATCACCCACCCCGCATCCACCACCCACTCGCAGCTCAGCGAGAAAGAGTTGCTCGACGCGGGCATCTCGCCCTCCCTGGTGCGCATATCGACCGGCGTCGAACATATCGACGACCTGATCGAGGACTTCGAGCAGGGCTTTGCCGCGATAAGATAAAAAGGGTTACGGATGCCCGTACGATATTTCAAATACGACAAACCATTCAGGCTGGAGAACGGCGAGGAGTTGCATGGGTTGACTGTGGCCTATCACACCTACGGCAAGTTTTCGGGCAACAATGCCGTCTGGGTATGTCATGCGCTGACGGCCAGTTCGGATGTGGAGGACTGGTGGCCTCATACGGTCGAGGAGGGGCGATTTCTCGATCCGTCGCGCTATTTTGTGGTGTGCGCCAACATCATCGGGTCGCACTACGGCACTACGGGTCCGCTGAGCGATAATCCGGCGACAGGACAGCCATACTGCTCGTCCTTCCCGTTCATCACCGTTCGCGACATGGTGGCGGCGCACATGTTGCTGGCCGAGCATCTGGGCATAGAGCGGTTTCACGCCGTGATAGGCAGCTCGATCGGGGGGTTTCAGGCCCTGGAGATGGCCATCGCTCACAACCGGCGGATCGACCGGCTGGTGCTGATAGCCACCGCGGCGCGCAGCCAGCCCTGGACCATCGCCCTGAACGAATCGCAGCGCATGTCGATCGAGACCGACCCCACGTACGGCGAGAAACAGCCCGAGGCGGGCAGGCATGGCATGAAGGTTGCCCGATCGATAGGGCTGCTCAGCTATCGCGGCTCGCTGGCCTACAACGCCACCCAACAGGAGAACGACAACTACTACAAGGTAGCCGGATTCCGCGCGGGCTCCTACCAGCAGTATCAGGGCGAGAAGATCGGCCGTCGTTTCAACGCCTACTCCTACTACCGTCTGACGCAGGCGTTCGACTCGCACAATGTGGGGCGTTATCGTGGCGGCGTGGAGAGCGCGCTGGGCCAGATCAGGGCGCGGACTATCGTCATCGGCATATCGTCGGACATACTGTTCCCCGTCTCGGAGCAGACATTTCTCTACCGCCACATACCGGGGGCGGAGATCAGGCTGCTGAGCTCCGATTTCGGGCACGACGGCTTTCTGGTCGAGCACGAAAAACTTAACTCGATACTCAAACCTTTCATCGATAAAAAATAATGAGATTACCCGCCAAGGTAAATGTCCTGCTGATAGGCTCCGGAGGACGCGAACATGCCTTTGCCTGGAAAATAGTCCAGAGCAAACGGTTGCAGAAACTGCTGATCGCCCCGGGCAACGGCGGCACTCAGGAGCTGGGGAGCAATGTCGAGGTGCGAACCACCGATTTCGGCTCGCTGGAGCAGCTGGTTTTGCGCAACAACATCCACATGGTGGTGGTAGGCCCCGAAGAACCTTTGTGCAAGGGCATTTACGACTACTTTCGCGATACGGAGAGCGTGCAGTTCATCCCCGTGGTGGGGCCATCGGCCGCCGGAGCGATGCTCGAGGGCAGCAAGGACTTTGCCAAGGCGTTCATGGACCGGCACAAGATACCGACGGCCGCCTATCGCAGTTTTTCGCGCGGGACGATCGACGCGGGTTACGAATTTCTCGCTTCGCTCAAAGCCCCTTACGTCCTGAAGGCCGACGGGCTGGCCGGGGGCAAGGGGGTGGTCATCGCGGCGACCCTCGAGGAGGCCCGCCGCGAGTTGGGCGCGATGCTCGGCGGCAAGTTCGGCAAGGCGGGCGAGCGGGTGATAGTCGAGCAATTCCTCGAGGGGATAGAGTGCTCGGTCTTCGTGGCCACCGACGGGGAGAGCTACAAGATATTGCCCACGGCCAAGGACTACAAACGCATCGGCGAGGGCGACAAGGGGCCCAACACCGGCGGCATGGGGGCTGTGTCGCCCGTGCCGTTTGCCGACGAGGCTTTCATGAAGAAGGTCCGCCTGCGCATTATCGAGCCCACCATCGCCGGGCTCAAGGCCGAGAAGATCGAGTACAAAGGCTTCATATTCATCGGCCTGATGAACGTGGGCGGCGAACCGCAGGTCATCGAGTACAACGTGCGAATGGGCGACCCCGAGACCGAGGTGGTCTTCCCGCGCATCGAGTCGGACATGGTAGACCTCTTCGAGGCGATGGCCCTTGGCACGCTCGACAGCTACCGGCTCGAGGTCTCGCCTCAGGTCGCCGCCACCGTAGTGTGCGTCTCGGAGGGCTATCCGGGCGATTACGTCAAGGGGTTGCCGGTGTCGGGGCTCGAAACGGCCTGCGGGAAATGTCTGGTCTTCCACGCCGGTACGACAGTCATAGACGGTCAGCTGGTCACCACAGGCGGACGGGTCTTCGCCGCCACCTCGCTCGACGACACAATGGACGCCGCACTGCGCAAGTGCTACGCCGCCATCGACAAAATCTCATACCAGGGCAAATATTTCCGCCGCGACATAGGAAAAGACCTACTGTAACACTCGCCGAATATACGATACGCCCGTTGGCTCTTCGGATAATCCGCAAATATGTTCGTTTTGCGGATTATCCTGTTTTGGGGGGTTCTCCGCTGTTTTGAGTTCGCTCCTCCCGCCACCGCAGGGCGGTCATCCTGTTGCCCGCCATTGGCGGCACGGCTCCGCACTTTCCGAACAACTTGGCGCGACGATACTTCTCAAATCGCCCCGCAGGGGCTAAGTATCCCCGGCATTGAGCGACGGGTGTTGTTGGCTCGCAAAAAGACGCTCGCCTTCCTCCTCCTTACGGGGCATAGTCTGCAAGCAGCCTCTGCTCCCGCTTCGAGCATCGGTTGAAAAAAGCAGGGCAAAAAACTTTTAACTATATCGGGTACGCCGACTGGCGAGATAGCGTTTAAAGATTAACAAGTTGGCGGCGGACGAAGCCCGGCAGCCTTTATTGATCTCCGCACAGACTAAAAATCATGCGTGTGCGAAGTATCGCCGAAAAGTTTAGCTTCGCTGATTATCTGTCGAAAGCTCGGCAAAGTTCATGCAAGCATGACTCTGCCCTCGCTCCTAAGATAATTTTGGGCGACTTTTTTCAAAAAGTCGCAAAAGAAAAAAGAAAAGGTTGATCCCTCCGTCATTCCGGGGAGGATAATTTGGAAAAGAGATTGAATAAAATTAACATAATCCGGCAGCCGTTGGGGCTTGTGGCGCTTACGCTTGCGGCTATCGTTGCCCCGGCGGTGATCAGGTATGGTCTCTGGTCGGCAACGGGCGGTCATGCGACCATGCCGGTGGGCGTCTGGCTGGAGGGGGCGCTTTCGCCGACGTGGAAAATGGCGCTGATGGCCCTGCTGCTTGTGGTCAACGCCTTCACGCTGACCTATATCGGCACCTACAACATGCTTTATGGCGCCAAGTCCTATCTGCCTGCGGTGTGTTATGCGGCCACGTGCTGCGGGGTGTTCTTCTCCGGGGATAGCCTGATGCCCGTGGTAGCATCGTTCTTTGTCGTTATGGGGCTCAATGCCATGATCCCCGGCCTGAGACACGGTACGAGTTTCGACCGCTGTTTCCGGGGGGCGTTCGTGATGGGATGCTCGATGCTGTTTTATGCGCCTGCAGCGATGCTGGCGGTGGTGTTGCCGATCATGCTGCCGATCTGGTTTCGCTCGGCGCGGGAGGTGATCACCGCGCTGATCGGGCTGGCGCTGCCGCTGGCCGGGGGCTCCTATGTCGGGCTACTGATGGGGCTGCCGGGCGATTTTATGATCAAAGGGCTCATCGAAGGGCTCATGACGCCCTCGGGTGTGCAGACGGCCGTTTTTACCAACCCGTTGCTGATCGTCTCGGCGTCGGTCATGGTGCTGACGTTGTTCCTCTCGTTGGGGAGTTTTCTGGCCTCGACCGTCTCTATGCGCACGCGGCCCTACCGCATCGTCATGTCCATGACGGTGATGCTGGCGGCAATTCCGCTGATGCTGCTTTTCCCGGGTCGTGCGCCCGAGCTGGTCAATATGCTGGCCGTGCCGGTGAGCGTGATCGCTCCGTTCCTGTTCAATCGTTATACGGGCGTAATGCCGCTCATAATCTATCTGTTGTGGATCGTCTCGGCGGTGGCGGTGAACTTCACGGTCGGGATATGACCTCGACGATCGCCCCGCACAACTGTTCCAACTCTCTGTCGGTGATGATGTAAGGCGGCATAATGTAGATCAGCCGCCCGAACGGCCGCACCCACACTCCACGTTCGACGAGCATACGCTGAACCTGAGCCACATCGACCTGCCGCTCCATCTCGACCACTCCGATCGCACCGAGGACGCGCACGTCCCTGACCCCGTCTATCGATGAGGCGGGGGCCAGCAGCCTGTGCAATGCACTCTCTATCTGAGGGATCCTCCGGCCATAATCGCTGCTCTCCAGCAGGTCGAGCGAGGCGCAGGCCACGGCGCAGGCCAGCGGATTGCCCATGAACGTAGGCCCGTGCATGAAGACGCCCGGAGGCGACGAGCCGATGCCCTCGGCCACGCGGGGCGTAGTTACGGTGGCGGCAAAGCTCATATAGCCACCCGTCAGCGCCTTGCCGATGCACATGATGTCGGGGACGACCCCGGCCCACTGGCAGGCGAACATTTTGCCCGTGCGCATGAAACCCGTGGCTATCTCGTCGGCGATGAGCAGGATGCCGTATTTGCTGGTGTACTCTCTCAGCAGCCGCAGATAGACCGGGTGATAGAACCACATCCCCCCGGCGCCCTGTACGACAGGCTCGACGATGACCGCGGCGATGGTGCTATGGTGGGCGGCCAGCAGCGCGGCCATGGGTTCAAAATCGCGCGGGTCCCACTCCGCACCGAAAGACACCTGAGGACGCGGCGCGAAGTGGTGCACCGGCAATCGTCCGGCATAGAGCGAGTGCATCCCCCCGACGGGGTCGCACACCGACATGGCCTGCCACGTGTCGCCGTGATAGCCTCCGCACACCGTGGCCAGTTGCACCCGCCGGCTTTGTCCTGTGGCCTGCATATATTGCAGGGCCATCTTTGCAGCTACCTCTACCGCCACCGATCCGCTGTCGCAGTAGAATATGCGATCGAGCCCCTCGGGCATCAGCCCGACCAGCCGCCTGCCCAGCTCGATGGCCGGACGGTGGGTCAACCCGCCGAACATCACGTGCGACATGCGTCTGAGCTGACGTCGAACGGCGCGGTTCAACGCCGGGTGGTTGTAGCCGTGCACGGCGCACCACCACGACGACATGCCGTCGACCAGCCGCCTGCCATCTTCCAGATCGATGTAAACCCCCTGCGCTCCGGCCGCTGCATAGACCGGCAGGGGCGCTGTCATGGAGGTGTAGGGGTGCCACAGATTTTTTTTATCAAATTCGAGCGCCTTATCAGATATTTTACCTTTCATTTGCACGATTTTTGCAGACAAAAATAGATAAGTAATCGTCAATTATTATTGATACAGTTAAAATTTTCGGTTTTCCTGAAATATTCATGCTCTTTGCCCTCTCTGGCGAGCCTGTTTTGCCGTCTCACCATAGAAAGCAAATAGCATGACAATAATAATTTCAGATTACTTAAACGCTCAGGCGCCACAATATTTTCAATATTTCATTTGCATTTGCAATATAATATTGTATTTTTACGTGTGAATAAAGTCCTAAAGGTATGATAGTCTCTTCAGTTTCAAGACAAAAGTCCGTATTCGTAAAGTTTTTCGTCAGCAATTCCAACGGAATACAACTGCAGAATACGCTCCGACCGGGGGTCGGATATGTCATAAAGGGCACCAAATATATTTACGACAACAATTCCCGCCTGAAGATCGAGACGGGCGACCTGTTCTATCTCGGCTCGGGCAACCATTATATCGAAGATGCCCCCGACGAGAACAGCCATTACGAACAGATAATACTCTATTACAACACCGAACAGCTCGGCTGGCTGATCTCGCAGATGAACCTCAACTATGGGATGAACATCACCCGGACCCACGTATGCGACGACTGCCACGGCCAGCGCGAGGTCAAATATCGCGCGTGGGATACGGTGAAGTTTCTCTTCCAGAGCATCAACCTGTACATCGAGCAGAATCTTTTTGCACGCGACGATGCGGCCGTGCTCATCAAGATGACCGAGCTGATCTATCTGCTGTTCACCGACCACGATTGCTGCCTGCTGGGACGCATAATCAACGACAGCAATACTCACAGCAAAGGTTTCGAGCATGTCATTCGCGACAACATCTTCAACAACCTGTCGCTCGAAGAGCTGAGCGAAAAGTGCGGCTGCAGCCTGACCCACTTCAAAAAAGAGTTCGAGCAGACATTTCACGAAGCGCCCCACCAGTGGATCATCAAACAGCGCATGACCCACTCGCGGTTGCTGCTCATCTCGACCGACAAGGCGATCAGCGACATATGCTCTCTGTGCGGCTTTCACAACACGTCGCACTTTATCAAAACCTTCAAAAAGGAGTATGGTTTGACTCCTTCGGTTTACCGGTCTAAATATAAGAGCGGGGTGAAAAACAACGATGCGACAGTGGACGATCGTCGCAGAAAAATCCACATGGAAGGCAGTCGACACTCCTGCGGATAAAACATTACAGCGCCGAGCGACATTTGCAAATATCGCTCGGCGCTGTAATTTCTATAAACTCTGCAGTCCCTGGTGAACACATCCATCCCTATCTGAATCCCACGGCCATGATCTTTTTGGTCAGAGAACCGAGCACCTCTTTCTCGACGATGCCCGTCAGAGCGTCGGCCGCATCGTGCCAGCGATTGGAGCGAAACAGACGGCGGTAGGTGGCCAGATGGTGACCAAAATCACTCCACCGCACCTGCCAGTCGCAGGGCATGACCACGCTGCGCACGACGGTGGTCGAGTTGGAGAGTATGCGGGCCTCCTTGTTGGCTCCCTGGTGAAACCACTCTACCCTCGCCGTGGGCACTCCCGCGGCGAGGACCCGGGCAAAGCCACGTCCGCCGTTGTTGCTCTCGACGGTTACCTCGGTGGTGGCGTTGCGCCGCAGCATCTCGATCACACGTTTCTCGGTGATCTCCATGTGTTCCTGCGAATAGACCACATCGGTTATGTAGATCGTCCCGTCGGCGCCTGCCTCATAGCATATCGAACAGAGAAAATCCTCGCCCATGTCGGCCGTATCGGTATAGTTGCCCCGGCGGACAATGTCGTGGGGCAGCGAGCGGTAGGTGCGCAACATATCGCCGTAGAGCAACCCCTCTTTCGACGAGGGCTTACCCTGGTAAAGCGCATCGAAACCACGGGGATCGAGCCGCCGCTTCTTGAGCAGCAACTGACGGCCGTGTCGTTCCTCCCACAGAGCCGCCCCCTTGCGGCGCGGATCGAGCTCGGTGGGACGGCTCTCCTTGAGCGCTTCAAAATTCAATCTCAGCCACGTATCGGCGTCATGATCGGCCAGCTGCTCCCAGGTGGCGAGCTCCACCACCTTCTCTTTGCTCTCCAGCTGGCCGATCAGGTCCTCCTCGTGCCACCGCGTAAAAACGATCAGTTCCGAAGAACCGTTGTGTATGCGCGTCTCGACCACCGAGGTGTACCACTCCCAACAGTTATCCCTCACCACGGGCGAATTGGCTTCCATGGCATTTTTGTAGAGGTCGTCGAGGATGAACACGTCCACCTGGTTGCCCGTCAACGCTCCTCCGCGGCCCACCGAGATCAGCTCGCCCGAGGCGCCGATGATCTCCACCTGGTCCGAGGTGCGCACATAGCCCGAGCGCGATGTACCGCTGCTTTTGATGGTGGTCGAGGGGAAGAGCTCGCGGTACTCTTTCGAGTCGATCACCCGCTGCACCCGCCGGTTGAAACGCGAGGCGAGGGTGGCGTTGTAGGAGGCGATGGCTATCTTAAGGTCGGCATTGAGCCCGAGCATGTAGGCGGGCAACAAAACCGATGCCCCCACCGACTTTCCGTGCTGTGGGGGCATGGTTATGATCAATCGTTTGATGCGTCCGAGGGCAAACGCTTCGAGCACCCGGTAGTATCGCTCGTGAAACGGGGCAAATTTGAGGTAAGGCTGGACTTTTCGGGCAAACTCCAGCAGTGAAATATTATCTTCAAGCATTATATGTATATATGTATGTGAGGTTCGGTCGGCGGGCGGCTCGTCATATGAGATATTCTTTCAGCTCCCGCCAACTGAAGTCGGTGTCGACCTCCCCCTGCGGCTGGCTGAGCGAGAACTCCCACCACACGGGGACGATGTCGCTTATCGGCTCGCCACCGCCATGCAGGGAGCTCTTGTCGCGGTATATGATAAGGGTGGTACGCAGAGAGGAGTAAAACTCTTCGGTGTCGTATTCGATCGAACCGTTGAAAAACTCCTTGTCGGCTATTGCGCGTAACAGGCGATCGGCCACAGCGCGATAAATCTCGGGGCTAACGGATAACATAATAATTGATTGTTTTTAGCGTTTTAAACAAAACCATGGTAAACTTACTGCCATGGAGTATTTTTTGCGTTCTATGAAATTTGAATAAATCATATTGAAACAAAAAAGTCATTCGCACAAACCTTTGTCGTGTTATATTTTTTAATTTTGTATGACAAATATACATTCAATATTTGAACTTGATTCGATAACCAATAACAATTTCAAAGTGAAAAATATTTCAAAACGGCTAAGATCCGTACGACAGGAATTAGGTCTTACACAGGAAGAGTTCGCCAAAATTCTGGGAATAGGCAAAAGTGCTCTCTGCATGATCGAAACAGGACGGTCGGCGCTCTCGGAGCGCAACAAGAATATAATAGTTCAACAATTGAATCTG
>BNXD01000008.1 GCA_025999315.1 Bacteroidia bacterium | reverse complement strand
TGGCGTCGTCGACCACCAGCCCGATGGCCAGCACCACGGCCAGCAGCGTGAGTATATTGATCGAGAAACCAAAAAGATACATTATGAAGAAAGTTCCGATCAGCGAGATCGGGATGGCCAGCACCGGTATGATGGTCGCGCGCCACGTGCGCAGGAACAGGAAGATGATCAGCACCACCAGCGCAAAGGCCACCGCGATCGTGTCGCGCACCTCGCCGATCGACTGACGGATAAATTTGGTGTTGTCGAAACCCGTGCGCACCACCACATCCTCGGGAAGGTCTTTCTTGATGCGCTCGATCTCCTTTTTGGCCGCATCGACAATGTCGATATAGTTGGCTCCGGGCTGGGGAATGAGCATGCACGAGACCATCACCACGCCGTTGCGCTTGAGCAGCGAGCGGGTGTTCTCGGCGTCGATGATCGTGTGGCCTATGTCGCGGAAACGCACTATGCGCTGGCCGTCGTTGCTGATTATCAGGTTGTCGAAGTCGGCCACGCTCCTCAGGCGGCCCATGGTGCGGATCGTCAGCTCGGTGTTGTCGCCCTCGATGCGTCCCGAAGGCAGCTCGACGTTCTCCCGGGCCACGGCATCGCGCACATTCATCGGGGTGAGCTTGTAGGCGGCCAGCAGCATGGGGTCCATCTTCATGCGGATCGACATGCGACGCGAACCGCGCGTCTCGACGCTCGACACGCCCACCACGGTCTGCAACCGCTCTTTGAAGTTGACCTCGGCCAGCTCGCTGATCTCGATGATGCTGCGTTTGTCGCTCTCGACGGTGATGCTGTAGATGGGTTGGGAGTTGGCGTCGGCCTTGGTCACCGCCGGAGGGTCGATCTCGGGGGGCAGACGGCGGATCGCCTCTGAGACTTTGTTGCGCACGTCGTTGGCCGCCGTCTCGAGCGGCACCTCGAGCTTGAACTCGATGGATATGTAGCTCGTGCCGTCGTAGCTGGTGCTGGTGATGGTGCGGATGCCGGGGATGCCGTTGACGTACGACTCGAGCACCTCCGTTACCTGTGTCTCGATCACGTCGGCGTTGGCCCCGGGGAACGATGTGCGCACGGTGATCACCGGCGGGTCGACGCTCGGATAGTCCCTCACTCCGAGGAACGAGAAACCGATGGCGCCGATGATCACGATGACGATGCTCATCACCGTGGCCAGCACCGGTCTGTTGATGGATGTCGAAGATATGCTCATTGTCAGAGGTTGCTTTATTGTGGTATTTGGCGCCTGGAGTCCGTTTAGATTCTCGCCGAAACAGGCCGGCTACCTGTCCGTTATCTCATTCAAAGCGGCTCGCAAAAAGTAGCCGCACCGCGTCTCAGTCGGTTTTCTACAAAGGCCATACCTAATAAATAATGTGAATTGAGGGTTGATATTTACCATGTCATACTGAGCGAAATCGAAGCATCTCAACTCGGCATGTCATGCTGAACGAAGTTGAAGCATCTCAAACCGACAAACTTAACAGCATTACCAAGACCCTTCGGCTTCACTTCGTTTCGCTCAGGGTAACATAATGCCGTGTTTTGCATAAAGCCGCACTGATGTAAAGCGTTTAGAGTTTGTCCGGTTTAACTTTCCTGCCTGAAACAGCCTTCAAAGGCAGAGAAAGACCGGGAAAGGAAAATCCCCCCTACTCGACCACCTGCACCGTGGCTCCCTCTTTGAGCTGCAGCACACCCGTGATGACCACGCTGTCGCCGCGCACCAGACCGTTGCGCACGGTGATCATCGACTCGTTGCGCAGACCCGACGTGATGCGTGTCGAGTGGGCTTTGCCTTCGCGCACCACCCACACCTTCATGCCCTCCTGTTCGGGGACGATCGCCTCGGTGGGTATCTGTATCTGGGAGCCCGACTTCTGGCCCACCCTCAGGCTGGCCGACATGCCCGGCAACATGCCCATGTCGCGATTGTCGTAGAGGGCGCGCACGGTCATCGTACGGGTGAGCACGTCCACCGTCGGATCGATGGCGTAGACCCGGGCATGGCAACTGCGGGGGTTGCCCGCCACGGTGAACGACACCTGCGACCCTTTGGTGACGGTGCGGTAATACTTCTCGGGGATGGCAAACTCGACCTTCAGCTTCGAGACGTCGACCAGGCGCGCAACCAGCGTGTTGGGTTGCAGGTAACTGCCCAGCGAGATGTGCCGAAAACCGATCATCCCGTCGAACGGAGCGCGTATCTCGGTCTTGTCGATGCGCACCCTGAGCAACTGGATGTCCGACATGACCATGTTGTAGTCGGTCTCCACCTGATCAAAGGCCTCGCGGCTGATGGCGTCCTTGGAGAAGAGCACCCTGTTGCGATCGACCTTGTCCTTGAGCAGCGACGCCTGATAGTCGGCCCTCTCGAGCTGTGCCTGCAGGTCGCGATCGTCGACCTTGACCAGCAGCGCTCCCCGTTTGACCATCGACCCCTCCTCGAAAAGTATCTTGTCGACCTTGCCCGACGTCTCGCTGGCTATGTCGACCTCCTCGTTGGCCAGCAGAGTTCCGATGACCGAAATACCCTCGTCTATATACTCATAATCGGCAATATAGACCTTCACCGGCACGATCTTCGCCCCACCCTTGCGGTCGTTTTTATTTTCGTCCCCCTTCTGACCGGTCGCGGCAGGCTTCTTCCCCTGCAAACCCTCGACAAGCAGATATTTGTTGACCAGAAATCCTCCCGCTCCGAGCAGGACGATCACTGTCAGCAGTATGATCCTTTTTTTGTGCTTTTTCATTCGATAACAGGCTCTATGGCTTTTCAAAATTTTTGAGCATCGCGATCTCGTCGGCCCACAGCGATTCGTCCGGGGTCTCGAGCACCAGCGGCATGTCGTCGAAACGGCTGTCGCGGGCTATGTAGCGGAACACCGTCAGGCCCAACATCCCTTTGCCCAGCGTCGCGTGGCGGTCGACACGGCTGCCCAGCGGCTTGAGGGCGTCATTGAGGTGCATCCCGCGAAGATAGTTCAGCCCCACCACCCGCTCCAGCTCGGCGAAGGTCGCCTCGCACGCGCTGTCGGTCGACAGGTCGTAACCCGCGGCAAATGTATGACACGTGTCGATGCACACCCCCACCCGCGAACGGTCCTCCACACGGTCGATTATGGCCGCCAGGTGCTCGAACCTGTGGCCGACGTTGGCGCCCTGACCGGCAGTGTTCTCGATGACGGCCGTTACTCCCGCGGTGCGCTCGAGCGCCATGTTGATCGACTCGGCCACCCGGGCGAGACACTCGTCGACGGATATTTGCCCCAGCGTGCCCCCGGGGTGAAAGTTGAGCCGGTCGAGGCCCAAAAGGGCGCAACGCTCCATCTCGTCGATGAAGGCCTCGCGCGACTGCTCCAGAGCCGCCCTGTCGGGATGGCCCAGATTTATAAGGTAGCTGTCGTGGGGCAACACCTGGAAGGGGCTGTAGCCGCAGGTGGCGCAATTCTGACGAAACTTCTCGATGGACTGCTGCATAAGGGGCGCGGCGCGCCACTGTCGCTGATTTTTGGTGAACAGGGCGAAAGCCCCTGCGCCTATGGCATGAGCATTGAGCGGAGCGTTCTCGACTCCACCCGCCGCGCTGACGTGTGCACCGAAATATTTCATTTTTCTCCAAAGATTATTCATGCAAAGATACGTTTTTTCGGGAAAAGTTATCGCTTATCGTCCGTCAAATCGATTTGAATCATTTTAATATGATCCGTTTTCTTCGTATCTTTGCTCTGTTTAAGAAGTTGTTTAATTTTATTCGCAAAAGATTATGAGATCTTTTGCGATGATTTTTGCGCCTCCGGCAAGGCGCATGGCGGTGTCCCATGTAACGAGGATCAGGCGCAAAAGGCGCGAAACAAAAGCCATAAGATTTTAGATGAATAAAGTTTAAACAGTTTCTAACTGTGTCCATGAAACGTTTTCTGCTCATATTGCCGCCGGTGATGGCCGTGGCGACGCCGCTGTGGGGTCAGTTCTCCATCGGGATCAACAAACCGCTGGAGGTGACCGAATATGTGGCCGACTCGGTGCGCAAGGTCGAGGCGCGCGACTTTCAGTATATCTCCCGGGCCAAGGAGCAGGCCGAGCGTCGCCGCCTGCGCAATTTGCACAACACTGTCGAGTTCAACGCCACGCTGCAGGCCGCCCAGACACGGTTCGACAACTGGTCGGCCGGTGGTCAGAACACCCTCTCGGCCCGTTCGACCGTCTTTTTCCGCCATCAGTATGTCCACAACTCTATCTCGCTCGACACCAAGTTCGAGCAGCGCTACGGCATGAACATCATCGACAACAAGCCGTTCAAGAACGAGGACGAGTTCAAGTTCAACCTCATGGCGCTGTTCAATGTCCACAGCTATTGGTCGGCGGCCACCTCGATCAACCTGCGCAGCCAGCTGGCCAACGGATATGCCGGACGCAACGATCACACCAAAAAGTCGGCTTTCATGTCGCCAGGCTACATCGACGCTTCGCTGGGCGTCAACTACAGCCGCTACAAGTGGCTGAGCATCACCCTCTCGCCTTTTGGATGGAGCCTGACTACCGTCCGTGATCCCGGCCTGTCGGCCCAGGGGCTTTTCGGCGTGCCGGCCGGCGACCGACATAAAGGCAATAACGGGTCTTCGATGAGGGTCGAGATGGATAAAGAGTTCATGAACAAGGTGCTGCGCTATCGCTCGTCGTTCTACTCGTTCTGCGACTACAAAACGCCGCCCAACGCCCGGTGGGAGAACACGCTCGACATACGCGCCACCAAATACCTGACCACCACCATATTCGGCGTACTTTACTATAACACTAAATCCTCTGCGCCGCACCCTTCGCATGTGCAGTTCAACTCGTCGATCAGTGTGGGTTTGAGCTACAAGTTCAAAAATAAGTAGTATATTTGTACCCAACAGAGTTTATATAGATTAAGAAACTGTTTAAAATTTATTCGCGAAAAAGATTATGAGATATTTTTCGATGATTTTTGCGCCTCCGACAAGGCGCATGGTGGGGTCCACGTAACGGGGAGCAGGCGCAAAGGACGCCGGAAAGAGAGATGAAAGAGACGTGTCATCTTGATCTATATAAACTCTAAAGTCTTTTGTCGGCAATGAAAAAATATCTGTTGACACTTTCCATGACGTTATCTGCGGCTATTGCCATGGCCCAGAACAGCGTTTCGGGCGCAGCCGTCGACAGCGAGAAACTCGTAACCGCTCTGGCTCAAGGAGCTGCGGCAGCGGACACCCCGGCCGACACCACTCACAGCCTTATGTGGCAGCGGCACAAGTTCGAGTTCAACGCCACGCTGCAGGCCAACATGACCACCTTCGACAATTGGGCCGCCGGCGGTCAGAACACCACTTCGGGGCGTGGAACACTGTTGGTGAGCGACCAGTATCATCGCAGCAAACTGTGGATCATCAATCAGTTGAGCACCCGCTACGGCATCAGCGTCCTCAACAACGTCGCCTACAAGAACGAGGACGAGTTGCGCTATGCCTTCCTGTCGATGTGGCAGTTTTCCAACACGTGGGCCTACTCCTTCACGCTGAACTTCCGCACCCAGTACACCAAAGGTTACGACTCGCCGCAGACCAAGGTGCTCATCTCCAACTTCATGGCTCCGGGTTATCTCGATCTGGCGCTGGGCGCCACCTTCAAGAAGGAGGGCTTCCCCCTGACCTTCTCCATCTCGCCCGTGGCCACCAGCACCATGACCGTGTTCGACAACACCCTCTCGGCCCAGGGCCTGAACGGCATCTATCCGGGCGACAAGTCGCGCACCCAGATCGGTTCGTCGCTCAAGGCCGACTACGACCAGTCGTTCCTCAAAAAGGAGTTGCGCTACCGTTCGTCGTTCTACTCGTTCTGCGACTACAAAAAGCAGCCCAACGCCCGGTGGGAGAACACGTTGAGCTATGCGCTGGGCAAATATTTCACCGCCTCGCTCTACTGGCTGCTCTACTACGACCCCTACGCCACCACCCCCATGCCCAAAAAATTGCAGTCGACCTACACGGCCGGCGTTGGCCTCACTTATAACTTCAAAAACAAGTAGATGTATCGAAACTCCCGTTTGGGCATACTGCTCCCCACACTGCTCGCGCTGGCCATGTCGGCGGGCATCCTTATTGGCATCTACGCGGTGCGTCCCTCCGGCGGCGCGAGTGGCGATGTAGTGCCCAAAAAGCTGAGAGCCACCCTCTCGCTGATCGAAAAGGCGTATGTAGACTCGGTCGACATGGACAGCGTCGCCGAGCGGTTGATCCCTCAGCTGGTCGAAGAGCTCGATCCCCACTCGATGTACATCCCCGCCCGGGAACTGCAGTCGGTCAACGAGTCGCTGGACGGCGAATTCGACGGCATCGGCGTGATGTTCAACATGATCACCGACACGGTGGTGGTGCTCAACGTCATATCTGGCGGTCCCAGCGACAGGGCGGGCGTGGTCAACGGCGACCGGATCATCTTCATCGACGACTCGCTGGTGGCCGGACGCCATATCGACCAGAACAACATCGTCAAACGTCTGCGGGGCAAACGCGGCACCAATGTCAGCCTGCGCATCGAGCGCGGAGCGGTGCGCGACCTGGTGCCCATCACCGTAACCCGCGGAGTGGTAACGGTCAAGAGCATCGACGCGGCCCTGATGATCACCCCCCGCATCGGATATGTCAAGCTGCTGACCTTCTCCAAAAACTCATACTCCGAGATGGTCAAGGCTATCGACAAGTTGCGCGAAGAGGGGATGCGTCAACTCATCTTCGACCTTCGAGGCAACAGCGGCGGCTTCCTCGACCAGGCGATAAGCATCGCCAACGAGCTTCTGCCGGGGCGCAATTTGATAGTCTACACCGTCGACCGGCACAAAAAACGCACCATGGAGTACAGCAACGGCCGCGGCAAGCTGACAGACATACCGCTGGTCATTTTGATCGACGAGGGAAGCGCCAGCAGCAGCGAGATCCTTGCCGGAGCCATCCAGGACAACGACCGCGGGGTGATCATCGGCCGTCGCTCGTTCGGCAAGGGGCTGGTTCAGCAGCAGTTCCCCTACTCCGACGGCTCGGCGTTGCGCCTGACCATCGCGCGCTACTATACCCCCACCGGACGCTCGATCCAGAAACCTTACGACAAGGGCAACGAGCAGTATGGCAACGACATTCTCAACCGTTACAAACACAACGAGTTCTTCTCGGCCGACAGCATCCGTTTCGCCGACTCGCTGCGTTTTGTTACCCCCGGCGGCAAGGTGGTCTACGGCGGCGGTGGGATCATGCCCGACATCTTCGTGCCGATGGACACCTCGGCCATCACCAAATATTACCTCGAAGTGGCCGGACGCAACATCCTCTACCGCTATACCCTCGAATACTCCGACCGTCATCGCCGACAGTTGAATGCCATCCGCAGCGTCGACCAGCTCAGGGGATTCATCTACAGCGACCGGGGCCTGCTGGAGGAGTTCGTCTCCTATGCCGCGCGGGGCGGCGTCAAACCCGTCCCCGAGCAGATCAAAGCGTCCACCGGGCTGATCCTCTCGCAGATACGCTCGCTTGTGGCGCGCAACTCGCCCCTTGAGGACACCGGCTACTGGGCCATCGCCTTCGCCGACGATCAGGTCATCCTGCGCGCCATCGAGGAGCTGGACAAATAATGCGAATTAAGAAACTGTTTAATTTTATTCGCGAAAAAGATTATGAGATCTTTTCCGATGATTTTTGCGTCTCCGACGAGGCGCATAGCGGTGTTCTATGTAACGAGGATCAGACGCAAAAGGCGCGAAATAAGAGCCATAAGATTTTCGATGAATAAATTTTAAACAGTTTCTAAGGATTGAAATTTAATATGTCACCCTGAGCGAAGCGTAAGCGCAGTCGAAGGGTCTCGGCAATACTGTTAAATCAGTTATTTTGAGATGCTTCGACTTCGCTCAGCATGACATAATACTCTGTTTGCATAAAGCCGTACTATTTGCAAAATACTGAATACCAAATATTGTTTTCAACCTTAAATTCGCATTTAATAGCATTATGACCGGGCTCTGCGCATACCTATATTCTCTGCGGGTGAGGCGTTCCGATCCGGTGGACATGCTGCGGGTCGCCTTCGGCAAGGCAGCCCGCATGGCCGGAGTGCACAGAGAGCGGATCGACAGGTTCGACCGGGAGACCATGCGCCGCAAGGTGGAGCGTTTCGACCGTCGCTGGGTGCGCCGGGACCAGAACGGAGAGTCATACTACGACTTCCGCGGCGCTCTGCTGCCGTTCGACCCCATGTACAAGATGTACAAGGTCTTTATCGACTCGCTGGCCATCTGGTGCCACAACGGCGATCGCTACTCTCCGCGCCTGGTGCGCGCCATGGACGCCAGGTGGGAAGGCGCCTACGGCTACACGGGCGACGGGATCGATGTGGTTGTCCGCCCGGGCGATACGGTCATCGACGCCGGGTCGTGGATCGGCGACTTTGCAGCTTATGTCTCGGCCCGCGGGGCCACGGCCTACGCCTTCGAGCCCACGCCCGGGCTTTATGACATGCTATGCCGCACTGCCAAAATGAACGCCGAAAAGAACCGCCCCGGCAGCATCGTCCCCGTCCGCAAGGGACTGGGCGACCGGAACGCAACGGTCAACTTCTCGGTCTGCGACCCCAAGAGCAACGGCGAGGGCAACAGTTTCCTGCCCCGCGAGGGACGCGATACGATCGCCGTCGAAACCACCACCATCGACGACTTTGTACGCGAGCGGGGGCTCTCCCGGGTCGACTTCATCAAGGCCGACATCGAAGGTTACGAGCGCAACATGCTCGCCGGGGCGCGCGATACGCTGCGCCGCTTCGCCCCGCGGCTGGCCCTGTGCACCTACCACCTGCCCGACGACCCGCAGCGGCTCCGAGAGCTGATCCTCGAGGCCAACCCGCGCTACCGCATCGTCCAGCTTGGAAAGAAACTTTTTGCCGAGGCCGAGGTTTAGAAGTTCGCCCCGGAGTTGTTTTACTCTGGCTTCATCCTCATCGCTTATGCTCTCTCACACTGAAGCCGAAAGCAAAATAAATATATTATAGTGATATATTTTCAAAGCGCCTTTTTGCGAAACTAATTTTTAACTGTTAATTCGCATAAATCATAATACTATTTGCGCCTAAAATTTAAACAACCTCTGAAAAAATATTAATTTTGCCGTACCCTGCTGCGAAAATCCAAAAAACGAACAGACTTAATCTATATAAACTCTAATCATGGACATTTTTGAACGAATTCAAAAGAACGCCGGTGGCCCTATCGGTCAGTATCAAAAACTTAGCCACGGCTATTTCTCTTTTCCCAAGCTGGTCGGAGAGATCGGCCCGCGCATGGAGTTTCGCGGTCGCCAGATGCTCAACTGGAGCCTGAACAACTATCTCGGGCTGGCCAACCACCCCGAGGTGCGCAAGGCCGATGCCGAAGCGGCGGCCAAATACGGCATGGCTTCGCCCATGGGCGCACGCATGATGAGCGGCCAGACCATCTACCACGAGGAGCTGGAGCGTCAACTGGCCGAATTTGTCGGCAAGGAGGATGCCTTCCTGCTCAACTTCGGCTACCAGGGCATGATCTCGATCATCGACTCGCTCCTCTCGCGAGGCGATGTGGTGGTCTACGACGCCGAGGCCCACGCCTGCATCATCGACGGGCTGCGGCTGCACACCGGCAAACGTTTTGTCTTCGCCCACAACGATCCCGAGAGTTTCCGCAAACAGATGGACCACGCGGTGAAGGTGGCCGAGGAGACCCATGGGGGCATTCTGGTCATCACCGAGGGGGTCTTCGGCATGAAGGGCGATCTGGGCATGCTCGACAAGATCGTGGCCATGAAGAAGGATTACAACTTCCGCCTGCTGGTGGACGACGCCCACGGTTTCGGCACGATGGGCCCCGGCGGCAAGGGAACGGCGCACCACTTTGGGGTGATCGACGGGGTGGACGTGCTGTTCAACACCTTCGCCAAGTCGATGGCCGGCTTCGGAGCGTTCGTTGCTTCCCATAAGTATATTATTGATTATCTGCGCTATAACATGCGCTCGCAGACCTACGCCAAATCGCTGCCCATGCCCATGGTCATGGGCGCCATGAAACGTCTGGAGCTCATCAAAACCCACCCCGAGATGCAGCAGAAGTTGTGGGAGATCACCCGCGCGCTGCAGAAAGGCTTCCGCGACAACGGGTTCGACATCGGCGCCACCCAGTCGCCCGTTACTCCGGTGCTCATGCACGGCGAGATCGGTGAGGCCACCAACCTGATCGTCGACCTGCGCGAGAACCACAACCTGTTCTGCTCGGTGGTCATCTACCCGGTGATCCCCAAGGGCGAGATCATCCTGCGCATCATCCCCACGGCGGTGCACACCCTCGAAGATGTGGCCTACACCATCGACTGCTTCAAGGCCATCCGCAACAAACTCGAGACCGGGGCCTACAAAGGCGATATACCCAACATGCGGGACTGACCGGCCAGCGACGGACGCACACAACAAGAAGAGAGGCCCATTCACAGTGAATGAGCCTCTCTCTTCATTTGCAGCATCACGCCAGTAAGCGTCTCTCGCGTAAATGCTGTATTGCTTAACCAATTTTTATGTTATGTCGCCCTCAAGCGAAACTCTTTTCATGTTACCCTCAAGCGAAGTGAAGGGTCTCGGCAATGCTGCATGAGATGCTTCGACTTCGCTCAGCATGACAGGAGAGGTATAGGTGGTTGCCTTCGGCTTCCTCCTCGCGGCTCGGCATAGCTCGAACAAGTTCGACTCTGTCCTCGCTCGCAGCGTCGGTCCGGCTTCACTCAGCATGACATGGCAAATTTCAACTATCAGGGCGTGTTCACAAGAATAAGGCTTAAGCCGTCATCTACTTCACATCATCCCAGTCGTCGGTGCGGAAAGGGAAGGCCGGAAGGCCCCAGCTGTTCTGCAGATCGGCGGGGATAAAGTTGCGAAAGGCATAACGCACCGCCACCGGCTGGGCCACCTTGTCGCTGGTCAGGTGCACGGCGCCGGCCTGATCCTTGATCTCGGCGCGGGCCGGATAGAACACCCTGTCTTCGCCCGCGATCTCGAACCCCTGCGCCTCGCGTCCCTGACAGAACAGCCCGGTCGAGGCGTTGGTGAATGTTACCTTCGCCACATTTTTGTCATAGCTGACCGCCTTGAACAACGGCCCCATGGTGTCGATCTTCAGCACACGGTAATCCCTCACCAGGGCCAGCAACGCCAGACGCAACCCCACCAGGTCCTTGGCCGCAGGATGGATGCAGAACTCTTCGCCTGCGTCGTTGGTGGCGGCCAGCGCACTGTTGGGGATGAGGCTCATGGCCTTGACCTGCGCCTCGACGAGAAGTCCGCTGCGAGTATCATTTTTAACGCCGTAGCTGTACGGAGCGATCTGTACATAGTAGAACGGCATACTGTCGCTCTTGTCGTCCCAGCGGTTGCGCCACAGGGCCACCATCTCTTTCATCAGAGCGGCATAGTCTCCATAGTTGCTACGGTTGGCTTCGCCCTGATACCACAAAAAACCCCGGGCGGCGTAGCCCGCAATGGGGTTGATCATGCCGTTGTAGAGCTTGGCCATCGCTTTGCTTTTTCGCAGCGCCTCGACCTGGGCGGGCGTTTCGACCCTGGCCACCGACGCCTCGTCCATCCACGCCTCGATGCGCGTGCCGCCCCAGTCGCTCCTGACAATGCCCACCGGTATGCCCGTCGCATCGACTATGTTGCGGGCAAAGAACCACGCCGTGGCGCTGAAACCGGCCGCGGTGGAGGGCGAAGCGGCAAGCCACCGCCCCTCGAAATCGTCTACCGGGGTGTCGCTGCCCTTGTTGGGCACGTCGATGGTGCGGATCAGATCGCCATAGCGCGAGCTGGCGAGTACCTCCTGCATCGACCCGCGCACCGGCTGGCCGTTGTTGCCCGAAAGGCGCATCTCCATGTTGGACTGGCCCGAACATATCCACACCTCGCCCACAAGCACATTGCCTATCGTCGTGGCCTGACCGCCATCGCTGACGGTGAGGGTGTAGCTCGCTCCTGCCTTGGCTGCCGGGGTATTGACATGCAGGGCCCACCGGCCGTCGGGATCGACGATGGTCTTGGCAGAGGTTTTGCTCCATGAAGGGGTAACGACGATGGTCTTACCCTTGTCGCCCCAGCCCCATATGCGCACCGAGGTCTGCTGCTGCAGCACCATATTGTCGCCGAAAAGGGCCGGAAGACGCACCTTCCCTTCGGCCAAAAAGGCCAGCAACAGCGCCGGCACGAGAATCAGTTTTTTCATAATAGTTTATAGGTTTGTTATAACAAATGTATTAATTATCTTTGTAAAAATTGAGCGAAAATGGTTCAAAAGTTTATCTTTCCGTTCATTTGGTCGCTTTTTTCGGCGTTGCTGTTCACCCACTCCGACGTCGCCGCCAGGCAAAAGAGCGCCACTGCTCAAAAGTACACCCCCGGCCACTATATCTACGTCTACGACGACACCCCCATCGAGCGCATCAAGGGAGCCCGATCGTCCGCCGTGAAAGGCATCGTGCGCCGCTACCAGTGGCGCACGCTCGAACCGGAGCGCAACCAGTACGACTTCTCGCCCATTATGAACGATCTGGACCAGTGCAAGCTCTACGGCAAACAACTGGTGGTGATGCTGCTCGACAAATCGTTCACCCACGGCAAGAGCGTCTGCCCCTCCTACCTCGATCCGATCATGATGACCACCTATCAGGGCAAGATCCCCTTTCGATGGACCGGGTTCTATCTGGAGAGCTTCAACGCCCTGACCGCAGCCATCGGGCGCGCATTCGATGGCCACCCCAATTTTGAAGGCATCAACCTGCAGGAGACCTCGCTGGCCATTTCGGACGACATGATGAAACATATCCCGCCCGAGTTCGCCTACACGCCGCAGCTGTATGTCGCCGCTCTGGAAAACTACGTGATCGCCGCCCAGAAGGCCATGCCCCAAAGCCGCGTCTTCTGGTTTCAGAACTTTCTGGCAGGGGGCGTGGCGGTGCCCGACTCGCTGCCGCGCTCGTTCGTCCCCTGGCAGGTGGTCATGGGGGGGCCCGACATACTGCCCGCGCGCAAGGCCCACGCGCTGTCGGTCTTTCCAAAGTATGAGATGTACCGCGGGCAATTGCCGCTCTGCTGCTCGATGCAGCCCGATTCGTACCACACCAACCGGTATGACACCCACAACAAACGCCCTCACTCCCACAGCGCCGACGGCGGCTTCACCTCTATGGAGGAGCTGTTCATCTTCGGGCGCGACAACCTCCACTGCAACTATATCTTCTGGACCTGCGTCTACTTCGACGGGCCGGACAAAGACGGAGGCAACACATTCGACGACGCTCTGGAGGTGATCGAGAAATACCCGACCTTCAACCAATGACAGGCCGAGGGACAGTAACGCGGCTTGCGTGGCAGCTCTTTGCCGCAGGAGTGGCCCTCACGCCCGCCTGCGCCAAAACCGCAACGCCGACGCCCGATTCGCAGAGCGCAGGCTATCCGGGGCCGGTCGTGCCGGGCAAATACCATCCCGGCCACTATATCTGCGTCGCCGACGCCTCGGTGCGTCTGTCGGCGGTGGAGGGCTATGCGCTGGAGGCGGTGGCGGGCATGGTGCGGCGTTACAACTGGCGCGATCTGGAGCCCTCAAAAGGGCATTATGACCTCTCGTCCATCGAGCGCGACCTGAAGGTGTGCGCCTCGAACGGCAAGATGCTCCTGGCGCAGATATACGACAAATCGTTCGTCAGGGGGCGCAGTGTCTGTCCCGCATATCTCGACGGGATCATGGTGGAGCATGCGGCGGGGATGATCCCGGCGCGGTGGACGGCGCAGTTTGTCGAGCGATACGTAGCCATGGTCGAGGCTATTGCAGCGAGATTCGACGCCGAACCTTTTTTCGAGGGGATCATCGTCCAGGAATCGGGCCTGGGGATGAACGCTCCCGAGTTGTCGCGTCTGGGCGGAGAGGTGGCCTATTCGTCCGGGCAATACGCCGCCGCCCTCGGGCAATATCTCTCCGGTGCGGCGCAGGCATTGAGTCGCAGCCGCACGGTGTGGTTCATCAACTGGCTCGAGGGGGGCGTGGCAGTGCCCGACTCGCTGATATGCAAACTCATACCTCTGCAGGTGGTGGTGGCCGGGCCCGACATACTGCCCTACCGTGCAAATCTGGTCGAGAAGGTCTACCCCAAGTTCGACACTTTTCGGGGACAGTTGCCCCTCGGCAACTCGATGCAGGCCGATTCGTACCACACAAACAGCCATGACACAGGGCTCAACTATGGTCGGGGGCACAGTTCCGAAGGAGGCTTCGACTCGATGGAAAGCCTCTTTCTCTATGGGCGCGATAGGCTGCACCTCAATTATATCTTCTGGAGCTACCCGGCCCGTCCCCCAGGCCCCGATGAAAACACCTTTGCCGATGCCCTTGCGGTGATCCGAAAATATCCGGTGTTCAATCGTTAAGAGTTTGTCTACGTAAATTATATCCGAATAAAAAATGAAAAAAACGACTTTCATCCTGTTGTTCTGTCTTATGGTCGTCGCGGCCTTTGCTCAGAAACCCGCCACTCTGGCCTCGCCCGACGGCAAAAACGTTGTTACGATAAGCTGGGCCGACCGTCTGAGCTACAGCATCGCCCGAGAGGGTGTGCCGGTCATTGTCCAGACCCCCATCTCGATGACCCTCGGCGACGGGACGGTGTGGGGTCAGCGGTCGCACCTTCAGAAACAGTCGACCAAAAGCGTCCGGGAGACTTTCGCCGCCTTCGCCTACATCAAACAACACCTCGAGGACAACCATAACCGTCTGCTGCTCGAGTTCCGCGAAGGTTTTGCCGTCGAATTTCGCGCCTACAATGACGCGGTGGCCTATCGATTCCTCTCGACGACGGCCCGTGAGCTGAAGGTCCGCAGCGAATACGCCGCCTTTCCGCTGGCCGCCGACTGTCGGGCGTGGTGTCCCTATGTGATGGTGAAGGACACCGTTCGGGTGCCCTCGATCTTGGAGCAATATGGCAATTCGTTCGAGAATACCTACACCTGCAAGGCTATCTCCGCCCTCGATCCCCGGCGACTGATCTTCACCCCTGTGGCCGCAGAATTGCCCTCGGGCCTGAGGGTGGTCATCGCCGAGAGCGACCTGGAGAGCTATCCCGGCATGTTCCTGCGCTATGACGGGGGCGCTGGGGCGTTGCTCGGCGATTTTGCCCCCTGCGCCAAAGCCGAACAGCCCGAAGGTCGGGGCGTACGCAAATTTCAGCGTGTGGTGACCCAGCGAGAGGATTTCATCGCCTCGGTCAGCGGGCGTCGCTCTTTCCCGTGGAGGATCGTGGCCATCGCCGAGAACGACAGTCAACTGCTTGACAACGATATGGTCTACCGTCTGGCCTCGCCCTCGCGGATCGGCGACACCGGGTGGATACGTCCGGGCAAGGCGGCGTGGGAGTGGTGGAACGACTGGGGATTGACCGGCGTTGACTTCGTGGCAGGGGTCAACATGCCGACCTACAGGCACTTCATCGATTTTGCCTCGCGCAACCACCTCGAGTATGTGGTGATTGACGAAGGGTGGAGCCGTCCCGACAATGCCGACCTGATGGATGTCGTCCCGGCGATCGACCTGCCCAAACTGATCGACTACGGCCGCTCGAAAGGGGTATCCATCATCCTGTGGGCCAGCTACAACTCTTTCAACAAAGACATTGAGGCCATCTGTCGCCACTACTCCGCCATGGGGGTGGCGGGTTTCAAGGTCGATTTTATGGACCGCGACGACCAGGGAATGGTGGAGTTCGTCTACCGCAGCGCCGAGATCGCGGCCAAATATCATCTGGTGCTCGACCTCCACGGGATGTACAAACCCACCGGTATCAATCGCACCTGGCCCAATGTGCTGAGTTTCGAGGCAGTACGCGGCACCGAATATTTCAAATGGTCCAAACCGGAGGGCTACGACCAAATCTCCTACGACGTAACGCTGCCCTATCTGCGCCAGCTGGCCGGGCCGATGGACTACACCCCGGGGGCGATGCGCAACGTGCCCAAAAACAGTTTCTATCCCTCGGGGTCGCTGCCTGTGGCGCAGGGCACGCGCTGCCGCCAACTGGCTATGTACGTGGTCTTTTACTCGCCGCTGGCCATGCTGTGCGACTCGCCGAGCGCCTACGACAAAGAGCAGAAGTGCCTCGATTTCATCGCGCCGATCCCCACCACGTGGGACCAAACGGTGCCCGTCGACGGCCGCATCGGCGATTTCGCCATCACGGCGCGCCGCAAAGGAGAGACATGGTACGTCGCGGGAATCACTGGCAACAGCGAACGCACGGTGGAGCTCGACATGAAATGGCTACCCGAGGGCCGTTACACCATCCAGCTGTTCTGCGACGGGAAGAACGCCGGCAAGATCGCCACGGACTATCGCATGATGCTGATACCTTACGAGACGGGTAACAATTTCAAACTCAAGGTCAAAATGGTCCGTGGCGGAGGTTTTGCCGCCAGGATCATTCCGGCAGATGGTAGATAATATTACCGGTCAAACAATACAATAAACCGATGAAACAGACAGCAATAGTGGCAGCGATCCTGCCTTTGACGGCGGCAATCGCGCCCCTGACGGCAGGCGCCGCCAAAAAAGAGGCCCCAAAAGAGACATCCACCCCCCGGCAACCCAACATCGTGCTCTTCTATGTCGACGACATGGGCTATGGCGACATGGCGCTGACCGGGGCGATCGGCTACCACACCCCCAACCTCGACCGTCTGGCCCACGACGGCATGTTGTTCACACAATATTACTCGCCCTCGCCGGTCAGCTCAGCATCGCGGGCAGGCATGATGACCGGTTGCTATCCGCCGCGGGTGGGCTTTATGGGCGTGCTCTCGCCGCGCAGCGACACGGGCCTGAGCCTCAGCGAACTGACGATCTCCGAGATGCTCAAAAAGAAGGGTTACGCCACGAGCATGGTCGGCAAATGGCACATGGGCGACGCCCCGGAGTTCATGCCCATGGAGCGCGGTTTCGACGAGTACCTCGGCCTGCCCTACTCCAACGACATGTGGCCCTACGGCAAGAACGCCGTGCGCGGCCAAGCCCCGAAGAAGGATGTGGGGCTCAAACACCAGCCTCTGCTGCTCTACGACGGACGCAAAGCCATCGAGACCATCTCGACCCTCAAGCAACAGGACCAACTCACCACACGCTACACCGAGCGGGCCGTCTCGTTCATCAAGCGCAGCGCAGGCAAACCGTTCTTTCTCTATATGCCTCATTCGATGCCGCATGTGCCGCTGGCCGTGTCGTCCAAGTTTGCCGGCAAGAGCGAAATGGGCCCCTTCGGCGACGTGATCATGGAGATCGACTGGAGCGTGGGGCAGATCGTCGAGACGATAGAGAAGGCGGGGCTCAGCGACAATACGCTGATAGTCTTCACTTCGGACAACGGTCCGTGGCTCAACTTCGGCGACCATGCCGGTTCGGCCGGGGGGCTCAAAGAGGGTAAGCACACCTCGCTCGAAGGTGGTCAGAGGGTGCCGTGCATCATGAAATGGCCCGCTGTGATCCCCGCCGGAAGGGTGTGCAACCGCTTGGCCAGCTCCATCGACCTGCTGCCCACCCTTGCGCAGATCACCGACGGCAAACTCTCGTCCAACAAGATCGACGGGGTCAGCCTGTTGCCGCTGATGCAGGGCGACCTGCAGGCCAAACCCCGCACGACGTTCTTCTACTATCAGGCCACCAACATCCGCGCCGTGCGCGACGAGCGGTTCAAGCTCATCGCTCCACATACCAGCTCCTCCTACGAAGGCGTCCTGCCCGGAACCGACGGCAAACCCGGCCCGATGGCCAAACAGACCTGCGACTGGATGCTGTTCGACTTGAGGCGCGACCCGGGCGAGAGGTACAACGTGATCGAGATGTACCCGGGTGAGACAGAACGGCTTAAAGAGGAAATCGATCGCATGGGCCACCTTTTGGGCAACGCCCTTATGAAGATCAAAGGCACGGAAGACCGTCCTGCCGGAAAGACCGATTATTTCAAACAATAATTCGTCCCTGTCGACCGTCAAATTAAAGTAGACCCTTCGACAAGCTCAGGGTGAGATGAACTCCTGGTGAGATGAAGCTTTGGTTTGTATAAAACAGTATCGCCGTAAAACATTGAATATCAAATATTACCTTCAACCTCTAAATTCGCATAAATAATTTATTTATGGAACAGATTTTTTGTCAGAGTTGCGGCATGCCGCTGGAACGTTCAGAGCATTACGGCGTCAACGCCGACGGCTCTCCCAATCGGGAATATTGTCTCTATTGTTTCAAAGACGGCAAGTTCACCGCCGATCTGACCATGGAGCAGATGATCGAGCACTGCGCCCGGTTTGTCGAGGAGTTCAACAAAGACTCTGCCGAGAAACTCACCCGCGAGCAGGCTATTGCCCAAATGCGGCAATACTTCCCAAAGCTCAAACGCTGGAGTAAGGCATAAGCGGCTCTTCGAGCCGCGCAACCCGGCCGGCGCAGACCAACGAACAAAGCAGGAGCAGGAAATTTTAGACAACTTCTTAACGGTTCGGGGCGACGTCATTAAAAAAGAAAAGGAGAGTTTCGCAGGTTTTTGCGAAACTCTCCTTTTCTTTGTCGCACTACGGCGTTGCACTTACGGCGGAAACTGTTTCAGTCCCGTCCATGTGCGGCGACGAGTCCCGTCTCGAGCCCGCCCCCATACACCAGCGCAAACCGGCCTACTTCAACTCGACGTTGCGCGAAGTGCCGTCGGCAGCGTAAACGATAGCGTTGTGCTTGTCAACCAGAGTGATGACTTTGAAGCTCTGACCCTCGGCCTCGGCCGACCAGGTCTTGGAAGGTGCATCGAAAGTCAGGTCCATCGACGAACCGGTCATCTTGTTGATCAGGTGGTAACCGTCCTTGTTCTGTTTGACGATGTAGGAGCCCTTCTCGCCGTTGATCTCCTGCTCGCCCTTGAAAGCGACGGGGTTGGATCCGGTCCAGAACTCGATGGAGTTAAGCACCACACCGTCGGCCAGCATCGTGATCGAGTAGACGGGAACGATGTTCAGAGCCAGGAATACCAATTCGTTGACAAATTTGCTGCCCAGGCTGTTGTTCCAGTCGAGAACTTTGTTTGACAGTTTGAACGAACCGATGCAGGAACTGAACAACACGGCTGCGCAAAACGAAAGGGCGACAGCTTTGACGGTTACCTTTTTCATGGAATTTAAGTTTTTAATTAATAATTGTTTATTAATAAATTGAATGGATCATTTCAAGTGCGGAGACAGGCGTATTTTAAAATACAAATTTAGCTATTTCCATAATTTATCCAACCTGTTTTGGTGAATTATTCATATTTTGTTGATAATTTATTCTGACTCCTATCTTCGACAGATGTTCGCAAAGTCGCACATCCGGCAAGTTTCCCTGTCGTTGCATTGAGTAAAAAGCGAACCAAAATCGAACAACTCGCCCAGCGACCGGGCAAGCATGGCCTCCAATTGCACCCTCACCTGACCATATTCTGCCACCTCCGTGCGGGCAGAGCTGTCGACGAGCAGCGGCGAATAGTCCTCCGCTGAGAGGTTACGCACATAATACAGGGCCGGTTGCACCGTGGCATTGCCCATGCGCGTGGCCATCAGGGCATACAGCAGCGTCTGCAGGGCCGCGCCGTTACGCTCGCGAAAAGAGGGCGAGAAGAGCGCCTCGACCCCGCCGAAACCCGCCGACGGCGTCCCTGTCTTGTAATCGACTATGCGCAGCGTCCCGTCGGGCAGCCGCTCGGTGCGGTCGGCCTTGCCATAGAGAGTTACCGACCGCATGCCTTCGGGCGTCGGAAAGGCAAACGGAGCCTTCAGTTCCACCTCGAGCCCCTCGATGATGCTCTCCCCGCGTGCATCGAAAGGCAGGATGGCGCTGTTGATATATTTGCACACGATGTCGCCGGCCAGCAGCAGGTTGCCCCCATACTCTTCCCGGGGCAGGGTGAACTTGTTGAGATATTGACTGCGGATGGCCTGCTCGACGGCATCGTCCACCTCGCGCGAACCTATGAGGGCGGCCATGCGCTTCTGGGGCCGGGGCGCGCCGACCAGATCGCCATAGAGCAACTCCATCGCCTTGTGGAGAATGGTGCCCAGCATCGGGGCCTCGATCTGCTCGGTGAGCTCGTCGGCGGGGCTCAGAGCCGCCACCGAGCGGAAATAGAACTTCAGCGGACAATCTACCCAGCCATTCAACGCGCTGGGCGACAAGCGACGACGTCCGTCGAGCATCCGCCCGAGCTCGTCCGCCACCACGCCGCGTTTGCCTACCGCTATGGTGTTGTCGCGGGTGTGGTTGATCTCCAGGCGCAGGCGACGTTCGCCGATGGTGTGGCCCGATTCGTAACGTAGCTGGTAGATGTAACGGCTCTCCTCGCCCGTGCGGCGTTCGTCGCTGGCCGAGCAATAGACTATGTGCACCTTGCGCGCCCGTTGCAGCAGGCGGTAGAAGTAGTAGGCATAGACCCCCTCGTGGTGCGAGGCGTCGGGCAGCCCGTAGGCGGCGCGCAGGTTGTAGGGGATGAACGACGGAGCGCCCATGCGGTTGCCGGGGAAGGTGTCGTCGCCCACCGAGAGCAGCAACATGTTGTCGAAGTCGAGGTTGCGCGTCTCGAGGATGCCCATGATCTGCACCCCTTGCAGCGGCTCGCCTTCGTAGGGGATGCGCACGCTCTGCAGATGACGGCGCAGCAGCGAGGCGAAAACCTTGTCGCTCAGCTCAATGCCACATCCTTCGAGCGAGTTGGCCACGCGGGTGATCGCCTCGATGATCGTGGCGAAATATTCGGTGCGCAGCGGCCCCTGATCGCCGTCGTAGGGCAGCCGCGCCACCGCCGTGAGCGTCTCGACCAGGTAGGCGGCAATGTCTCCGGGGCCCACAGAGGCGTTTTCGACAGAAAGCGAGGCAGTTGTTTGCGTAGCAGAAGGTTGCCCGGCAGGGCCGGGGGCAGAGGCGGGGAAGATCATCGCCAGCAGCGGCGTAACCCCCAGCGCCTCGGCGTCGGCGTAGATCAACCGTCCCTCGATGATCTGATGCACCAACCCGGCGGTCTGCTCCGTAGCGTGATCGCGCAGAAAGGGGTGGGTCAGTATGCCCACCACCTCGGTGTGGTGAAAGAGCGTACGACCATCTCTCTGGCGCACAGTGGCTCGCAGTTGCAGCAGCCGCTCGGCGAATGAGTAGGCCAGCGTCTGCCGCAGGGGATAGCCCATGGTGATGTTGATCTGCTCGGCCACGGTCGACACCGAGTAGAGCGTCGGCGTGAGCAGGTTCTCGTCGGTCAGGACGATAGCCGTCTTGCGGTCGGTGGTCGCCTCGTGCAGAAAATCGGCTGCATACTTGGCCTGCAGGCTGTCCGACGGAGCGCCCACCACCACCATCTCCTTGTGTTTGGCAAAGTTATCGGTCTCGAACTCTGTCGACTGGGGATAACGCCTGATGTTGCTGCGCAGAAACAGCCCCGCCTCCTGCTCGGCGGCGTCGGTGTAATAACTATCGTAATCCCAGTAGAACTCGGCCCTGCACCTGTCGCGCAGGTGGTCGAAAAGCGCTTTCTCGCACTCCGACAGAGCGTTGAAGCCCGCCACAATGTACCTCACCCCGCCCAAAACATCTTCCGGGGCGTCGTCCGGGGCATCCTTCAGGGCTATAAGCTTCTCTGCGGCACGGCGGTGCATCATCCCGGCATATGCGATCCCCTGCGCCTCGAGCGTCCGGCGATAGTCGTGATAGATCGGGGCCAGCGTGCGCCACACCTCCATGAAACGCTCCTTCTCCTGCGAGCGACCGGCAATCGGAGTAGCCGAGGCAGTGGCGGTCGGGCTCTCTTCGGAGCCCGATCCTGAGGCAAACCCCCCCCCGGCGGCAAAAGCGCTCCAGAAACGCTCGACGATCTGCCGCTGTTCGGGGTTCATATCTGCGAACTGGGTATCTATCTCCCTAAGATCATGAATGTTGGCAAACAGCTCGTCGGCCCGGACGCGATATTTGTCCACCTGGTCAAAATCGGCCAGCAGCATCTCGCCCCAGTGATAAAACGTATCGAAACTCTCGTTGTGATAGTTGCGATAGACTTTGTAGAGCTCGGTGATAAGCCTCTCGCGGCTTGCCGTTTTCAGCCCCGACAACCGCTCGGCCAGCGTGTCGATCGAGGTGTAGGCGGGCTGCCAGAGGGGCCTCTCGGCCAGACTGGCCAGCGCATCGTTGAGAAACAGGCGGGCGCGCCGCGTGGGCAGCACAATGCAAAGCGACGAAACCTCGTCCCCGTACCTGCCATAAAGCGTCGTCGCCAGTTCCTCCAGAAAAGTCATATATTCAAATCGTTATCGTCCCTTAAGTCATCGCGCGGCAACGCAACGGTCCATAGGGGGTGAGCCCTACAAGTTGGTGCGCACCCTGCGCTGAGTTTTGTGGTAGAGGGCGGTGCGGTTTTCGGCAGCTATCAGGTGCAGCAGTTTCTCGTGCATCTGCCGGCGCACGGCGGCATACTCCCTGCTGCCGGCCTGGTTGACGGTCTCGAGCGGATCTTTGTCATAGTCATACAACTCGGTCGAGATCACCAGTTTGTCGTCATATGGCAGCGTGGTGCGGTAGTTGTTTCCAAACCACACCGTATAGCGGTAGCGTGTGTCGCGGATCGAGTAGCCCATCACATTGTTATCGCGGTTGAACTGACTGACGGCCACCTCGTTGACCGCCCGGGTCGGCTCTTTCATCAGCGGCGTCAAATCGACCCCGTCCAGATGCGGAGCGCGAGGCACACCGGCCATCGTGCAGACCGTCGGAAAGATGTCGATAAACTCCGTAACCTGATCGGTAACAGATGGTTTGATCCGCGGATCGGAGATGATCAGCGCCGCACGGGCAGCCTGCTCGAAGTTGGTGTGTTTGGCCCACAGTCCGTGGTCGCCAAGGTGCCATCCGTGGTCGCCAGCCAGCACCACAACAGTGTTCTTGTCGGCGCCGCTCTCGCGCAGAGCCTCGAGCACCATACCGATCTGAGTGTCAATGTATGAGATACAGGCATAATAGCCATGCAACAACTCCCTCTGCTTGTCTTCGCTGATGATGCCGTTGTTTTGATGGTGGTCGCAGAAGGTGTACAGGGGCGGGATGTCGTAGAACGATACGATCTCGTTGTAGCTCGAATATGCCTCTTCCACAGAGTTTTGCGGCTTGGAGACAAACTCGGCCAGCGGCATGTTCTCCCGCGTGTAGAGGTCCCAGTAGCGTTTTGGAGCGACAAACGGCAGGTGCGGCTTGCGAAAACCCACCGCCAGAAAAAACGGCTTGCCCCGATCGGCTTCGGCGGCGAGTTTTTTGATGGTCGCCGCGCCCAGTCTGGCCAGCGCGCCGTCCATATAGGCATCGTCGGGCACGTCGGCGCACTCGGTCGAGGGTCCGGCGTGGGCGTTGACGTAGACGCGGGCGTCGCGATCCTTGAGCCCCTTCCCGGCCGCCTCTCGTGTGGCCTGAGCGTATAACTTTTTGGTCTCGGGCAACATGTATCCCCCTGTGGGTTTCCCGGCCGTGGGGTTATAGTACGACCACTCGGACATGAAGGGGGTCGACCACGAGGGGCTGTCCTTGTCCTGGTCGACGTTGCGCGGATCGAATATCTTGCCCATGCCCACGGTCTGGTAGCCCAGCGAACGCAGATACTGGGGCATCGAGACGATCCCCGGATAGACCTCGCGCATGGGGCGCGGCATGGTCCATATCTGACTGTTGTCGGGACGCAGACCGGTGAGTATGCTCACGCGCGTTGGCCCCGAGAGGGCCTGCTGGCAGTAGTTGTGACGGAAAAGGGTGCCGCGTGCAGCCAGCGCGTCGATGTTGGGCGTGATGGCCGTCCGGTCGCCGTAGCACCCCGAAACGGGCTTCATGTCGTCGACAATTATGAACAGCACATTCATCTTCTGCCCTTTCGAGGGGCCGGATTCGGTGGTTTTGGCCCTCGAGGCGGCCATGGCGTCCATGACGCCAGCCCCTCCCGCGACCAGCAGGGGAAGCGCCCACATTTCTGTCCGGTTCATTCGATTTGTGTGATTGATCTTTCAAATATAGTGAAAACTTTCCTGATTTCGGACGGTTTTCCGATCGGAGTGTGCAGGTTTGCCCCGGAGCGGGGCGAGGCGCATACCGGGCGGGGATTTTATGTGAGGGGGGCGCGGGCCGTGGTCGCCACCTCGAAACGTAGCGCGCCCGGTACAGTGTACCGGGCGCGCTACGTTTGGTCATAACCGGGAAGTTATTTCTGTATGCACATTACCGGCATCGCCGCCGTCCTGCTGTTGGTATTGGAGGGCGTGATGGAGATGCTGCCCGGCGGATTGTACAGGTTGTAGAACGAGAGGCCGTTGTCGCCCGAGGCCGACGAAGTCCAAAGCAGCGTCTGATTGTTGAACCCGTTCACAGCGCCACTGCCGGCCGTCCTCGACGCCGCAGCAGGGAAAGCTGCCGACATGCCGCCGCCGGTGTAGTGGACCGTGTTGGAGGCCACCGTGTTGTCGACCGTCGAGCTGTTGAAGTTGTTGAACGTGCCGTTGACCGGTTTGCGCCATCCTCTCGGGCACGGGTCATAAATTCCTTTGCCCGCAGCCGGGCACGTTGGGGTCGAAGTCGAGCAGGTTGTTGCCGACGTTCTCCGAGCATAGGGTGTTGCCTCCTACGGCGTACATCTGTTTGGGGTTTGTGATCAGCGTGGCCATGGGAACGGCGACCGTTGGCGAGGCGATGGCCGCATAGTCGGCTGCCGTGATCTTGACGCTACCCATCAGGTACATGGTGGCGAGCCGGTTGGGATGGGCAATGGGAATATTGCGGCCAAACTGGAAATAGACCACGTTTCCGGATACGGCAGCCACCTGTCCGGTAGAGAGCGCGCCCACGTTGCGGTCCATCATCACGCGATCGCGGTAGACCGTCGACTAGGGATACTGCACTCCGCTGTCGTAGCTGCCGCCATAGCTCCCGCTGCCTCCGTGGTCGGTGTCGTTGCTGTCCACAAAGCGGTATACCTTGCCACCCGCCACCGTCCATCCGCTGTTGGCGGCCGTGGTGGGAGTTGCGCTCTGGGTGGCGCGTATGGCGTCGGGGTTGTAGTCCGGGACCCACACCATCCACGTCCAGCGGTAGACGCCGCCTGCATCCTTGAGCGATATGACGGCATTGCCCTCGACGCCCGACGTGGCGACCTGGACCGTGGCGGTGGAGCCCGAGCCGACGACCGCAACCGACGAAACCACATTCTGCGCATCCTGCCAGATGACCCCGGCCGGTAAGTCCGCACCCGAAAGATCGACGCGATCGGCCGGATCGGGGACGTAAGTGGGGCTGACCCACCACGCCACCACCTTGCCGACGGGGATGTTCAGGCTGACATACGAACCCGAAGCGACCACATAGGTATTTGGCTCGCTCAGAGGGTCGATGGTCATCGCGTTCATGTCGACCGCGATCCTGTAGCGTATGGCACGCTCCAGTTTGGTGTCGAACAGCTTGGTAGTGCGGTAGCGGTGTACGTATCCGTCCGCGTCGCGAGCCGGCACGGCGATCTTCATGGTGTTGGGTTTGGCGCTGAAGTCGGTCGGGAAGATGGCGACGGTGGCCTTGAAGGAGGCTGCCGTCTGCGGATCGAACACCACCGACATCGTATTTGAATGGTCGTTAACCGTCGGATTGCCTTTCTGGCGGTGGCCAGAAAATCCCCGTCGCTTGTAGCAACCCTTCCAGAGCGACCTCTGCAGGCGAAAACAGAGTCGCACGACTTTTTTAGCTTTAATTCTGGGGGGATAAAAGCCCATGAGACGACTTAACCTGCTATTATTGACGACTTTTGCGCTCTCCCTGTTGTCCGCATCCGGCGCAAGTGGAGCGGCCCGAAATTCCAAACCCAAAGAGCAAAAACGCAGCGAGCTACACGCCACGCTCACCGCAAAGTATGGCCTGACGCAGCAGCAGTTGCAGCAGTTTGACCGCTTTTTTGCCGAGCAGGCCCGGGCGTTCCGTGAGATCAACCGCACCGTTACCTCGCCCAAAGAGCGCAAAGCAAAAACAGATGCGGTCAGACGACAGTTCAAACAAAATGTCTCGACCGTTCTCACCCCCGAACAGTTTGCCTTGTGGACAAAAAATCGTGGGACAGTTGCCACGGCAGGTAAGAAAGCGCACGACAACGAAAAGACGAGGATCAGGGCGATCAAAAACAGCGACATCCCCCAGGGCAGGAAGATCGAGTTGGTCGACGCGGCAAAGAAAGCGCGTCGCGACGAGTTGGCAAAGGTAGTCGGCGAGCAGAGATCGTCGACGATGTACAAGAACCGGATGGCCAAAAACCGCATGATCAGCAAACAGAATCGGCAGCTGCATCTCACCTACGAGCAGTCGCGGCGTATGAATGTCATCACCGACCTGCATCAGAAACAACTCAAAGAGCTCGCCGCCCGGCAGTTGCCCGGAAAACAGGCCGCACAGGAGCAAAAGAAGATCAACACGGCACACAAAGACAGGGTGCGCAATTTGCTCGGCGAGCAGCGTTATGCACTGTGGGAGAGGAAACAGGCAGGCAATTTCGACCGCCGGATGAAAGGGCTCTACGGCATGAGCCCCGAACAGATCAAACGCTACAAGGAGCTGCAGAACGCTCGTGCCATCGAACGTTACAAGGTGGTGCACAGCAAATTGCCCCAGCCCGAGCGTAAGGCTCGCATCGAGCAGATCGACGCCCGCTATCAGACCAGGTTCCGGGAGGTTCTCTCCCCCGACCAGGCCCGCAAGATGGAGGCCAACAGGAACTACCGCGCCCAAAAAGCCGCCAGGACGGCGGCCGCAGCGCCAACTCCGGCCGCCGCCAAAACCCCGGCGAGCCTCCCAGCAAAAAACTCAGCCCCGACGGGCTCCACTGCTCCGGCCAAAACCCCGGCAGTACAGTCATCCACTAAAAAATAGATATGCGAATTAAGAGTTAAATCAGGGTCGACTCACAAGGATATATCATCTAAAATACTATTAATAAATGAATTATGTTAATACTTTCCGGTCTCGCAGAGGCCGGCACAGCCGCAGCCACACTCTGCGCTTTTTGGGCGCTTTTGGGCGAAGGGCCGCAACCGACGACAGACCGAGGGCAGAGTCAAGCTTGCTTGAACTCTCTGCCGAGGTGCGAATCGACGAAGAAGTGAGGCAGAGGCGAGTTTACTCGCAACTCTGCCGAGCGACGAGGAGAAAGGCGGGCGTCTTTCTGCCCGCCAACATCACGACGCTCGAAGCAGGAGCTTAAGGCCGCTCGCGGACTATGCCCCGCAACGAGGAGAACCGAGCAGCGTTGCGAGGGCCGCAGACCGCTTGCGGGCTACGGCCGAGGTAGCGCGAGGAAGGCAAGCGTCCCTCTGCTTGCTTTCCTTCGCGGGCGTCTCTTTGCCCGCCAACGGCGGCCGGACTTCGCGCTTTTTGAACACTCTTTCGATCTTCATCGCCTCGAAGAGGCGAAGCATCCCCGGCATTGAGCCGAGGCGTTAAGCGAGCGGAGGGAATTGAGCGCCCGGCGACGCCACCTGTTTGACGACGTTAGGCCCCTAATGGGGACTAAAAGGAGGAGGTTTGGCGTCGTAGCTCAATTTTCGCCCGGCGAGTAGCCGAGGCGAACAGCCGGGTGTTTTTCGTTCTTTTTGGCGGCAAACGACGCCAAGCCGAGAGCCATCCGAGCTCGCTCGGCAATGGCCGAGGCGCGAAGGAGTAAGGCGAGCGTCTCTTTGCGAGCCAAAAAGAACCGCCCCGCGCGTAGCGGAACTCAGAAGACTTTTGACAACGGACAGACTTAAGGTCAAAGCAAGAAGGCTACCTGTTACCTGTTTTTCGACTCCCCGCCCCCCCCGGGCTTTTAGCCGCTGGGGGGCGAAGGAGCCGGCGGTTTTGACAGCCAAAACCGCAAAATCAACAATCAGGCACAAATGTCAAAAAATATAGATTATGAAAAAATTATATTATCTTTACATGTGTGTTGCCGCGGCGATGGTTGTGGTTTTGTACGCATGTATGAAGGATTCTGTGGATTCGCACAGCGGCAAGTACGCCTCGAACACGTTGAGTGTCGATGAGGCTCGCGAGTTCTTTGAAGGATTTGTAACAGAGTTCACCGTGGCGCATTCGGACGACATTCGGACACGAGGCGGCGAGATGCCGGTCGTTACTCCGCTTTGGAACAGGGGGTGCAGTTTCTACGTAGACGGTGTGCCGATGGTCGAAGTGCCCTTTAATCTCCCGGTCATGGGCATCCAGATCGTTAAGGATCCATCGGCGGACAATTCGGCCACCAGACTTAGAAATACCGCCTACAGGATGCTTGCGCGCAAAACAGCGGAGGGCGGGATAGACTATTTTGTGGTCTCGTATACGGCCGACATCAAGTATCTGCGACGCCACGGCAATCCCGACAAGATCACCTTTGCAGATATGAAAGAGTTCTCGGGCATGGTGATCTACCGTGATCTGTCGGGCAAGTTGCTGGGCGGCAGGATACTGCGAAATGGAGCGGACGTCGGGATGATCAAGACGAGCGATATGGAACTGGAACCCAACCTGCCCGGAATGCCCGCTACGCGCAGCGGTGGATATTGGGAAATAGAATGCGAATCTTATTATTTTGAAGATGTAAATTGTAGCCAATGGAGTATATCGTTTGGCGAAGGCTTTGAAGTTGAGGGTGAAGAATGTTATTATTTCTACAACATGGAATATCTCTGTACCTACAACTGGATTGAAGATGAAATTGAGGAAGAGGAGTACCAGGAAGAGGAGGAGGAGGGCGATGGCCCCGTTGGTCCAGACTACGGAAGGCTGCAGGAAGCGATAGATAAAATCTCTGCGGACTGCGTGGGCGCCCAGCTTATGACGTACTTCAATTCGACGAATAACAGCATACAGTATATCATTGTCGACCCCGATAACCCAAATCCGCCTCAAGGCAATGGATACTTTGATGGGAATGCCAATACGATCGTGGTCTACGATGGTCCGTCAGAGGATTATACGTTGCTGGAAGAGGTGTTTCACGTCTATCAGCAGGGACACTATAACTCATCGGAAGTAAACAAAGAGATAGAGGTAAAGATGGCCAAGATCGATTTTGCCAATCGAAACGGCGACAAATTAGAGAACAGATATGGAGACAGTTGGAAAGAATTTATGCGGTTTGCCAGAACTCCGTCCGCGGACACATGGCAGCACGCCATGACTTCGCTGAGCATGGCGGGGTATAATAAAACCATATTGGATAACGCCTCGTATGCCTCTTACGCAAGTTTCGGCACACCCAATCTCAACGCGCTTCTTGCAGGTTGTTTATAAAAAATTAAAACGTCATGAAAAATACAATTGCAATCACACTGAGCTTCCTGTCTCTCAATGCCATAGCACAGGTAGACCATTATGCCAACCACGACACGGTGGCCGGGACCAATGTCGTCTATAAAGTCGAGGACCTTGGCACTTCTTATGTCATAGGCGACATAAACAACTCTCATTTCGGGCAGGGCTATCGTTTCCAAAACGGCACTCCGGTGGAGAATGACCAAATATATTATGCCAATCCGATAGGAAATCCAAAACAGCTGTTCCGGCAAGCAGTAGAGGAGACATTCACCGCCGCTGAGATCGCAAGCTTTAGAAGCAGCAATGAAGAGGTAATGATTTCAGACGCATTCGATATGTCGGGCGACATAATGGAGGTAGACTTCATGTTTAAAAAGCATCCGAAGTTATATTCCATCCCGCCGGACAAGTGGTTCGCTTTCGAGCAAAAGATCAGGGCGTATATAAAATACACTATACCTCCGCGCAGTCAGGTGTTGACATTCATGGTGGCGACGAGGATACTGGACTTTAACGAATTGTATAATTAGACTGCAAGGTAAGCCCCCCCGGCCTCCAACGTGGAGACCGGGGGTTGTTTTTCTTGCAGGAAATGATTATTTTTGATGGAATAACATCGAATCATGAAAAATATTATTATCATCGCCATATTCAGCCTGTTGTGCGTCGGAGTTGCGGCACAGGTTGATTATTATGCCAACCACGACACGGTGGCCGGGACCAATGTCGTCTATAAAGTCGAGGACCTTGGCACCACTTATGTCATAGGCGACATAAACAACTCTCATTTCGGGCAGGGCTATCGTTTCCAAAACGGCACTCCGGTGACGAATGACCAAATATATTATGCCGATCCGATAGGGAATCTAAAACAAATATATCGGCAAGCTCTCGAAGAGTCATTCACCGCCGCCGAGATCGCCAACCTGCGAAGTAGCAATGAAAAGGTAATAATTTCAGACGCATTCGATATGTCGGGCGACATAATGGAGGTAGACTTCATGTTTAAAAAGCATCCGAAGTTATATTCCATCCCGCCGGACAAGTGGTTCGCTTTCGAGCAAAAGATCAAGACATATCTGAAATACACTATACCTCCGCGCAGTCAAGTGTTGACATTCATGGTGTCGACGGGTACACTGTACTTCGACAAACTGTATAATTAGTCGCAAGGTAAGCCCCCCCGGCCTCCGTTTTCAATAATGACCGCTACTCCCCACCCCCGGCCTCCGCGAGGGAGGCCGGGGGCATGCAGGAAATGATTATTTTTGATTGGATGGGATAGAATCATGAAAAAGATAATATTATCCGCCATCTTCGCCTGCTGTACGGCATCGTTCGCCGGGGCCCGCACGACACTGGACCTCCTGAAGCAATACAGGTGGGAGTTTCAAGATCGACACGACATGACTATGGTCAAATTATTCACAAATACTACTTATAACACCCTCGCAATCGACAACGAAGACAGTTCAACAGACGAAGACCCTTATCAGTTCTACCTAAGCAACACCGAGGGGTGGACATTCGACCAGTCGAAAGTCGGACAGGTGCAATATGGCAGTTATATTATTGCAAAGAGTCTGGATAATGGCAAAGTGTCTTGTTATCGGATAATAACCCTTAATGACACCGAGCTTTATATTATATATTGGAATAGACCTGGTGAACAGATGGTAGGTGGAGGGCCGACAAGGTATTATGCCAAACCGAAGTAGAATTAATGCCGCCCCACGGGCATAAGCGGCCCCCGGCCTCCCTCGCGGAGGCCAGGGGTGGAGGGAGATTCAAAGTCATGAAAAAGATAATATTATCCGCCATGTTCGCCTGCTGCACGGCATCGTTTGCCGGGGCCCGCACAACACTGGACCTTTTGGCGCAATACAGATGGGAATCATATATTTGGACCGATATGACTCTGGTTGACCTGTACACAAATACCACTTATAACTCCATAGCTATTGATAACGAAGATGGCACGACGGACGAAGATCCTTATCAGTTCTATCTGAGCGACCATGAAGAGACAACTTTTGTCCAGTCGAAAGTCGGACAGGTACAATATGGCAAATTTATTATTGCAAAATCATTGGAAACAGGTAAGGTCAATTGTTGCCGGATAATAACACTCAACGACGACGAGTTTTGTGTTATCTATTGGACCAGGCCGGGTGAAGAACGATTGGGTCTTACACCGACAAAGTATTATGCCAAACCGAAGTAGAAAGTTGTTTGAACATTTGCCCTCCCCGGCCTCCCCTCGCGGAGGCAGGGGGTGGAGGGAGATTCAAAGTCATGAAAAAGATAATAATATTGACAATTTTATTGATGGGAACGAATATATTGTCGGCACAAACTGCCAAATATGTAATCTTTACCTCGACCGCAAATGGCGATCATGGAGTGAAATGCTCGATTAAAACACCTACGGGTAATGAATATACCAACAGATGTTATTTCTTATTCAAAAAGGGAACAGATCATTATTCGTCTATGTTTATTCACACGAGCTACAATCCGTCTCACCCCGAATATCAGGTCAAACCATTGATATTTCTCAACTCGATCACCTGCGAGGACTGGGATGAGGCCAGCCCCACATCCAGCCGGACACAAATAGAGAATAAATATCAGGAGTTATGCACATACGATAAGGTCTATTTCATTGATCGCAATGAATTTACGTCTACTTCATTGACTGTCGTAGAGGTTGTTCCGCTCAAAAAAGTGCCGTTGCCTTATTAATATATTGAGACTCTTTCTTGCCCCCGGCCTCCGCGAAGAGAGGTCGGGGGGATCAGGAAATTATTATTTTTGATTGGATGGGATAGAATCATGAAAAATATTATTATAATTATATTTAGTTTTTTGTGTCTCCACGCAGTAGCACAGGTAGACCATTACGCCAACCACGACACGGTAGCGGGGACCAATGTCGTCTATAAAGTCAAGTCAAGTGGGGATTTTTATGATATAAGCAATATAAACAACACCTATGACGACGAGCCATATCGCTATCAAGACGGCACTCTGGTGCCATATGAACTGTCCGACAAATTCTACGCAATCCCGATAGGTGATCACAAACAGCTCTACCGACAGGCCGTTGAGGAGACATTCACCGCCGCCGAGATCGCCGGTCTGAGAAGCAGCAATGAACGGGTGACGGTTGTAAATACTTTCAGCACTACATCAGGCAATGTACTGGAGGTTATTTTGGGGTTCCCCAAACACCCCAAGTTATACTCCATCCCGCCGGACAAGTGGTTCACATTCGAGCAGAAGATCAAGGCTTACATAAAGTATACCATACCCCCGCTCTGCCAGGCACTGACATTCATGGGATCGACGACATTTTTATACTTCGACAAACTGTATAATTAGACCGCAAGGTTTAGCCCGCTGCACCCCCGGCCTCCCTTGCGGAGGCCGGGGGTGGAGGGAGATTCAAAGTCATGAAAAAGATAATATTATCCGCCATGTTCGCCTGCTGCACGGCATCGTTTGCCGGGGCCCGCACAACACTGGACCTTTTGGCGCAATACAGATGGGAATCATATATTTGGACCGATATGACTCTGGTTGACCTGTACACAAATACCACTTATAACTCCATAGCTATTGATAACGAAGATGGCACGACGGACGAAGATCCTTATCAGTTCTATCTGAGCGACCATGAAGAGACAACTTTTGTCCAGTCGAAAGTCGGACAAGTACAGTATGGTAAGTATATTGTTGCAAAAAGCCTTGATACAAACAAGGTGTCGTGTTACAGAATAATAACGCTCAACGACACCGAACTCTATCTCATCTACTGCCCCAAGCCTGGTGAGCAGATGTTCGGCGGCGGTCCGATAAGGTATTATGCCAAACCGAAGTAGAAAGTTGTTTATGCCTTTGCCCCCCCCCGGCCTCCGCGCGGAGGCCGGGGGGAGGCATGCAGGAAATGATTATTTTTGAACATCGCCACCCGCGGCGACGGCGATAGCGCTCTGGGCCTGCGTCAGGGATGGCCTCGACGACCCCGACCGCACGACTGCCGCGCAACTCTCGGTCGATGAGGCCCGCGAGTTCTTTGAAAATCAGATGGCTCTGCAGTCCACACGCGGCGGCGCGCCTCGCCGAACGCTTGTGCCCGAGGAGTTCACCCCGGTGTGGGGCAAGGGCGCTTCGACGGCGAAGAACGATCTTGGCGGGGTCAACGTGCCGATCGTGTCGGACAGTCGTTATCGGGCTTTTTACAGTTATGCCGAGCATGGACAGATCAAAGCGTGCTGCGTCCCCGTGTGGCAAAAACTGATCGTGGCCCGCAGCGCCAAAAGCGAAAGGATGGGGGCCACTGTCCTGAACCTCGTCCCGGACAAGGATTTTGCCGACAAACACAAGCATTTCGATGCGGGCAGTTTTGTCTATTGTGGCGGCGAGATGCTTTGTCGGACCCTACTCCCGAAGTCGCAGGCGAAGGGTGCAGTCGCGATGGATGGCAGCCCTCCGCCCAAAAAACACAGGAGTGCGGCTGCGGCTGTGCGCGGCTCTGTGAGCCGCACACAAGATAACAATATCGACAGCAGAGTTTATTATAGATTAACGTGAATCTTGTGAATTGGCATTAGAAACTGTTTAAATTTTATTCGCGAAAAAGGTTATGAGATTTTGGCTTCGCCTTTCTCCTGCTGCTGGCGGGCAGAAAGACGCCCGCGCTGCTCGGGAAGACTTTGCTCAGCATGACATATTATGAGTTCGGCTTTTATGTCATGTCACCCTGAGCGGAACGAAGAGATCGAAGGGTCTCGGCCATGCTGTTTAATCAAGCATTTTTAGATGCTTCGCTTTGCTCAGCATGACATGTAGAGTAGAGATGATTGCTTTCGGCTTCATCCTCGTAGCCCGCAAGCGGTCTGCGGCCCTCGCAACGCTGCCCGGGAAGACTTTGCTCAGCATGACATATTACTTGAGTTCGGCTTTTATGTCATGTCACCCTGAGCGGAACGAAGTAAAGTCGAAGGGTCTCGGCGATGCTGTTAAATCGATCTTTTTTGAGATACTTCGACTTCGCTCCATTCCATTCCGCTACGCTCAGCATGACATGGGCGGAGATAGTTGCCTTCGCCTTTCTCCTTGTCGCTCGGCAGAGTTGCAAGTAAACTCGCCTCTGCGCTCGGTTTCGTCGTTTTTCGATGATTTTTGCGCCTCCAACAAGGCGCATAGCGGTGTCCCATGTAACGAGGATCAGGCGCAAAAGGCGCAAAAGGCGCGAAACAAGAGCCATAAGATTTTCGATGAATAAATTTTAAACAGTTTCTTAATATCAAAACAATTATAATTCACAAGATTCACGTTAGATTAAGATGACACGTGGATTTTGTTCCTGTTTTCGACTCTCTCTCAGTTGGAGACGCTCATCCACTCTATGTCCGGGGCTTCGTCCGAGACGCTTTTCAGCTCGATGGTGTTGGCTCCGCTCACGATCTCGATCGGGGTCTGCACCGAGCTCCATGCACCGGCCGTATTTTCAAATCCGAGCGTCGTCCATAGCTTGCCGTTGACCCACAACTGAAGCGAGGCGCTCCCCTGCCGGGCATGTTGCACATAACGGAACGATACATTTGCGGTGCGTGGGCCACCGTCGTTCTCCTGATACCAGACTATCGATGCGCCGCGGCGATCGAAGCTCACATACTCGGTCCCGTCCGCCACATGCACCGAACATCCGGCGAGCGTTGCCCGCGAAGCCCTCTCACCCATCGCGTCGCTGCCGCCGCCCTCTTCGCCCCAGTACAACCCCTCGCCGCGGCCGAAAGTCTCGGCCATCTCAATGATCTTCTCTCCCCGGTCATATACGGCAGCCCTCACGGTGGTATGTTGCCCTACGCCGAAGGCGCCCGTGTACTTTTTGCTTCGTACGGTGGGCGCCGAGCCATCCGTGGTGTAATATATCCGGTATTTTCGCCCTGACGAGCTGCCGCGCAAGGCGATCTCCCGCACGCAGATGGATACTTTATCGCTGATGTGCAACGCTTTGTCGCCACACACAGCCGCCACAACCATACCGATAGGCTTTTCGGCGCCGGTCGCCATGACAAAAGCCCTCAGAGAGCCGAAAAATGCCCGGCGACTGTCGGCGCCGACCACCGCCTGACCGTCCACCGGATTGCCGCTCTCGAGGGCGAGCATGCGCGCCGGACCCACAAGACGGGTATATATGCGATTCTCGCCGTAGGGATAGAGCGTGCCGTGCCTGTCCTGCTGCTCTATGGTTACGATGGCCACGGTGTTACGGTCGAACGGCAGATCGGCCCCACTGCTCGCCACTCCAAGTTGCGAAGGTTCTTCCGAGGTTGTCTGCCGGGCGCGGGCTATCTCCTTGCCCTCCCTGCGGGCTATGGCCTCGATGGTTCCAGGGGTCCAGGGCGCCATCCATTCACACTGCATCCTGTTCCACTGCGGCCCCCGTTTGCGCACGCCGAGCGAGCGGCCGTTGAGCAGCAGCTCCACCTCGTCGCCGGTGGTGTATGCCCAGACGGGTATCTCTGTGCCGGGGGCCATGCGGGGATGAGTCCAGTGCGGCAGTATGTGCACCATCGGGGCGTCGGTCCACTGGCTGCGGTAGAGGTAGAACAGGTCCTTTTCAAATCCGGCCATATCTATCGCCCCACCCATAAAGGCGCGGAAGGGCCATCCGCCATGCACGTATCCCGCCTCGCCCGGATAGTCGAATCCCGTCCAGCGAAAGTTGCCCGAGTACCACGGCAGGTCGCGGGCCAGCTCGATGTTGTGGCGAGCGGTGAGGCGCACGGTGGCGTTGTCGTAGGAGGAGTTGAAGACCATCCGCGCCACTTTGCGCTTTGCGGGATCGATCCAGTCGCAGGTGAATATCTCCCGCGGCGTGAGATCGGGTATCTCGAAGGGGTCCTGCCGGGCGTTGGGATAGCCGTCGCGATACCACGTCCGGGTGCGGTAGAACCCCCTCACCTGCCACGTATGCGGAGTTTCGGCGCCGATGAAGGCTTTGTCTGCGGGATGGTAGTTGCGAAAGAAGCTCTGCCTCTCGCTATTGCCGTTGATGCCCACAATGTCCATCGCCTCGGGGGCCGAATCGCCCGAGGTCACCAGACGCGTGGGGTCTTCCCGATGACACACCTCGACCAGCTCTTTGCCCACGGCTCCCCCCGTCTCGTTGCCCACGCTCCACGCGATGACGCATGGGTGGTTGCGGTCGCGACGCACAAAATCGCACAGATCGCGCTCCCACCACTGCCCGAAAGCCTGACGGCCATAGTCCCACTCGGCCTTCTGTTTCCAGCCGTCGAAACATTCGTCGAGCACCATGATCCCCATCCTGTCGCACAGGTCGTAGAAGACCGGCAGCGAAGGGTTGTGGGCCGTTCGTATGGCGTTGCATCCCATATCGCGCAGCAACTGCAACTTCCAGCGCATCAGCCCCTCGGTCCACGCGCCGCCCACCGGCCCTCCGGCCAGATGCTCGCACACGCCGTGTATCTTGACGTTGACCCCGTTGAGCCAGAACCCCCCGCCACTCCACCGTCCTCACTCCGAAGGCGATCTGCTGCGCATCCACGACCGCTCCCTCGCGCAGAAGCTCAGCATGAAGCGTGTAGAGCCACGGATGCTCCGGCGCCCAGAGCCGTGCGTTTTTCAGCTCCATCACCGCTCCGCCGCCATCCCCGACGATGGTGGCCTCGACCGAGGCCACCATTCTGCCGTCGGGATCGATGAGGGCATATCTCAAACTCTCTCCGCCCGCGAGACCCTCCACACGGGAGAACGCCACCACTTTCCGGTTGTCCTCGGTGCGGATAGTCGTCCCCCACCGGGCAAAATGGGTCGGCGGCAAAAAGCCAACGGTCACATTGCCGTAGAGTCCGCACGGGTGGTACCACCTGGCGCTGGGCTCGCGCGAGTTGTCCAGACGCACGGCGATGGTGTTCTCTCCGGCGTGCAGCCACCGGGTGATGTCGTAACCGAAACTGATGAATCCGTAGGGACGCTCGCCCACCATGTGCCCGTTGACCCACACCCTGCTGTTCATGTATGCCGCATCAAAATCTATGGTTATCCGCCGCCCGTCCATCTGCGAAGGAGCCAGCGTCAGCCTCCGTCGATACCATCCCACGCCACCCGAGGCGTATCCACCCTTGTCCGTCTGGGCGTTATGCTCGGCAAAACCGTTTTCGTAAGCCCAGTCGTGAGGCAGATCGAGCATACGCCAGCCTCTGTCGTCAAAGTCCGCCAGCGATGCGCGCTCATCGTCTGCGAGCGAAAATCTCCACCCCGTATTGATGTTTTCGACCCTGCGGGCAGCCTCCGCCCACACGCAACAGGCCACGGCCAACACCGCAAGCAATATTCTCTTCATCTCCCATGCGGTTTATAATTACAAAGATGGCAATTGTTTTGGAAATCGGGGTATGTTGACACACCCTGGCGCGATTCAAAAAGTTTTTGTTATCTTTGCATGTCGGTACAATACTAAACATTGTGGCCGATAATACATTAGCCACAACCGAAAATCTCATATACAACTCATCATGAACAAAAGTCTGGCGTTGCTTGTGGTCGTATTGCTGGCTTCGTGCGGCCACAGGGTGCGTGTGAAGGGGTGTTTTGCCGGGGCTCCCGAGGAGAGCGTCCGCCTGGAGATCGTCTCGCCGTCGAAAAAGGCGGTCATCGACTCGACCCGCAGTGACAGCCGCGGCCGTTTTGCGTTCCGCGTGCCGCTTTCCGACAACCAGCCCACCATCTACAACATCATATGCAAGCAACAGAGCATACCGCTGCTGCTTGCTCCGGGCGAAAGCGTCCGTGTGAGTTCGATCTACGGCATAGGCATGAACTACACGGTCAAAGGCTCCGAAGGATCGACCAAACTGCGCGATCTGGGGCTCATATTCTTCAACGGTCTCTTCTCGCTCGACTCGTTGCGCAATCTCTACACCTCGGAGGAGTTCGATCCCCGGCGCAAGACGCTGGCGCAGGAGTATACCCGCACTTACTATCGCATAAAACGCGAACATATACACTTCATTGTCAAAAACTGCAGCTCCATTGCCGCCATCTACGCCCTCTACCAGCGACTGCCCAACGACAACACCCTCATCGGAGGCGACAACGACATGCTCTACTATCGTCTGGTGGCCGACTCGGTGGTCAAACGCCATCCCGACTCGCCCTATCTGCGTGCGCTCGAGAAAGAGATCGAATCGTCCGGGTCGCACCACTTCAGCGCTCAGAACCTGAACGATATAAAAGCCGTCGGACACCCCGAGATCGCCCTGCCCGACATGTACGGCAATATGAGGCACCTCTCGGAGCTGGACGGCAAGGTCGTCATACTGCTTTTCTGGTCGCTGGCCGACAGTCAGGCTTCAATGATGAACGCCGAGCTCAAGGAACTCTACGCCGAATATGCCCACCGGGGGCTGGAGATATACCAGGTGTGCGTCGATGCCCAGAAGGCGCCCTGGATCGACGCCGTGCAACGTCAGCGACTGCGGTGGATCAACGTTTGCGACCTTAAAGGCATACAGTCGCCCGCCGCGCGCGTCTACAACGTCGACCGCATACCCACCTGCTATGTCATCGACCGCGGCGGCGACATCGTCGCACGCAACATTTTCGGTCCCGACCTCGAAAAAAAGATCAAAGAACTGATCGGCAAGTGATCTGAGCGCCCGGAGCGAGGACAAGAGCGACAAAAGAACTGTTAAGCCATGTACTACTTTGCATCCGACATGCACCTGGGAGCTTCGGCGGGGGGCGATACCCGCGCGCGGGAGCGTCTGCTGGTGGAGTGGCTCGGGCAAGTGGCCGTCGATGCGGAGGCTGTTTTTCTGCTGGGCGACGTGTTCGACTTCTGGTTCGAGTACAAAGAGGTGGTTCCCAAGGGGTTCACCCGCACGCTGGGCAAGCTCTCCGAGCTGGCGGACCGCGGTGTGGAGGTGCACTTTTTCCCGGGTAACCACGACATGTGGACCTCGGGATACCTCGAGCAGGAGTGCGGCGTGGCGGTGCACCGCGGGACGGGTATCTTCGAGCTCCATGGCAAACGCATCTTCGTGGCCCATGGCGACGATCTGGGGGCAGGGCGAAAGTGCGGCGAGAGGTTTCTGAGCCGGTTTTTCCGCAACCGGCCGGCCAAATGGATCTTCGAGCGCGCGGTGCACCCCGATCTGGCGCTGATGTTCGGCCATTGGTGGTCGCGCGGCAGCCGCAAATCGCACGGCGAGGGGTATGAGTTCTGGGGCGAGCGGGAGCCGCTGATCCGCTTTGCGCGCGACTTTGCCGCCAGGGTCCCGATCGACTATTTTGTCTTCGGCCACCTCCACCACAAGGTCGATCATCCTCTGGGGCAGGGCTCGCGGGTGATCCTGCTGGGCGACTGGATCGCCCGTCCGTCATATGCCGCCCTGACCCCTGACGGCGAGCTGACACTGCACGATCTGCCGTAAAGCCATCCCTCGGTTTGACTTTATGCCGCAAATCCCTTATATTTGTCGGTCAAACAACACAGCTATGAAAATGTTCGATGTATACCCTCTGCACGACGTGGCTATCGTCAGGGCGGAGGGTTCGTGGGTTTATGACGACCGGGGGCAAAAGTACCTCGACATGTACGGGGGCCACGCCGTCATCTCGATCGGGCACACCCATCCTGCCTGGGTCGACGCCATCAAGGGGCAGATCGACCGCATCGGGTTCTACTCCAACTCGGTGGTCATGCCCCTGCAGGCCGAGGCGGCCCGGGCGCTGGGGCGGGTCTCGGGCAGGGAGGACTACCAGCTCTTTATGTGCAACTCGGGGGCCGAAGCCAACGAGAACGCCCTGAAGCTGGCCTCGTTCCACACCGGACGCAACCTGGTGGTGGCCTTCGACAAGTCGTTCCACGGCCGTACGTCGCTGGCGGTGGCCGCTACCGACAATCCGGCCATCGTCGCCCCGGTGAACCGCACCGACAATGTGATCTTCGCACCGCTGAACGACACTGCCCAGGCAGAGATGATATTTCGCGAGTCGGGCCAGCGGATCGCCGCCGTGATCATCGAACCGATTCAGGGCGTGGGAGGCATCCGTATGGCCGACGACGACTTTCTGCGCACCCTGCGCAGGCTGTGCACCGACTACGGGGCTCTGCTGATCTCCGATGAGGTGCAGTGTGGCTGCGGGCGGTCGGGACGCTACTTCGCGCTGGACCACGCCGGGATCGAGGCCGACATCTACTCGATGGCCAAGGGCATCGGCAACGGTTTTCCGGTCGGGGCCATCGCCATCTCGCCCTCCATCGCTCCGCGCTCGGGCATGCTGGGGACCACCTTCGGCGGCAACCCGCTGGCATGTGCCGCCATGCTGGCCGTATGCCAAACGATAGAGAACGAGGCTCTTCTGGCCAACGCCACAAGGATTGGCGACTATCTGACCAGCCGACTGCGCGAGCTGCCCGGCGTCGGTCAGGTGCGCGGCCGGGGGTTGATGATCGGCATCGAACTGCCCTTCGACAGCGCCGCTCTGCGCAAAAAGCTGCTCTTTGAAGAGAAGATCTTCGTCGGCGCCTCGGGCAAGACGATCGTCCGCCTGCTGCCCGCGCTGGGCATCACACGCCAGCACGCCGACCTTTTCCTCTCCTCGTTCGAGAAGCTGCTCGGGGAGTTTGCATAGGGAGGGGTGTCGGTAAACAACTATATGATCGCAGGTTTTGCCGGTCAAAAATGCCGACTCCCCCACATGGGCCAAGCTATGTTTTAGGCCCGGAGCCGGCGGAGGGCGCCCCAAAGACGCTCGTCCGAAGCCGCAGGCAAGGGACACAGACAATAATTGGCGACCCTCCGCGCCGGATGGCTTCGCCCCGCCGGCCTTGCCGAGCAGCAAGGCCGGAAAACAAAGAATCGCAATCCCGAGAGCCATCGAGCCGCGGCTCGCAAGACCGAAAGCGCATGGTCGCTCTTGTGTTATGCGCCGAACACCCCGCGCAGTTCATGTCGATAACTCTGTTGAAAAGCCATTGACAAGATGTTGAAAGTTGTTAAGATCGGGGGAAACATTGTTGATAACCCCGACAAGCTGGAGCGTTTCCTGGCCGATCTCGCCTCGCTCGATGGCGACAAAATACTCGTGCACGGCGGAGGCAAGGTGGCCACCGCCATCTCCAAAGCCCTTGGCATAGAGACACAAATGATCGACGGCCGCCGCGTAACCGACCAAAAGACGCTCGAGGTGGTTACGATGGTCTACGCCGGACTTGTCAACAAGACGATCGTCGCACGGTTACGAACACACGGCGCAGACGCCATCGGCCTGTGCGGAGCCGACGGCGGGATGATCCTCTCGCGTCGGCGCAGCCCTGTGCCTGTCGACTATGGTTTTGTGGGCGATCCGCAGAGGGTAGACACCGTGCTGATCTCCGATCTGCTCGGGCGCGGCATGACCGTCGTCGCCGCCCCCATCACTTTCGACCCGGACGAAGGCACATTGCTCAACACCAACGCCGACACCATCGCCTCGTCCATAGCCGTGGCCATGGCACAGGCTGGGGTCGAGACCGAGCTGGTCTACTGCTTCGAGAAACGCGGCGTGCTGCGCGATGTGGACGACCAGCAGTCGGTCATCCCGCACATCGATCCCCTGCTGTATGCCGAGCTCAAAGCCTCGGGGGCCATCTTCGAGGGGATGCTCCCCAAGCTCGACAACGCCTTCCGGGCCATCGACAATGGCGTGTCGAGCGTGGTGATCTGCAGCGCCGAGATGATCGCCCATCCCGGCTATGGCGGCACCACCATAACCAAATAGCACAGGCCATCCCCGCGCCGGTTCGCCACCACGCTCTCTCGCCATCCGGCGACAAGTCGAGCGCAGAGCCGGGTTTACCTTCAACACTGATTTCGTGTGTCAGTATTGTGGGGGACTGCGGGCCGCAAAACGCACAAAACCGGAGGAGGCGCAAAAATCATCGAAAATCAACGACAAACCGAGCGCAGAGGCGAGTTTACTCGCAACTCTGCCGAGCGACGAGGAGAACCGAGCAGCGTTGCGAGGGCCGCAGACCGCTTGCGAGCTACGGCCGAGGTAGCGCGAGGAAGGCGAGCGTCCCTCTGCTTGCTTTCCTTCGCGGGCGTCTTTCTGCCCGCCAACAGCAGGAGAAAGGCGAAGCCAACGAGCTCATAATCTTTTTCGCGAATAAGATTTAAACAGTTTCTGAGAGTTTGCTTAAATTCCCGGCGTAAAGTTAAGGGTTTATTTAGACAAAAGAGCTTATGTCATGTTAATTGATATAACCCATCGTGCATTTATAAGGTTCGATAAAAGTAGCCATACTGATACTTGGTTGCCTTTGCGGCCCGCGGCCGGCGGGGGGATGTGGGACGAAGCCGCAGGCAAGGAGTGCAGCCCTCCGCCCAGCAAGCGCATAGTGTGGCTGCGGCTGTGCGCGGCTCTGCGAGCCGCAATGACAATACTTCTCATCTTGCAGTTTTGCCTGTCAAAACTGCCGACTCCCTCGCCCGGCAGCGGCTCTTAGCCGCTGGGGGGGGGCGGGCG
>BNXD01000007.1 GCA_025999315.1 Bacteroidia bacterium | reverse complement strand
GCTCGACTCGATGTTCTTTCACGTTTACTCCTACCCGATCTACTGGACGATGATGGTCGTGCTGGTGGGGGTTATGTTCATCGGCACGGAGGTCAACGGTGCGCGCAGCTGGATCAAGATCGGTTCGGTGGCGCTGCAACCCACCGAGCTGGCCAAATTTGCCACCGCGCTGGCCCTGGCCCGGTGCATGAGCGCATACAACTTCACCGTCAACAGCCTGCCGGGACTGATGCGTGTGGCGATGTTCATACTGCTGCCGATGGGCATCATCGTGCTGCAGAACGACACCGGTTCGGCGCTGGTCTACTGTGCATTCATGATGATGCTCTATCGCGAAGGGCTGCCCGGCTGGATATACTGGGTAGCGGCGGGGTTGATCGCCATGTTCCTCTGTTCGTTTCTGGTCAACGATCTGGCCCTGCTGGTGATCCTCGCGGTGGTGTGTACGGCTGCCCAGGCGTGGCGCAACCGCAACCTTCGCAGCTCGACGGTCTACCTGGCCATCGTTGCCCTGCTGACCATGGCCATCTATTTCGGGGCCAATATCGGCATGGGCAAACCGATGACGGTCTACGTGGCCATGATAGCGGCGGCGGCCCTCTCGCTCGTGGCGGTGGTCATATACGCCTACCGGCGCCGGCTGCGCAACATATTGTACTATGTGCTGATCTTCTGGGGGATGTTCCTCTTCAGCCGGGGGGTCGACTACGCTTTCGACAATTTTCTGCAGACCCACCAGCAAAAACGCATCCTCGACCTGCTCGGCTTGGAGCAGGATTTGCGTGGCTGGGGCTATAACGTCAATCAATCCAAGATCACCATCGGCTCGGGAGGATGGCTGGGCAAGGGTTTTCTGGGCGGCACACAGACCAAGTTCAACTTTGTTCCCGAACAGAGCACCGACTTCATATTCTGCACCGTGGGCGAGGAGTGGGGCTTCGTGGGCTGCATGGTGGTGGCGGGACTCTTCCTTGTGCTCATACTTCGCATCATGCGGATGGGCGAGCGACAGAAAGAGCCTTTCGGCCGCATATATTGCTACTCGGTGGCCTCGATATTTATGGCCCACGTGGTGATCAACATCGGCATGACCATAGGGCTGCTGCCGGTGGTGGGCATACCGCTGCCGTTTTTCAGTTACGGCGGTTCGTCGCTCATATCTTTCACAATATTGCTGTTCACAGCCATAAAACTCGACTCGAGAGTGACCGAAAGCCGCACCGTAGGCGAGTGAGCATCAGGCGTAATGCGGTGACTGTTTTTCTCAAACTGTCCTACCGTTAAGAGATTTGGCTATAGCTATTTATGGTGTTGTTGCAGCCCTCCGCCCAAACAAACACAGAGTGTGGCTGCGGCTGAGCCGACTTTGCTCTCGCAAAGCCGAACGACAGGCAGCGTCTGTTTGACCATGCCAAACACACAACAGACCAATATAATCTATGAGACAGGGATTGACGACAGAACAGGTGGCGCAGAGTAGGATCGAACATGGCCACAATGTGATAACGACCGCTCCGGGGGTGTCGCCGTGGAAAATTCTGGGTGAGAAGTTTGCCGATCCGGTGATCAGGGTGCTGCTGGTGGCTGCCGGGCTGTCGCTGGCCATAGGGATCATAGAGAACAACTACCTCGAGCCGGTGGGGATTGTCGTGGCCATCGCGCTGGCTACGGGCATATCGTTCTGGTTCGAGTGGGATGCCGGACGCAAGTTCGACTTGTTGCGCAGCGTCGACGACGATCTGATGCAGAAGGTGATCCGCGAGGGCGGCGTCATGCAGGTGGCGCGTCGCGACATCGTGGTGGGCGATCTGGTGCTGCTCGAGACGGGCGACGAGATCCCGGCCGACGGTCGTCTGGTCGAGGCGGGCTCGCTGCTGGTCAACGAATCGACCTTCACGGGCGAGCCCGTAACCTCCAAAACCATCGATCCGGCCCATTTCGACAGCGAGGCGACCTACCCGTCGAACCGACTGTTGAGGGGGACCACCGTTGCCGAGGGGAGCGCCACACTGGAGGTTGATGCGGTGGGCGACGCCACCGAATACGGCAGGGTAGCCCTGAACGTCAGTCGCCCCCGCACCGAAAAGAGCCCGCTCACACGGCAGCTCGACCGCCTGTCGTCCCTGATCGGCAAGGTTGGAGTGTCGATGGCCGTGGCGATCTTTGTGATACTGGCCGCCAAGGGGCTGTTCGTCGAAGGTGGCGCGCACTGGTGGGGATGGTATGATGCGCTGACGCACCTGCTGGGTTACTTTATGGTGGCGGTGGCCATCATTGTGATGGCCGTGCCCGAAGGGTTGCCGATGAGCATCACCCTCAGTCTGGCCATGAGCATGCGACGGATGCTTCGCACCAACAACCTGGTGCGCAAGATGCACGCCTGCGAGACGATGGGCGCCGTAACGGTGATCTGCACCGACAAGACGGGCACCCTGACGCAGAACCGCATGCAGGTGCGGGCGATGGACCTGCTGGGCGAGATGGACCGGAAGGCTTTCAACGAATCGCTCGCCGTCAACTCGACCGCTTTCATCGATGCCGAAGGACAACCCGTCGGCAACCCCACCGAAGGTGCGTTGTTGTTGTGGATCAGGGAACAGGGCGAGGACTACCGCGACTATCGCGACCGGGCGGTGGTTGTCGACCGTATGCCGTTCAGCGCCGAAAGGAAGATGATGGCCTCGCTGGTCGAGTCGCCGGTGGCCGGTCGCCGGATGCTATACGTCAAGGGCGCTCCCGAATTTGTGCTGGCTCTGTGCGGCGAGGGGATACTCGAACGGCACACCGAATTGCTGCACGGCTATCAGAGGCAGGCGATGCGTACGCTCGCCGTGGCGTGGAGCGCCACCGACGCCGCCACGTGCGAGGAGGCGCTCAGGGAGAAGTTGACGCCCGCCGCCATCGTTGCCATTGCCGATCCGGTGCGTGAGGATGTGCCCTCGGCAGTGGCCGAATGTCTCGCCGCGGGGATCGCCATAAAGGTCGTAACGGGCGACACGAGCGCTACGGCCATCGAGATAGCGCGCCAGATCGGGTTGTGGGGCGAGGGCGACACTCTCGAGCGCAACCATATCACCGGAGCCGGGTTCGAGGCGATGAGCGACGAGCAGCTGCTCGCAGTGGTGGGCGAGCTAAGGGTGATGTCGCGCGCGCGTCCCCTCGACAAGCAGCGCCTGGTGATGCTTCTGCAGCAGACGGGGCAGGTGGTGGCCGTTACGGGCGACGGGACCAACGACGCTCCGGCGTTGCGCATGGCGCAGGTGGGGCTGTCGATGGGCAGCGGCACCTCGGTGGCCAAGGAGGCGAGCGACATAACGCTGCTCGACGATTCGTTCGCCACCATTGCCAACGCCGTCATGTGGGGCCGGTCGCTCTACAAAAATATCGGACGTTTTGTGATGTTCCAGCTCACGGTCAACGTGGCGGCGCTCGCGGTGGTCTTCGCCGGGTCGATCTTCGGCCACCAGATGCCGCTGACCATCACACAGATGCTGTGGATCAACCTTATAATGGACACCTTTGCCGCCATGGCCCTCGCCTCGCTGCCTCCCTCGCGGGCGGTGATGAACGAACGGCCGCGTCCTGCCGACCAGTTCATCATAACCCTCCCCATGCGCAGGATGATCCTCGGGGCGGGAGGGCTGTTTGCCGTGGCGTTGCTCTCTCTGCTGGTGGCGTGGGGCGATGGGGTAACGGTTTACCGTCAGTCGATGTTTTTCACCCTGTTTGTGATGTTGCAGGTGTGGAATTTGCTCAACGCCCGATCGTTTGGCAGCACGCACGGCCCGCTGGGCGGCTTGGGTGGTTGCCGGACGTTCCTTCTGACCCTTGTGCTGATCGTCGTGGGGCAATATCTGATCGTAACTTTCGGCGGCGAGGCGTTGAGGACCGTCCCGCTCTCGGCCCGCGACTGGATGGTGGCCGTGATCGCCACCGTGCCCACGCTGCTGCTGGGCTACATTGCCCGGATGGGAAAAAAGAAGGCCTGAAAAGAGCCATGCACTCCTTGTTGCAGAGCTTGCCCGGGTGGTGATTTTAATCGAACGTTTTAAGCGCCCGGCGGATTTTCACAATATTATTGCTACATTTGCACAAGTGTTGTTTTGAACCATATATAGCATATCCGCCATGAAAAAATTTGTCATCTCTCTTGTCGGCATCGCGCTCCTTGCGTCGGGTTGCATCGATAAGCCCGAGATCACTCCTCCTTCGCCGGTGGCTCCGGGCCTGAGCATTTACCAAGGGGCGGCGTTGCAGAATTCGGTCGCCATGGAGCCGGCCAATGTAGCCTTTCGTCTGTTTATCCTGCTGCGTGAGGCTCAGGATCAGGGCATTGCCGACCTGGGGCAGGTCATGGTTACCACTTCGGACGAGGTGGAGCGTTCGTTGAAGGCCATCTTTTTCGGCTCCGACGACATATCGGGCTCGACCGTCACCGAGACCTCGCCCGGCAAGTGGACCATACACTATCCCGCCAACGACGAATATATCAATGCGTTCGATCTGAGCACCAAAGGTGGCGACGTTTATATCGATACGGGCGGAATGATGCTCGACGATCCGGGCGCAGAGTGGACCATAACCACCGCCCCGGACAATGCCAGCAACAAGTTTTTTGTCATCGGCGGCGACTACTGGAATGGTCTGTACCGCGTCTACACCTCGGTGAGCAACTACACGATCACCTCCTACGGCGACAACGACTGGGCGATCGCGGCCGACGATGTGGCGGCATATATCGATGCCACGGTCGATCAGCGAAACACCTCGGAGTGGCCCTTCTCCTTCCACCTGACGGCCGACCTGGCCGCCGATCCCGCCTCTACCTGGGGGCGCATGTATGGCGCGACATACTCTTTGAGCGGCTCGGCAGGAGGCACATCCTTTATCGCCGACGCCAGATATTACGGATACAGCTACTATGTATCTGCTTCTACGCCTTTGCTTTACAGGCTTTCGTGCGGGAATGGCAAGTTGCCCCGTCTCTGCGAAGGGACGCTCAGGTGCACCCTCAGCGATATGGAGGGGGTGCTGGGCAGTTCATATCCCTCTATGCTGGTCGAGTTGACGTGGAGTGAGACCGAGATATGCAAGCCTTTGCAAAGAGTTGATTACAATGGACATACCGAAACATATCAAACAAAGGAATGAGACAGAATTCAAGGGCGCGTATCGCAGAGCTGCTGCGAGGAGATGAGAGGAACATCGACGTTACGGTAAAGGGCTGGGTCAGAACAAAAAGGGGGAACAACAACGTGTCGTTCATCGCTCTGAACGACGGCTCGACCATACACAACATTCAGGTGGTGGTCGATGTGGCGCATTTTGACCAGGAGCTGCTGAAGAATATCTCCACCGGGGCGTGCCTTCGCGTGGACGGCAGGCTGGTCGAGTCGCTGGGTTCGGGCCAGCCGGTCGAGATACAAGCCTCGGCCATAGAGATATACGGCACGGCCGATCCGGCTACCTATCCCCTGCAGAAGAAGGGGCACTCGCTCGAATTTCTGCGCGACATTGCCCACCTGCGCCCCCGTACCAACACCTTCGGCGCTGTGTTGCGCATTCGTCATGCACTGGCTTTCGCCATTCACAAATACTTCAACGACAGAGGATTCTATTACCTGCACGCTCCGCTGATCACCGCCTCGGACGCCGAAGGGGCGGGGGCGATGTTCACGGTCACCACCCTCGATCTGGCCGATGTGCCCCGGACGGAGGGCGGCGAGGTCGACTTTGGACAGGATTTTTTCGGCAAGCACACCAGCCTCACCGTTTCGGGCCAGCTGGAGAGCGAGCTCGGGGCCTTGGCGCTGTCGCAGGTCTATACGTTCGGCCCCACGTTCCGAGCCGAGAACTCCAACACCCCGCGCCACCTGGCCGAGTTCTGGATGATCGAGCCCGAGATGGCCTTCTACGAGCTGGAGGACAATATGGATCTGGCCGAGGATTTTCTGAAATTTCTGATCGGCTATGCGCTGGAGCATTGCGCGGACGATCTGCAGTTTCTCAACGACATGTTCGACAAGGAGTTGATAGAGCGGCTGAAGGCGGTCGCGGAGTGTGATTTCGTGCGACTGGACTATACCGAAGGCATCAGGATACTGGAAGCCAGCGGCCATAAGTTCGAGTTTCCGGTGGGGTGGGGCCTCGATCTGCAGAGCGAGCACGAGCGTTACCTGGTCGAGAAACATTTTCAGCGGCCGGTCATTCTGGTCAACTACCCCAAGGAGATCAAGGCCTTCTACATGAAGCTCAACAGCGACGGCAAAACAGTCAGGGCGATGGATGTGCTCTTTCCGAAGATCGGCGAGATCATCGGAGGATCGGAGCGCGAGGCCGACTACGACACTCTGCGAGGGAAGATCGCCGAGATGAACATCGACGAGAAGGATATGTGGTGGTATCTCGACACACGACGCTGGGGCACGGCGCCGCACAGCGGTTTTGGGCTCGGATTCGAGCGTCTGGTGCTGTTCGTTACGGGCATGAGCAACATCCGCGACGTTATCCCGTTCCCTCGAACCCCCAAGAATGCAGAATTTTAGGTTTTGAAGGTCGCGCGCAAGCAAGCGGTCCGAAACGATTGTAAAAAGAGACAGAAAAAAATAGGCAAACTCTTTAAACGACCTCCTAATGACAGGCCGCCTCAGTCAACAGCAATTGCAGCGCCAGACGCAGAAACTTTCGTCTCAGCAGATTCAGCGCATCAAGATGTTGGAGATCACCACTCCACAGCTCGAGGAGAAGATCAAGCAGGAGGTGGAGGAGAATCCTGCCCTCGATAGCGAAGAACCGGAAGGGAGCCTGGAGGATCAGCCCAAGGAGATCTCGGTCGACGAATATGTCGACCAACAGGAGGCGCGTTCCTATCGTTACGCTTCGTCAGGGGGCGACAAAAGTTCGATGCCGCCCGCCGACTACAACATCTTCGGCGGGGAGAGCATGAGCGAGTTTTTGATGCGGCAGTTGGGATATAAAAGCCTTACTTCGCGCGAGTTGACCTTGGCCGAATATTTGGTGGGCAGCATCGAGGACGACGGATACCTGCGTCGCGACCTCTCGTCGCTGGCCGACGATATTGCCTTCAGCCTTGGCATCGAAACTTCGGCCGGGGAGCTCGAGCAGGTTCTGCACATCATCCACGAGTTGGAGCCGGTGGGCGTCGGTTCGCGCAACCTGCGCGAGTGTCTGCTCCTGCAGCTGAGGATGATACCCGACAAGAGCGAAAGTCAGAAACTGGCCACCCGGATCATCGAATGTTGCTTTGAAGAGTTCTCGAAGAGGCATTTTGAGAAGGTCATTTCGCGACTGGGAGTAACAGAGGAGCAGTTTCGCGACGCCTGCGACGATATACGGCGACTGTGGCCCAAGCCGGGCAACCTGCATAACGAGCAGCGCAACGGTGGGATAAGCTATATAACCCCGGACTTCATACTCGACACCTCAAACGACCGCCTCGACTTGTCGCTCTCATCGGCCAATTTGCCCGAACTGCGCATCAATCAGCGCTATATGGAGATGCTCAACCACAGCAATGTGGGCGAGGGTCTCACCAAAGAGCAGAGCGAGCAGGCGCGGCAGTTCGTCAAGGAGAAGATCGATGCGGCGCGATGGTTCATCCACTCGATCCAGAAACGGCACGACACCCTGCTCAGGACCATGCAGGCCATACTGAGCTATCAGAAAGAGTATTTTCGCAGCGGCGATACAACCAGGCTGCGCCCAATGATACTCAAGGATATAGCGCAAGCCACCAGCCTCGACATCTCCACCATTTCGAGGGTCGTCAACGGCAAATACATACAGACATCGTTCGGCACCATCCCGCTCAAACAGCTCTTTTCGGAGGCGATAGCCACCGCAAGCGGCAGCGAGGTCTCCTCGTCGGAGATCAAGCACATACTGATGCAGTCAATAGAGGAGGAGGACAAACGCAATCCGCTGAACGATCAGCAGTTGCTTGACATTCTCAAAGCCCGGGGCTACAACATCACCCGGCGCACCGTCGCCAAATACCGCGAGTCGATGAAGATCGACGTGGCCCGCCTGCGCAGGACACTGTGATCTTCATCTGATTTTCGCCATATTGATGAAACGAGAGATGCAACTTTCGGATTTGCCGCAGAGAGCATGTTGTCGAGATAAAGTGTGACAGGACCGTGTCTGGGGCAGGTTTGGCTGCCGTGTCTGAGTTTTTTTGTTGCGGTTCAATCTGTTCTTACTGACTGTAGTTCATCCGTTTTCATGACCTTTAGAATGCTCATGGCGGTGCGTACAAAAAACACATCTGCGGTATGGTTTCCGCAGATGTGTTTTTGTTAAGATGATCCTCTCCTCCGGGACAATCCCCTCCGGTGAAATAATCGCTCTCTCTTCCGGGGGCCATGACTTTATCACCTCCCCCCCCACTCACGCCCTCCGGTCAAAAATATTTGATCTCTTTGCCGGTGATCGAGCCGAGGATATTGTTGGCAGCCGAGCTTGCGCCGATGCGAAACAACGCCGGGGTGAGCCACTCCGGGCCCAGAACATCCTCGACGATAGTGTAGTAGAGCGCGGCATCCTCGGCGGTCTTTACTCCTCCGGCGGCCTTGAAGCCCACTTTTCGTCCCGTTCGGGTGTAGTAATCCCTGATGGCTTGGCACATGACCATTGCGGCCTCGGGTGTGGCGGCGATGTCGATCTTGCCGGTGGACGTTTTGACAAAGTCGGCCCCCGCAAACATCGCCAGCAGCGAGGCTTTGCGGATCAGCTCGGGGGTTTTGAGCGCGCCCGATTCTATGATCACCTTGAGCGTCGTCCCCTCGCCCATCTCGCGGTGCAGGAGCTCTATCTCACTGGCCAGCTGGTCATACTGTCCGTCGAGCAGTTGACCTGCGTTGATGACTATGTCGATCTCGTCGGCCCCGTTCTCGATGGCCATCGCGATCTCGAGCATCTTGACCTCGGCAAAGGTCTGCGAAGAGGGAAATCCGCCGCCGACGCTCGTGATGGCCATGTTGCCGTCGCCGATGGCCAGCGCCACCGTCTCGACAAAGACCGGATAGACGCAGATCGAGGCTACGTTGGGCACCGCCGGGAACGATCGGCCGAACTCCATGACCTTCTGCGTGAAAGAGGTGATGTGCGACACCGAATCGGTGACGTTGAGCTGCGTGAGGTCGATCGTGCTGTAGCACAGCTTGTAAACCTCGGTGTTGTGGTTGCGCGTAGCATCTGTGCGCGCCTTGTCGACCAGGGCGGCCACCTGCTGTGCGGTAGCCGCCGGGCCATACTCGTTCAACATCCGGCTATATTCCATGGTCGTAAGATATTTTCCGAAAGGTAATGATTTTTTACCATAAAGAAAAGCATCTTTCCGGCCGCAATTTGCATTTTTATGGGGCCTTAACCACAGAGATCACTATCATGGGGAGTGATTTTGATCGCTGCGCGAAGTGCGGGCAAGACTCGTCCCGTGCAGAATGGGAAATGTTGTGGATGCGTTGCAAGAGTCTGTTCAGTAGTTCTTTATATACAGGTAAGAGTCTTTCCAGCCGCAGTGCATGTCTATATTTTTGTGGTGGGAGTGTTCAAAGAATTGTTTGTCGTAGGTAACAAAGTAGGGCGAGAAGGCCTGATGATCTTTGGTTTGGGGATTGTTTTCGTAGATGTTGTCGTACCACGCGCAATCGACGTAGAGCGTCTTGCCGTCCGGCAGGATCACGTGGTTCCAGGCGTGTTTGCCGGTGAGGGACGACCATATCTCTACCTTGTAGCCTGCTTTGTGCAACACACTGTAGGCCAGCTTGGCATAAGCGCCGCAGAGACCCACTCCCAACGCAAGCGCCTCTTCGTCGGTGTGCTTTTCGATGTCGAAAAAGTCGGTCCAGTCGTAGTTGATCTTCGCTACGACCTGCTCTTCGATCAGATTCACTATTTTGCAGTAGTGGGGATCGACGTTGTACCACTCGCGGCACTTGGCCACCAGAGGTTTGGCGTCGTGGGCCGAAAGGTTGGCGGTCGGGCCGTCGGCCGGCCCCAGAATGTCGACAACGACGTTGCGCGGGCCGCTGACCGTGCTGCGGACCTCGGTGCTATAAGCGCCTGAGGAGTATCGCAGGGTGTACTCGATCTTGCCGTCGGTCAACTCCTGCTGGTCGACAAGCTCGATCGAGTCCCAATTCTGACCCTGTTGTTCACTGGCCCGGTCGCGGATCATCGCGGGGGTGGTTACGAAACGGTCGATCAGCTCTTCGGCCTTGACGATGGCCCGGGAAGCGTGCCGATCGGTGAATTTTGAATCCTGTTCGACTTTGGCTTTGTTTTTGAAAGTGTCGGGCGTTTTGGCCCCGGCGGTCGGATGGTAAAAAAACAATGCAAAAAGAGCGAGGACAAAAAGTTTCATGGTCCGAGTGGTTAAGTATCAAGTATTCAGTTCATCCGACGATCTTGGCCGACCGTCGGAGAGGAAGTTCAATCCAACATGACAATGGAAGCGACCAGAGCAGGGCGAAGCGATGCCCCCGGACCTTCCACGAGCCTTTTCCGAGTCTTTCTCGGGGCTACTTGCCGATCTGGCTCAGTTTTTGGAAAAGATGGTCGACACCCTCGAGCAGGTCACGGCGAAGTTGGCCATAGTGGCGCGCCACCAGGTGGGGGTTGCTCTTCTCGGCGGGGTGGTTGGCCCGTTCTACCAGGTTGTTACGCAGAGCGATGGCCTCTTCCATCAAGGAGAACGCCTGTTCTTTCTTGTTGGGAGAGAAGTAGATGGTCAAATAGCAATCCGAAATAACCTCCGAAACGAGGTAATCGATGTCTTTCTTGATACTGCGTATGCTTGCCATGGTTATGAAATTTTAAGGCGAAGATACAAATAAAAAACGTATATTTGTAATATTTATTGCGTTTTATGAAGGTCGGGTACAGAAATTTAACTCCACAGGAGCTCTCTTCGCTCGAGGAAAGAGGCAACCGGGCCGAAGATTGGATGCGGATCGAGGTGGCCGAAAGGTTCACCGCCGCGTCCATCAACGGATGTTATTTCAAGGGCGATGTGCGTCTGGGTTGCATCGAGGGGATGGTCGCTACGCCCGAAGGTGAACTTCGTCCGGCCATGCTGCACAACGCCTGCCTGGTCGACTGTACGGTGGACGACAGGGTGATTGTCAACAATATACACTCGCCGATGATGCGGTGCGATGTGGGGAGCGGGGTTTTCATGGAGGATGTCGGAGTGGTGCAGTGCACGGGGCAGAGCACGTTCGGAGGCGGGGTGCGGGTGGCCGTCATCAACGAAGTAGGGGGGCGCGAGGTGCCTCTTTTCGAGGGGATGACCGCCCAGATCGCCTATATGATGGCTCTTTATCGCCACCGTCCCCGGCTGATCGAGGCGCTGGAGCGGATGATAGCCCGCAGCGTCGAGGCTTCCGCGTCCCGGCGGATGAGCATCGGCGAGGGGGCCATGATCCGCGGGGTGGGGGAGCTCACCGACGTGAAGATCGGTCGCGGGGCGTCGATCCTCGGCGCCCGCAGCCTGCGTAACGGCGCCATTGGCGAGAACGCACGGGTGGGGACGGGGGTTATGGCTCACGACTTCGTCTTTGCTCGCGAGGCGATCCTCGACACGGGCGCCACGCTCCGTCGTACGTTCGTGGGCGAGGGGACGACCCTCGAGGATGGCTTCACAGCGAGCGACTCGCTGCTGTTCGCCTGCAGCGTTTTTGCGTGCGGCGAGGCGGTGTCGATCTTTGCGGGGCCATTCACGGTGAGCCACCACCGCAGTTCGCTGCTCATAGCGGGCATATTCTCGTTTTTCAACGCGGGCAGCGGCGCCAACCAGAGCAATCATCTCTTCAAGACAGGACCTGTGCATCAGGGCGTTCACCTGCGCGGAGGCAAAATGGCCAGCAATGCCTGCGTCATGCTGCCCGCCCGCGAGGGGGCTTTCACCATGACGCTCGGACGCCACACCAGCCATCACGATACGCGCGACTTCCCTTTCTCTTACCTCATTGAGGAGGAGGGACGGTCGTACCTTATGCCGGGGGCCAACCTGCGAAGTTACGGCACGTTGCGCGATGTGGGCAAGTGGCCCCGACGCGACAGGCGCACAGGCGAACGGCGCGACAAGATCAATTACCAGCCGTACAATCCCTACCTCGGAGAGGCCATAAGGGCTGCCATACGCCATTCGGAGAGGTTGTTGGAGCAGCCGGCCGAGGTCTGCACCTTCCGGCGGGTGCGCATCCGACAGACGATGTTGCGTCGAGGGCTGGCGCTCTACCGCAAAGCGTGGCAGGCGACCCTGTTCGCCGTTCTGGCCGGCTGCAAGGGAGAGGCCGACGAGGCGGGCTGTGGGCCGTGGGTCGACATGGGGGGGATGTACGCCCCCCGCAGCGTGGTCGAGGGACTGTGCGACGCGGTCGAGCGTGGAGAGGTGGCCTCGATAGAGGAGCTCTACGCGAGGATATGCGGGGTGTTCGACGCATACGACAGTTATGCGCGCGGCTGGGCGATGAGCCAGGTCGAGGGGGACCTCGGGCAGTGCATGCGCGAGGGAGAGGCTGCGCTGGAGGCGTTGGAGGCGATGGCTGCCGAGGATGCCCGCAGAGATGACGACAATGTGATGATGACCGGATACGGCATCGACTCCACGGAGGAGGATTGTGATGTCGCGACGGACGATTTTTTAGCGGTGAGAAAGAGATGATGAGAAAAGTTTTGATTTTGGGGGCGCTGTGCCTCTGTGGGTTGACCGCCCGGGGGCAATATCCCGGATGGGAGGCGCCCCTGGCCGCCTCTGTGGGGTGCGCCACTTTGAGACACGAGTTTGTGAGCTACACCACACGCCAGGACGCCGAGGCGGGCGATCGTTTGCGGGCGGTCTATTACAAGGAGATAGCCCTTCAGCCCACCGGACGGGGCGTCTACGTAGGGCAGGCCGATCTGCAGTTTCGCTGGCGGGGGCAACAGGTTTTCCTGCGCGTAGAAGGGTTGCCACAGGCGAAGGTGAGTTTCAACGGCCATGAGGCCGGCATGGTGCAGGACAGCAGGGTCTTCTCGGAAATAGACGTAACGCAGCTGATCGTCGAGGGGCGCAATACCCTTACGCTCACTGCCGAAGAAGGCTACGGCGCCCTGATGGAGACCATCCCCGGCGCGCGGGCCACTGTCCTGCGTGCCGCCCTGATGGGTCAACCGGTGGTCAGGGTGGAGGATTATGCGATCGAGGGCCGCTATGATGCGGCGGCCGGCAGCGGGACGTTGCATGTCGCTGTGTCGCTGCACAATGCCGCCTCGGGCGATGAGAGCTTCGAGTTGGGTTACGACATCTTTTCGTCCGAGAGCAAACTGATACATTACGACCTGCGCGGGGTAACCCTCAAGGGAGGGGCGCGCGATACGTTGCGTTTCGAGGTGAAGATCAGAAGCTTTACGGCCGCCGATGTCTGGCGCGTTGGGAGTCCGAAGCTGTTCAGAGGGACGATGTACATCAAATATGGCGGCCGGAATGTCGAATATGTACCTTACACTGTGGGATTTGTCTCCGACGGGGCAGGGTGGGACGCCATCAGGGGCGCCGTGCCGTCCAAATGCGTCCGTTTCAATGCTGAGCCTACACGCCAGGCCACCGAAAAACGCCTCACGGAGCTTCGACGGGGTGGGACGACACTGCTGTGCGTCGACTATCCGCAGCCCGTGTGGTTCTACGACTTGTGCGACAGGGTGGGGATGATGGTTGTCGATCAGGCCAATGTCAATGCCGGTGAGCGCATAGGCGACCGCAATATCGACGGGGCTCTGTCCAACGACCCGCGGCTGGTGGAGCTCTTCGTTAGGCGCGTGCTGGCCCAGCAGAAGCGAGTGGCGGGCCATCCGTGCATCGTGGCGTGGTCGCTGGGCGGCGATTGCGGCGTGGGGTACAATATGTATATGGCCTATCTGGCTCTGAAAGCCGCCGATGGTCGCCTGCCGGTGCTCTATCGCGGCGCCGGCGGCGAGTGGAACAACGATCTGCCATTCGCATTTCCGCGGTGATGCGGACAGATTTATTAAAATTTCTTATATATTTGTACCGCACTCTTGCAGACAACGATGAGAACCACTCTACTGATCGTACCGATGCTGTTGGGGAGCGCCTCGATGGCGGCTGCCGGGGCGGCTGCGGGCAGGGCTCCAAAGGCTCCAGAAGGCCCGGCCACGGCCCGTCCCGACAAGCCCAACATCGTATTCATACTGGCCGACGACATGGGCTACGAGTGCATAGGCGCATACGGCAGCACCTATCGCACCCCGAATATCGACCGGTTGGCCAGCACGGGCATACGTTTCGACTACGCTTATTCCCAGCCCCTTTCGACCCCCACGCGGGTCGAGGTGATGACAGGCAGGTACAATCACAAGAATTACGTGCAGTTCGGGTTTATGAACCAGGACCAGAAGACGTTCGGCCACCTGGCACGCATGGCTGGTTATGCCACCGCCATCGCGGGCAAGTGGCAACTGGGCTACAACTCACTGTTGCCCGATCATTTCGGATTCGACAGCTACTGTCTCTGGCAGTTGAGCTACAGCAAGAGCAGCGGCGAGCGTTATGCCGATCCGCTGATCGAGCAAAACGGCAAGACGCTCGACCGTCGCAGGGACGACTACGGGCCCGATCTGTTTGCCGATTTTGCCGACCGGTTCATCGAGCAGAACCGCGATCGCCCGTTTCTGCTCTATCTGCCTATGGTGCTGGTGCATGAGCCTTTTGTGTCGACCCCGGCCAGCAGCGACTGGAACACCAATTCAGAGGGACGCTTCAAAAGCAACACCCGCTATTTTCCCGACATGATGGAGTATTGCGACCGTATGGTGGGGCGTGTGGTCGAAAAGCTCCGACGCGAGGGACTTTATGACAACACTCTGATAATCTTCACCGGAGACAACGGCACAGGCAAGGATATAGTTACCGCCATGAAGGACGGCACACGCATCAGGGGCGGCAAGGGGCTCACCACCGACGCCGGCACCCATGCGCCGCTGATCGTCGCTTACGGCGCGCGTCAGGGGCGGGCAGGGGTGTGCGCCGATCTGGTCGACATGACCGACGTGATGGCCTCGATGGCCCAGGCGATGGGCGTTGCCGTCCCCGCCGAATGGGACACCGACGGGGTGAGCTTTCTGCCTCAGGTGACGGGCCAAAAGGGGACGCCGCGCAGTTGGGTCTTTTGCCACTACGACAACTTTATCGCCGGGGCCGACAAACCCAACCCCCAAGCCCGCCGCTACATTCGCGACCACCGTTACAAACTCTACAGCACGGGCGAATTTTATGATATTCAGCGCGACATATTCGAGAAGGAGAGCATCGCTTCCGGCGGCGGCGCCGGGGAGGCCGAGACGGCGCGGGCCAAACTCGCCGAGGCTCTGTCGCACTTTCCCGCCTGGAGGGTCGGCGACATACCCGTGGCCAAGGTCGAATATCCCGGGTTGAAATCGCTCCCGGTCAGGATAACCAAAAAAGAGAGATAGTCGGGGTGTGCGATGCACCCCGGTTGTGTGAAAATCGCATCAGGATGAAAAGAATTTTTTCGATGTTGCTGATGTGCGCTGCCGTGTCGGGGGTGTACGGGCAGAAGAGCGACTATCCGCTGGTGGGGGCGCAGGTGTTTATCGAGCCGGGACAGAGCGGGGAGGACATCGGGCAGTGGTTCAGGATACTCAACGACAACAACATGAAAGTGTGTCGCATACGCATGTTCGAGAGTCATGTGCATGTGGGCGACAAGTGGGATTTTTCGATGTACGACACGGCGTTCGACCAGGCGGCGCGGTACGGCATCAGGATTTTTGCGACCATCTTCCCGACAGCTTCGGCGGCCGACATTGCCGACATGAGCTCGGCCGGCGGGCTGAACGCCTCGGACGATGTGGGAGGGTTCAAGTTTCCGCGCGACGAGAGACAGCTGCAGAGCGTCGCCGAGTATATACGTGTGCTGGTGTCTCATTATAAGGACCATCCGGCTCTCTACTGTTGGGTGTTGCAGAACGAGCCCGGGCAGGGGAGCCCCAAAGTGCCGTCGGGAGCATGGGCCGGGGCGCAGTACAAAAACTTTAAGTACACGCCCGAAAGCCCCTCATACAACAACGGTTACATGCGCGCCACGTTCAAGGACGAATATTTTCTGCGTTATGTGACTTCCTGGTATCTGAAATTCATCTCGGACGAGATCCTCAAGTACGACGCCAAACATTTTCGCCACGTCAACCCGCACCAGATCTTCTCGACGCTGCCCGAGTACGACTTCCGGCAGATGGCGGGCTATCTGACCTCGCTCGGAGCGTCGATGCACCTGAGTTGGCATTTCGGGCTGTTCGACCGTGTACAATATGCCATGGGCGTGTCGATGATGTGCGACATAATCCGCACCAACGCCATGCAAAATCCATTCTGGATCACCGAGTTGCAAGGCGGCAACGTAACCTACAGCGGCAACACCGTCATGTGTCCCACCAGAGAAGAGATAGCTCAGTGGCTGTGGACGGGCATCGGCGCAGGCGCTCAGGGGGTTATCTTCTGGACGCTCAACCAGCGCGCAACGGGCAAGGAGGCCGGAGAATGGGGCATGATCGACTTTCAGCGTCAGCCCAGCGACCGTTTGCGGATGGCCTCGGAGGTCAACCGAACCATTGTCGACTGCAAAGATTTCTTCAAAGAGGCCAAACCGATGATCCCGGCAGTAGCGATGCTCTATAATATTCAGTCATACTTCGTTGGCAATCAGTATGAAGGATCGCAGAAGAGCAGCGTCTCTGCTGCTGCGGGGCGGCGACCCGGCCTGGCGATGATGCGCTCGATGGTGGGCTCGTACGAGGCGTTGAACAGTTGGGGGATCGCTCCGGACATACGCGACATGGACAATTACGACTGGAATCCCTCTACGGCCAGGGGCAGGGCGGTGGTGCTGACCGACGTAATATCGATCTCGTCGTGGCAGTGGCCCCGGATCACGGCGTGGGTCCGTGGCGGAGGGACGCTCATAGCCACCGGATTGACAGCCTGTTACGACGAGAATGCCCACTGTGTGATGCAAAGCGGCTTCCCGCTCAAAGAGATGTTCGGGGCCGATCTGGCCGAGTTCAAATATGTGGACAATGTGTTCGGCCTGCCGCTGCAGAACCCTGCCGAGAAGCTGCCTGCACACCTGTGGAAGGGGATCATACGTCCCTATCAGGCGCAGATCATAGGGCGCGACGGGGACGATGTGGTGGCTACGGTCAACAACTACGGCAGCGGCCGGGCGATATGGATACCCTCGCTGGTCGAGATCGGGGCGGCCATCTCGGGCGACAGGGCGCCTCTGGCCGATGTGATGGCGACACTGCTGCGCGAGCAGATCACCGCCGCCGATTTTCATTTCGCAAGGCCCGCGCCGGGGGCGCTGATGCGCTCGATGATCTCTGGCAAGCGTTACATGACCGTGGTGGTCAACAAAAGCAGCGCCGCGATGACCGTCGAGCTGGCCACGCGCCCGGGTATGAAGGGTCGCAAGGTGTTTGGAGACGGGACGCTGGCTGGCAGGCAGTTGTCGCTACTCTCCGAAGACTGTACGGTGCTGATATGGGAATAAAAACGCAGGCTGTCGATCGTACTGTGAGATATGAGAGTTTGGTTAGATTTTCTGTTCGCGCCATTTGTCGGAAAGTTGGCGGGCAAAGAGGCGCCAGCATTTCTACTTGTCATTCGACAGAGTTGCGAGTAACCTCGTGATGACATGGTTACTGTTTTTCGGCCTCGCAGAGGCCGGCGGACCGGAGCCATCCCGGGCTACGGGCTGCAAAATCTCGCTTGCGCTCGGGCAGCCCTTCGCTGGCTCCGCTCCGCATCGTTATTTAACTATCAATATCGATGATTCCTGTCGTTCAAAAATCAGCGGGGAGTTTCGCGTTTTTTTGCGAAACTCCCCGCTGATTTTTGGCCGCCGGGTGGGGGCTACTTCTTTCCGGCGGGTTTGCCTGCAGCGGCCTGTTTCTCGGCCCGAGCCATGTCGAGGTACCACTTCTGCAGGACGTAGAAGGCGAGTTTGCGTTGGCCCTTGTCCGAGACCAACCCCTTGCGGTTGAACTCGTCCTGAACCCCGGGCAGTTGGCGGCGCGGCGAGCGAAAATCCATCAGCAGCCAGGGCGAGCACCCCGCAAGACCCTCGATCCTGCCGATCGAGGCGATCTGATGGGTGTAGACATCCTCGAGGTACTCCTCCGAGAAATAGGCCTTTCGCGTTGGGTCGTGGAAGCCGTAACGCGCTCCGCCGCCCCACTCGCTGATGAAGACGGGTTTGTCCTTGGGCAGGTTCCACACGATCTTGTCGCACAGCTCGGGGCCGCCTGCGCCGTACCATCCGTTATACTGGTTGAAACTCACAAGGTCGATATAGGGCAGCAGCGGGTCTTTTACCTCCACGGTGGCAGTGCCCTTTGGGGTGTTTTTGAGCAGCGCCGCCGACACCAGGCGCGTGTTGTCCATCTCTCGCGCTCTGTCTATCAGCCCTCGGAGGAAGTTCAGACGGGCATCGGAGATGTGGGTCTCGTTGGCCACCGACCATACGACGATGTTGCAACGGTTGCGGTCGCGGGTGATGTTCTCCTCGAGCTGGATCAGGGCGTTGGCATAGGTGGCCGGGTTCTCCCAGTCGATGGCCAATAGACCGGTATCTCGCTCCACACCATCAGCCCCATCTGCTCGGCAAGGCGTATCATATCCTCGTTGTGAGGATAATGGGCCAGGCGTATGAAGTTGCAACCCAGTTCTTTGGCCCACCCGAGCAAAATGGCGTCCTGCTCGGGCGCCCAGGCGCGTCCGCTGCTGAAGGGAGCCTCCTCGTGGATGCAGATGCCCCGCAGGAATATCTTGCGCCCGTTGAGCAACACCTCATTGCCGCGGGTTTCGATGGTGCGCAGGCCGATGCGGTCGGCGACACTGTCATCTTTCGAGGCGAGAAGGACGTCGTAGAGCTTGGGGTTTTCGGGCTCCCAGAGGGTCGCTTTTTTGATCGCGATGTCGAACACCGCCCGGCCGGTGGCGTCGCAGGTCGCCTTTCGGTCGATGCCCAGCTCGGGGATGCGCAGTGTTACCTGCTGCCCGAGGTCGTCTCCGTCGAGCTGCCCCCAACCGCTGATGCGGGCCGCATCGCCACGGGCCAGCTGAATGCAATAGTCGCGGATAAAGGTCTTGGGGGTCGACACAAGCCAGCTCGGGCGTGTGATGCCGCCATAGTTCCACCAGTCCATCACGATGGTGGGTATGTTGCTCTTGTCGCGGCGATTGTTGACAAGAAGGATCAGCGAATTTTCGCCGTCGACCAAATGGTTGGTTACCTCGACATTGAACGGTGTGAAGCCCCCCTCGTGCGAGCCGAGCGGTTTGCCGTTCAGATAGATGTTGCACCGGTAGTTGACCGCGCCGAAGTAGATGAACCGGCGTTTCGAGCCCTCTTTTTTGGCCTGGAACAGACGGCGATACCACATGTCGCCCTCGTAGTAGTACCACTCGGGACGTTGCATGTTCCAGTCGCCGGGGACCAAAATGGTCTTGTCGGTGCCGAAGTCATACTCCTGCAGCTTGCCCGGATCGGTGTAGCGGGCGTCCAGATAGTGAGGGTCCTTTTTTGAGGTCAGCGAGGTGGAGTAGAGCCCCTTCTCGCTCAGGTCGATGACCGAACGCCATACCCCGTCGAGCGACTCGCGCTGCCGGGCCCCGATGTTGGTGATCAGGGCGGTCGCCTGCCCTTGACCGTCAGCGTTTTTGGTGGCAACTCCCTTGGCGTCGGCGCCCCGGGAGACCACCGCCCCCAGACAAAAAGGCGAAATGATAAAGACTCTCTTCATAATTAAAATTCGGTCGCAACAATTTATTAAACAAATTTATAAATTTATTTTGGAATCGAAAAACAGCGGCGATAAAAAACAGTGGTCCGTGTCGACGATTATTCCTTCAGTGAAGAAACAGGAGCTGGCATTGAATGACTGTTTTAACCCGGTCATTTGTTGTGCCAACTCGCTGCATTAAAACGCAAGGCGGCTCATAATCAACTGATTATGAGCCGCCTTGCGTGATCCCGTCAGGATTCGAACCTGAGACCGTCAGATTAGAAATCTGATGCTCTATCCAGCTGAGCTACGGGACCTTAAGAATCTGATTGAACTTCCGGGCACACAAAAATAGCGTTTAAGTTTTATTTATGCAAAAAAAACGCGGCTGCCAATCTTTGGCAGCCGCGTTTTTTGACACATCTATGCGCTCTATTTGCTGCCTTTTTTGCACTGGCAGGTCAGCCCCTTCCAGCTCAGCGAAGCGAGAGCGGCGCCCACCAGCGGGCAGAGGATGAAGAGCCACAGTTGACAGAGGGCCTCGCCGCCCATGAACAGCGCCGGGCCGATGCTGCGGGCAGGGTTGACCGAGGTGCCGGTGATGGGGATGCAGACGATGTGCACCAACACCAGTGCCAGACCGATAGCCAGGCCGGCGAACTTCTGGGTGTTGCTGCCCTTGTCGGTCGCTCCCAGCACGACCAGCACAAAGATGAAAGTGAAGACCGTCTCGGCCACGAAGGCTGCCACGAGGTGGCCCGGGGCGAAGAGATTGGCTCCGGTGGGGGTGTAAGCCGCTCCACTCGAGGGACATGTGGCGGTGATGCCCATGCCGGTAGCGATAGCGTAGAGGATGGCCGAGCCCACGATGGCCCCCACGACCTGCGCCAGCATGTAGACCCCGGCCTCTTTGCCGCTCATGCGGCCGCTGAGCCAGACGCCCAGCGTGATGGCGGGATTGATGTGGCAACCCGAGATCGAGCCGATGGCGTAGGCCATGGCCACTACGCTCAGACCGAACGCGAAGGCGATGGTGAGGACCGCGGCCACCGAGCCGGCTCCTCCGTTGAGCACCGCGCTGCCGCAACCCATCAGCACAAGCACCATGGTGCCAAACAGTTCTGCAAAAAACTTTTTCGTCATGATTTTATAGTTAGTGTCAGGTAATGCTGTGTTGTCTGTTGTGTATTTAAAGGTTGGTGAAAAAGTGTCATCTCGAGCGAAAAGTTGGCAGCCCTCCGCCCCAAAAAGCGCCCCAAAAGCGCCCCAAAAGCGCCAAAGAAGCGCCAAAGAAGCGCCCAAAAGCGCAGAATGTGGCTGCGGCTGTGCGCGGCTTGCAGAGCCGCGATGGCAATACTTCTCACATTAGCTTCATCTTGCAGTTTTGCCTGTCAAAACTGCCGACTCCCTCGCCCCTGCAGCGGCTTTTAGCCGCTGCAGGGGCGAGGAGTCGAAAAACAGGTTGTCGATCGCGGGGCCGTAGTCTGCCAGCAGTCTTAAACTCCCGATTTGGATTAACTCGTCCCCAAATGCACAACGGGTGCCGAACTCTAAACAAACTCTCAAGCGCCGCTCGACATGGGTGAGATCACCCCCTCTTTTCGGCCATTGCTATGCGGAAACAGTGGCGGCAAATGGGCTGGTAGGTCTCCTTCTCGCCGAGGACGACCAGTTTGTCGCTCGCCAAAAGGCGGTGGGAATGGTGGGCCAGATTGCCGCAACGCACACATATTGCGTGCACTTTGGTCACATATTCGGCCGTGGCCATCAGAGCGGGCATCGGACCGAACGGTTGCCCCGTGTAGTCCATGTCGAGCCCCGCCACGATCACGCGCGTACCCCGGTCGGCCAACTGGCGACACACCTCCACCAGGCTCATGTCGAAAAACTGCGCCTCGTCGATCCCCACCACATCGACATCGGAGGTCATAATGAGGATATTGCCCGGCGAATCGACCGGCGTGGAGCGGATCGTGTTGCTGTCGTGCGAGACCACCTCCTCCTGCGAGTAACGCACATCCATCCGGGGCTTGAATATCTCGACCCGCTGGTTGGCAAATTTGGCCCGTTTGAGGCGACGGATCAACTCCTCTGTCTTGCCCGAGAACATCGACCCGCACACCACCTCGATCCATCCGTCGCGCGAAGCGTTTTCCAGAAACATTACTTAAAGAATTTGCGCTCAAACAACAGCAGCCAGATCACCCCTGTGGTGATGTAGCTGTCGGCCATGTTGAAGATGGGGCTGAAGAAGATGAACGGCTCGCCGCCCACGCCCGGGAACCACGATGGATAGTGGCCGTTCCACAGCGGAAAGTAGAGCATGTCGACCACCTTGCCGTGCAGGAACCCCGCGTAGCCCCCGCCCGGAGAAAATAACGTAGCTGCCTGGGCGAAAGCGCTTTCGGAGAAGATCATCCCGTAGAACATGCTGTCTATGATGTTGCCTGCCGCGCCTGCCGTGATCAGTCCGAAACAGACGATCACCCCGGTGGGAGCGCCACGGCGTATCAGCCGATCGATGTACCACCCCAGCACACACACCGCTGCGATGCGGAACAGACTCAAAAAGAGCTTGCCGGCGCTGCCGCCCAGGGCAAAGCCGAACGCCGCGCCGGGATTTTCGATGAAACGGATGAAAAACCAGTCGTGGAAGACGGTGATGCTCTCGTCGAGCGTCATGGTCGATTTGACCCACAGTTTGACCGCTTGGTCCACCACCAGCAGCCCCGCGATGATCCATATGATCGTTTTGCGTTGCATGTTCTTGTTTTTTGCTGTGCGAAAGTTTCGACAAATATAGCCTAAAAATAGCATTCAAATATCTTCGGCGGAAAAATTTGACCGGCAGAGCTTATATCGATCAGTAAGATATGTGCCTTTTATCTCTCGTTCAGGCCTGTTTTGCGCCTCTTCCTCGGTTACATGGGAGCAACCATGCCGCACATATTAATCGATATAAATCCTGAGTTTCCCGAAATAGTGTAACTTTGTACAAAATTATAACTTACCATGAAAAAGTTTTGGATATTTTTTGTTGCGCTCGCAGCCATGGCGTGCGACGGCCAGGGAGGCGATCCTGTCGAGTTCAGCTACGAAGCCGTCTCGTTCACGCATCCTGCGGGCTGGAAGACCGAGACCGAGGAGCTCGATCGTGGCTATTACGTGGGGTGTGAAAAGAAGGACGCAGTGCTTACGATTACCTTTATCTCTGACACTCTTGTCGATGCGAGCGACTATGTCGACAGGTTTCTGACAAATATCGCCGACGCCGACAATGTTAGCTCGCTTGAGCACGGCGACAATTACCAGAGCTGTTTCGGCCGTTATGATGCCGTGTGCGCCGATTATTCGTTCAAGGCCATGGGGCTGGCGAAGTTCTACGGCAGGATATACGCTTTTGAGGTGGAGGGCGGCGTGCTGTGTGTGGCCGAACAGACCGAGTCGAAAAAGGGGCTGGAGACATCTTTTGCGACGATCGAGGAGTCGTTTTGCGTCGCGAAGACCGAATAGTCGAACGTCGGGGCCGCGTGCAGAAATAAAGAGGTTTTGAGTGAGACGGGATTTTTGAGCCCTGATCTTGCCGAAAGCCGAAAAGATTATTACTTTTGCATCTGGAGAGATGGCAGAGTGGTCGATTGCGGCGGTCTTGAAAACCGTTGAGCTGTGAGGCTCCAGGGGTTCGAATCCCTTTCTCTCCGCAAAAACGAACAAATGCGAACCCGCCCCGGGTGTTTATCGCCGGGGAAGCGTTCGCATTTGTTTTTGAACTGAATTGGTGAAATGAGCAGGGAGGCAGTCTTTGTGTGGACTGCCGTCAAGTGGACGTTGGAGTGGAATAGAAAAAATGGTTATCAGCCAAGAATTAATGTCTCAGGTTCCTTTGGAAGAACGCTTGATGTACGTTAGCAAAGAAAGCGGTGCCGATGTGTTTTATCACAAATCCATTGTCGATTTGATTATGTCCGTCAATCCGCAAGGGATTGTATTCGTTCCAATAGAAAAATGGTATAACGGCATTGGTTACAAATTGTAATTTCACAAAACATATTTTATAAATTTTAAATTAAAAGGAGATTAAAAAAATGGAAAACGAATTTGAGTATTATTTTATTGGCAGGGCAAACAACCCGCAGCACCCGTTGTTAACAGAAGATTCTGATTGTCCTCCATACTCATGGGAAAAGAGTCGCATTGAAAATCCAGGTCAAATGTCTTATCGTTTAGGAAAACCTGTTCCGCGAAAGCCAAAAATGGCAGATTATCATTCTACACCTGATTCTGTTATCTCAAAAAAGATTTTTGATGTATTGGATAACTTGAAGGTCAAAGGAATACAGTTAATTCCAGCAATCATTACAGGAAAGAATGATGAAATATATGAAAACTATTGGTATATCCATATTGTAAATCATTATTCTGTAATTGACAAAGAAAACTCAGAATATGATTGGGATACATATTTAGGGAAAATTTGGGCTTTAGACAAACTTGTTCTGGATGAGGAGAAATTGAAACCTATTCCGCTCGACGAACGTCTTATTTTTCGGATGCCAGAATACAGAGTTAAACAATTATTTCACAAATCGGTAGTAGATGCAATAATGGCAACCAATCCCGAAGGAGTTGTTTTTTACAATGTGAAAGAATGGCACGAAGGTCAGCAGTTTGATCAACAAAAACAGTAATTTCACAAAAACACATTTTATAAATTTCAAAAAAAAAATGGAAAACGAATTTAAGTATTACGTGTTGAAAAGAAAAGGCGATCAGTCCTATCCGCTGTTGCGGATTGACGATGAGGATTACGATGAAGACGGAAAATGTCTCAAAGTGTATCTTGAAATAAACACGCCGCGACCCAGAAAACCTGTTCTTGCCGATTTTTTGTACGCGCCCGAAACCATTGTGTCCAAACGCATTGCCGAAGTTATGCAATCGCTTAATATGGAAGGGGTACAATTTATACCCACCCAATTGACCCTTCCAAAAGGCGAAATCATTGAGGATTACGTTTGCGTATTGGTGGATGATAATACGTTTATAGCATTGGACAAAGAAAAATCAGTTTACGAAAGAGGGAAACGGGAATGGAATTATATGATTGAAAAAGTCGTTTTGGACAGAGCGGTTTTAAGCCAAATACCATTGAACAAACGATTGGGATTCCGTTTGCGGGAAGCCCCTGGTGATTCTCTGTTTCACCATTCGGTAATCGAGGCAATCGACGCATTAAATCCGACAGGCGTTTTCTATGTGGATATTGAGGAATATGAGTTTTGATTAATAAAAACATATTTTATAAATTTCAAAAAACTAAAAAAATGAACACACAAGAATTTGATTATTATCTGATTGACAGCAAAGATGACCAGACTTATCCGTTGGTTAAAGAAGTAGGGTATGAACCCGACGAGATTAATCCAACGTTGATAGAAATAGCATTTAATGACCCCATTCCCCGAAAACCTGTTATGGCGGATTTATTGGAGGGTGCGGACTATTTTATTAATCAAAAAATTGCCGATGTAATCATTGGTTTGAAACTTGATTATATAAAACTGACTGATACAAAATGGGTTGGGAGGCAAAAGAACATTACGGAAAAATATTATCACTTAAATGTGGATAACACAATAGAGGCAATGGATAAAGAAAAATCGGAATATGTATATAAATATCGTGTATATAGTATTCGCCAATTTGTTTTAGACAGGGAAGCCTTGAAAAAGATACCGTTAGAAAAACGCCTTGTGTTCAGCTTACGAGAAGCACTTTCTAATGTGGTATTTCATAAATCGGTAGTAGATGCGATTATGGCGGTAAATCCGACCGGGTTACAGTTTAGAACCATAGAAGGTTTTGGTGATTTTTAATTAAAATATAAAATAAAGGATTTATTGGACAAAATTGAAGAATCTGAAAAAAATATGGGGAAAGCATTTATACCCAATACGCAATTCAGACAGTGGCAAACCGCGTCTTAAAAGATTATATTCTAAAAGGTTACGCAATCAATCAACGATTTGAACGGTTGGAATACCGAATGACTGAAAACGAAAAGAAAATTGTTTTTTCGTAAAAACGGCTTTACCGCCTGTCGAAGGCGTGTTTTTGACGGACAATTCTTTGATGCCTATATTTTTGTTGCCGACCTGATAAGGTCAGCCACAAAACAAATGGTTTTGATGGAGCTTGGGCTCTCCACAACAAGTTGCAACGCTGACTTCGGCGAGCCGAAGCCGCTGCTTGCCAATACGAATTTCCGCGATGTTCGCCGAACGGCAAAAACGCCCCGATTACTATTTGGCAAGCCAGGTAAGGTGGATGCATAGTGCGTTCCTCCTTACGGCTTGTCGATGGCTGACCGCCCCCGAACCCACCGGCAAACTCGTCGGCGCAGCCGCATCAATAGCCGCAGATATTATGTCGTCAGGAGATAGCGGCAGTCCAACTCCAACCGCCCACTTCCCCATCCCCGACGCCGCAACAGCCTCCAAAATCCAACGACGAAAAAAGAAAAAAGGAATGAGAATGTAGCCGCCATGATGCTGCAATGGCTTAACGTGCGCTACGACATGACAAGATGGCAACGCAAACAATCTTGCAAAAATCAGCAAGATGTTTACACCTGCTCCATCCTTCTGAGAGATTCTTCGAGAGAGATTTCATAGTATTTACCGAGAATGTAAAGTGTGCTGACAGAGATATTGGTGCGGCTGGCCTCTATCTTGCCGATGTTGTAGCGTGTGTCGAAGCCGGCGATCTGCTGCGTTATTCCGCGTGATTTTCTCACCTCTTTCAACCTTGCCGCTGCCGATTTCAATAATCCGGCTTCTATTCTTCGTGATTTCATTTTACCGAACGCTTACGGTGTTCATATCCCCCCCCCCCCCCGATAGCCACACCACGAAAGCCATGCGTGCAGGGAGAGATGCTCCTGAATCGGGGCCCTTTATGCATGAAAAAACTGCACAAAACAAGCCACATTAAAAAACAGACTATTTTCACACCACAAAACACCGGGCATACAGAAAAACGAACTATTTTTTATGTGAAAATGCCATTGATGTACGCACTTGCACGCAGTAATTTTGCAACATGAAAATCGCTCACTGACAGAGTGCAAATAACCGGCACATAAAAATAAGGTTAAACAACCGATAAAACTAATTTTATTTCACCTAAAAATTTTTAAGATCATGAGAAAAGGTTTTGGAGCAATGTTTTTTGCTGCTATTGCGATCGTCCTGAGTGGTTGCAATATCAGCAACGAGAATGATGACGTGCAGAATGGCGACGCCCGTTCGGTCAGGATTCAGTTGCAGGGCAACATTCAGGACGAGGGTTCTCGCGCTGCCGGTCCCCACGTTGGCAGCGATCCGGTGGTCGTGTCGAGCGGCAAGCTCTTCTTCACCAACCCCGGAGGTACGATCACAAAGGTCATCAACATTCAAACCGGCAGCGCGGCTGAAGCAGGCGGCAACGTCGGCATCGGCGCCCTGACCGCCGCCGGAGGTACGACCATCACCAACGTTCCGGGCACCTCGACCAAGGTGTACGTATTGTGCAACATCACAGCCTCGCTGCCCACGGTTACTCCCGGTTCGACCGACATTTCGGTCATCAACGACTTCGCCTTGCAGGTGGCATCGCTCTATGATGCAACGGGCAAGGGCATCGACAACGTGCCTGTCTATGGCGCTCCGGGCGCAATGACCTCCACCGGCACCGCGGGACAGTATGAGACCAGCCTCACTCTCGCACCCGTAGGCTCCCGCTTCGAGATCGGCAAGTTCACCGCCGGCGGCACCATCACCGGCTACAAGATCGAGGGTATCTACATCAACAACTACTACAGCCAGCAGAAGCTCTCCGGCGCGATAATCAGCGCTTCATCCGATTTGATGAACAACGGCAGCGACCCTGACCTGTATGCAGCCCCCGGCGCTACGGGCAGCAGCTACGTTGCAGCCCTGAATGAGGCCATATTCGACTATTCCGCGAGCGGTATCGGTTTCTTTCCCGGCAGCTCCCTCGTCTGTTCGCCGGTCACTCCGGTCGACGCCGCCAAAGTCTGGGGATACAACGTACTCGCCCCTGCCACCGGCCAGGCTCCCCATTTTGTGATCCGTCTGAGCAACGTAACTACCAGCCTTCCGAGCGATCCGTATGCCGGTCAAACGTGGTTTCTGACCATCAAGAACATGTACAGTTCCGGCTCGAACCCGATCGCTTTTGCTCCGCGCAACGTTTACCGCATTGCCGATCTGGCGTTCACCGAGAATGATCTGGCCATAGTGCCCGAGCAGAAAACGATAGGCGTCTCTGTCGTGGTTACGACGCTCAACTGGGTCAGCAGCGACATCGGCTACGATTTCAACTAACCGATCTATCGGGGAGCGCCGGACGGTGCAAGATTCGGCGCTCCCTTGTTTTTCATCTTTTGCACATCGCAACGCCAACCAAACGAAAGGACACGACAATGAAACCTGCACGCTTCATTACCACAATCGCGCTGGCGATGGCTGTCTCAGGATGCTTCAAGGAGGATCTGAGCAACTGTCACAACGCTATTCTGCATTTCAGCCTGCAGGAGGGCGGAAATGAGGTTTTTCATGGCAATATCTCGGCGGTAGACGTGATGGTCTATGACGCTGCGGGATTGTTTGTCATGAACAGACGTGTTACTCTGAGCGATCTGGCACGGTTTCAGGGCGCAAAATTCCAGCTCGACCCCGGCGCGTACAGTTTTGTATGCTGGGGCAACATACACGGCAACGAAAAATATAACGGCATAGAAACACAACCTTCGCCTACGGTCGGTTATGCCGATGTGATGGCGTCCAACAAGGTGGGCAGCGCCGACAAGGTTTATCATGCGGCAAATATTCTTACCACTCCCACCACCAGGGCCAACAATATTCCTGCACAGTACACGGTGGTCGTACCCGACGGAGGCAAATGGGAGGGCACGGCACATTTCCAGTCGGCACACCGGCATATAGAGATCTTTGTCATCGGATTCAACGAACAGGGCAACACGCTGCCGATGGTCGAACTTACCGGATTGCCCGGAGGGCTTAACACGCTCGGCATGGCGCATGCCGCAACTCTCGGCACGGTGGATAGCCGCATGAATACCCAAACGGTCAATGTGGAGGATCGCACATACGCGGCCGCACAGTTTACAACATTCTGGTTCGAGAAGAACAATAACATCGATATCAACATAATAAGCCCCTCGACGGGTCAGCCTGTCTGCGTGCCTATCTCAATGCAGGATGCCATGGCGCAGATGACCGATCCGAACATCATAGAGATACGTATCGAGATCGGATTCCTGAACGGGAAAGTGATCGTCAATATTCCGAACTGGGATTCGGGCGACGTAGGTTTTGAATTCAACAACGGTCTTTAGCAGACCACCAACATCGACAATAACGGAAAAACACGCGATATGAAAACGATGAATGTTATTTCGAGATGGCTTCCGGCCCTTATGCTGTTACTGGCGGCAGTGTCGTGCACCAAGGAGCAGCCGGCAGGCGGCAGGGGGCAGCAACAGGGCGAGTCGGATGTGCTTTTCTCTCTCGAGGTTCCCGCATCTCAGGTTGGAACGCGCTCGCTGACCGTTGCCGACGAGAACAACGTGCAAACCATCGACGTGATGCTGTTCGGCGCATCGACAGGCTACCGCTATACTCAGGCGGCAAGCGTAGTAACATCACTGTCGCCGACCGAGAAGACATTCACCGTCCGTCTGCCGATCGGCACTTACGATGTGGTGATCATCGCCAACGGCCGCGCAGCCATTCAGGCCGGCAACTTTCCGGTCGGAGCGGCCAAAACCACCGTTATGACCGCACTGGAACACACGCTTGCCGCCGGGACCAAATGGACGAGCAACCAGATACCCATGTGGGGCGAAAGTACGGCGGTGGCGATCGACGCGAGCACCTCGCTCACAGGCGCCAACTCGATCAAAATGACCCGTATGGTGGCCAAGGTCGAGGTACAGCTTGCGGCGGCGGCGGCCGGAAGCGGCAACAGCAACTTCGCAATAACCAGCGTGCGACTCTACAACTACAATACGGCCGGCAAGATGGTTCCCAATCTCGCCACGGGCTGGGATGCGTCGAACAATATGGCCACCGCGCCCCATCTGGCTGCCACGCCGGGCAAGCAGAAGGGGCCGCTTGTCTACACCTCTGCCGACGATCCCACCGCTACGTTCTTCACGGCAGGCAGCGTTACAAACACCATCTACACCTTCGAGGCTTCGTCGGGCAACGTGGCCACGCGCCAGCAGAACACCTGTGTCGTGGTGGGCGGCAGCTACAATGGCAGTGGAGCGGACACCCACTTCTATCGCATGGACTTTGTCAAAACCGTCGGAAGCGTCATAACTTTCCTGCCCCTGTTGCGCAACCACCGGTACATGTTCACCGTGAACAGCATCACCGGACCGGGCTTCCCCGATCCCGACGAGGCTTTCACGGCAGGCCCTGTCAATATCGACGCCGAGGTGATCGAATGGAACGAGGCGGGCATGAACAATGTGTCTTTCGACGGCCAGAATGTGCTCAGCGTAAGCAAAAGCCAGATCAACCTGTTCAGCGAGGCAGTGACCGCGGAAGAGTCGCACAACTCGTTCTATGTGTTCACCGACTACACGACCACCCCTCCCGGAACCTCCGGCTGGACAGTCGAGAAGATCGTCGACGCATCGAACAATCCTGCTACGTGGCTTACGGCCACCCCGACCAGCGGGCCGGCAAACACCACCGACAAGGTCGTGCTGACCCACACCACGAACAGCACCGGCTCGCCGCGCACAGCCACCGTATGGATCGCGGCGGGACGACTGCGCTTCCCGATAACGGTCACTCAGAGCACCGTGGCGATGTTGAAACTGGAGATCGTCGACTCCAACGGCGATCCGGTCAGTGAGTTGGTGTTCGAGTCGCTGGCCGACGGCACATTAAACGTCAACTCGGCCTCGTTCACCGTCAGGTGGGCGCCGCAGAATACACCAGTGCAAGTGCTCAACATAGCCGGATCGACCTCCGGCGGAGGTTTAGGGGCCACAAGCGGCGTACCTGCCAACGGCTCCTACCCGGGCATTACGGCGGGACAGAGAAGCTGGACGATAACTCCGGTCAAGTTCTCTTCCGGTGACATTGCGGCCAATCCGTTCATCACAAAGGAGACGAAGCTCTACTTCACGATCAACAACGGCGCAGCATCCACGACCCAAAGCATAACGGTGCGCCAGCAGTACAACAACCTGACGATCGATCCGGTGGACGCGAGCGACAAGTCGACCTATCCGAACTATCTGCTCGACGGCTCCACGCGGATGCTGAACATCAAGAGCAACGTCGCCTACCGCATCAAGAGCGTCGCTACGACCGGTTACAACAACGCGACCAAAGCTATCGACGCTAACGGAACGCCCGTGCTGAACCCTCTGTCGAGCGACAACCTGACAGCAGGCACGCTGGGCGGATACAACACCGTTCCGGGAGACAACTGCACCTATACTCTTGCAAACAACTCGGCCAATTACGGGCGGATGGTCGTCGTGGTCGAAAGCGTGGACATGCCGAAAAAGTTCGCCGACAAGTCCATAACGATCACTTTCCCCCTGAAGAGTGTGAAAGTGATGGGTCTGGCCGAAGGGGGCTATGGCTACAGCCCCGCCTACAATGTGTCCAACGGCGCATACAGGATGCTCACCGCCACCGCCAACTTTGGGCTCACTGCGACCAGCAAGGTTCTTTCGCGCGGATTCACATTTTCCCATCATGAGAGCGGCGGCATATCGTCGTCGGATATGGGCAACTATATCAACGAGAACCCGAACATCATCGTTACCGGATACAGTTGCAACTTTTCCCAGAGTGTGGTCGACCGTCTTTCGACATGGGTGAACAGCGGCGGGGTATTGATAGCGGCGCTGGAGGATCAGGGTACCGCCGACAGAGTCATAAGTACTTTCTTCTCCGGTGCAAGCGCGCATACACCCGGCGCAAGCGTCGGCGATGTGTACAGAATTTCGGGGGACGATCTGGTGGCAAACGGTCCGTTCGGCGACCTGCGAAATCTGCAATGGGGCAGCGACAATCAGTTTGAGACGTTCGCAAGGAATTATCCTACCACCGGCACCAATGCAGCCGTCGTTTACAGCCCCGGGGTGGGCATATCGATAGGCACCAATACGAACAGGCCGAACGAAGCAGTCTTGCTGCGCCACACCAGCAAAGGCTTGATCTTCTGCGGAGACGCCGGATTTATCGGCTGCAACGACACCGGCTCGACCGTTTATCGTCCTTTCATGCTCAACTCATCCAATGCGCCCGTGGCAAAAAACAATTTCGGCGGCGGAACGCGATACAGTGTATACAATTCACAACTGTTCGCCAACATGATGGTCTGGGCCATCGGTAATGTCAAAAATTAAAGCTAATGCGACGGCGAAAGCTATATACCCGGCACAGGCGAGAAGAAGATGGCCCGCTACGGAAAGCCGATGATAGAGCGTTACTGTCAGGAGCCGGAAAAGAATAGGGAGGAGGTCGCGCAATGAGACGCCACGGATACCTGATGGAACGAATCGCCGATCCGGGCAACCTGCGACTGGCTTTCCGGAAGGCGCGCAAAGGCAAGAGCGGCAAAGCGGAGGAAGAGAAATTTCGCCGTTCGCTCGATGCCAATCTATTGGTGTTGCGCGAGGGACTGCTCGGTGGTCAGGTGCGTGTGGGCGACTACCATTATTTTCGCATCTTCGACCCGAAAGAGCGCCTTATCTGTGCCGCTCCGTTCTGCGAACGGGTGTTGCACCACGCCGTGATGAACGTGTGCACCCCATATTCGAGAGTTTCCAGACCCTGAAATCGGTCATGATTATGGGCGATATATGAGATTATATCTTACAGAAATTCCGATATGGTCAGATTGGGGCGTGTTCACATAAATCCGAATATCCCGATTTATGTGAACACGCCCTAATATTGTAATTTGAAACATATCTATGGGCTTGTGGCGGATGAAAATTCGGATCAATCATTCTCAACTTCACTAATGATATTGGTGTAACACTCTCTAATATTGCATATTTCTATTCCTATGGCTTTTTCTTTGCCGATATAATATTCTTCAAATCTCTCTTTATCAATCCCTAACGATTTTGAGTGTTTTCTCCACATCATTTCCGGGGCCTCCTCAATAATTTGCTCTATTGCGCCAAATCCAACTATCGATTCGACAGGAGATGAGGCATGTATACTTTAAGTTGATAATGCGCACTTCGGCCACCTGCATCGCTTTGTTGCAATATCCCTTTCGCTATCAAGTCTTTAATATCCCGTAAAGCAGTATCGGTGGAAGTTTTGGTAATTTTCGCCCATTTCGATGAAGTGAGATTGCCGACAAATCCGTCAAACAAGCGATTTATCATCATTCTTTGACGTTCATTGATGGACGTGTTTTTCTGTTGTTCCCAAAACTCTGCTTTTCTCAAGACATTTTGCAAGCTTTCTTCCGTGTCTTGCAAAGCGTGTTTCATGCAATTCAAAAACCAGTCGAGCCACCGCGTTATATCTTTGTCGCTGTATTGTTCGTCTTGCAAAACTTCGTAATATCGTTTTTTATCCATATGAATTTGATTGGACAAACTGTAAAAGCGCTCAGTGCTATTTTCACTTCGGGCAAGCAACATATCGGATATTGCCCGCGCAATTCGTCCGTTACCATCATCAAAAGGGTGAATGATTACAAACCAGAAATGCGCAATAGCAGCTTTTAATACATTATCTATCGGATTATTGGCATCATTCAACCACAAGAGAAACTTATCCATTTCTGCTTTCACATCGCGTGCCGCCACTGCCTCGTAATGTACTTTTTCTTTGCCAATTACTCCCGATACAACTTGCATTTCTTCGTTGCGGTAATTTCCTGCGACAATTTTGTACATTCCGCTGTAACCGGTTGGGAAAAGGGCTGCATGCCATCCAAAAAGCCGCTCTTCGGTCAGTGGTTTCCGGTAATTTTGTGTAGCATCAAGCATCATCTCCACCACGCCCTCAATGTTTCGGGCACTGGGTACAAGTCCTGCTGCATTTATACCCAAACGTCGCGCAATAGACGAACGAACTTGCTCGTAATTCAACTTCTCCCCCTCTATCTCAGACGATTTCAACACATCAAGCGTGAGCGTTTCGAAATTCTTTTCCTCCTTCGAGGAGAAACCCAGCGACTGCATTTGCCCCAACAGTTTTCCCTGCAAAAGCCTTACTTCGCCAAATAAACCGCTGATAGTAGCATTTTGCCAAGTAAAATCCGTCCAATGTTCGTATTGATGAATGTATTTCGCCATACTTAACTACTATTTTTGCGGCAAATATACGAAATATTTTCCGCATAATTGCGGCGAATATGCTCTTTTTTTACCGTAATGCCCGCAAGAAACAAATAAAAGCCACTATACGTGCGCATCCCCAAAAGAGACTATGCTTTTGAACCCGCAAGCTACGATGATATTTGCCGGACAAATTGGTACAGTCCGAGACAGCTAAGCGACAAGCGAGTCGTTACATAATCGTTACAGACACTATTTGTTGGATTATATATATTTGAAATACAGGATATTGAATGGGGCTGGTTCATGGCCTTTTCTATCCGCACAAGTCAAAAGAGGCGCTCCTTGCAAAGGGGCGCCTCTTTGGTTTTTTGCAAAATTATCTGTGCCTTTAGGGAAAAAACAATTCGACCGGCCACGAATCCGAAAAATCTTACGGGGTGATCGAGTCTACGACCCGCCGCTGGCTGTCGAAAAAGGCCAGTCGCTCCTTTTCGGCGCATCCCGAGATGAGGATCGCACCGTGTTTGATGCTGTTGATCGATGTTTTCATCTCCTCGGTGTGCGTTTGGTGTGGAGTGAACATGGTGCGGATGACGAACGCCCCCAGATGGTAGGTCAAGGCGTGATCGTCCGAGGTGTACATGTGTTCGCCCGGGATCGAGAGCGATGACCGGTAAAGTTCAAAACGGTTGCCGGTAACGGGGTAATATCCGGTGGTGGCGAGCGACTCGAGTTTGAGCAGTAACCGCTGTATATCGGCCTTAATGTCCGCCACCTCCTCGCTTGTCAGCATACCCATCTCCTTGAAATAGACTATATCCCTGACCAGATTCGGTATTATGGCATCGTCCCAGATACAGAAAGAGTATTTGACCTGAGTGTACAACTCGGCATACCTGTCGTACAGCGGGCGCGAGCGGGCGGGGAACACCGCCGTGTTGAAACGGCGAAACTCCGGCAGAGAGGTAAAATAGTGCCCCCACTTGAAAAACAAAAAGCGGGACAAAGCCTCGTAATGAACGGCCAGGATGAACGGTAAACGGTCGGTGGCCACGCCGATCTCCGAATTGGCGTTATTGACAAACGCCTCAAAACCGTCAAAAGAGTCCCTTATCACCTGCTCGTCCAACGCACCGTAACGTTCCCAGAACTCCAGACGCATCGTGGCGGGACGATCGTTGCGTATGTCGTCCAGAATGGAGTCGAGCGAAATGCCGAACTGTGCGGCGAGGTTCGCCGTCTCGGCCACATTGAATTTGATCTTGCCCGACAATCGGCGATAGGCCGACGCCTTGTCGATCTGCAAAAGATCGGCGAGTATCTCCGCGCAATCGTTCTTGCCGGGGATCCGCTCCAGCAGTATCTCCAGAAACCGCCGGTTGAAATCATCATTTTTCATATGATCAAATTGTCGATTCGTGTCACAAAATGCCTCTGTCGCCGCCCTCCATTGCACTGTGTGCAACAAACAGTCTGGCGCGGACGCAAAGAAGATCGATATGCAAAAAACAGTTGGCGTCGCGGCAGCCAAATCCTTGACACACAGGCCTGACACCTATACTTTTGCAGCCATAAAAACGTCCGAACGACGCGACAAATATATACATTTTGTTTTATTAGTGTTCTCTGACAGGCATCAAAATTCAAATAGTTTTTTTCAATAGGTGTTCAATTAAAATTAATTGTTATGAAAACCAGCAAAGTGTTTGTCGCCATCATGGCGACGGCTATGGCCCTCGCGGGCTGCACAAGTGAGAAACCCGCCGAAAAGACTGGTAAATTGCAGGACATCCTGCTCAAATTCTCAGACGGGTCGCAGGCAACTCGCGTTCCGGTAAACGAGCCGACGATCGGAGGCAAAAAATTCCAGTTCAACTCAGGCTGGCTGTTTGTCGCCGGGCAGACCGGGTCGATCATCAAGGCGGTCAAAATCAACACGACAGGAATGGCGGACCATGCCAACAACATCTATCTGCTCAGCGAGTTGGAGGCAGCTCAAGGAGTGCAGCTCACAGGCTTGAGGGCCCCGACCGACGTGCTGGTAATCGCAAACAGCCCCGTCACCGGCACGGAAACATCGCTTCAGGAGATCGAGGCCAAATGGGCGGATGTTGCCTCGCAAAGCAACTACACTCAGACCGTACTGTTGGGCCGAGCGCCGCTGACCCCCGTCAACTCAACCACAAAAACGGCTACCGTCGCCATAAAACCACTGGTGGCGCGTATCGAGATCCGTTCGATCGAGGGTGAAGCCGTCGGAGCCTACAACACCATCGAATTCAAGGTCAAAGGCATCTACACCAACAATTTCTACCCGGCGATGAACTTCCGTCGCGAGGTGTGCACCGCCAGCGGCTCGACAACCGGCGCCGACGTGGTCAACATGGGCAGCGACATAGTGAACTATGTAGCCGGCCCGAACTATCCCGCCGTACTGTTCGATTATGTGGCGGGCGGTCTTCCCAACTCGGCCTACTCGGCCAGCGGCAAAAAGTACACATTCGCGGCCAACGGCTCGACAGCCAGCTACTGGGCATACAGCCTGATAGCCAGCGATGTAGTCAACGCAGCCAAGATGCCGCAGATATTGATCCGCCTGGGTGACATGATCCTTGACAAGGGGCTGCCCACCGAACACAACTTTTCGGCCGCCGACAGCTATGTGTCGATCGACAAGTTTTTCGAGGCGGGCACCACCAATCAGGTTACGAAGCTCGAACCGGGGCACGTCTACCGCATCGACAAGATCACATTCTTTTCGTCCGACTTCACCAACAACCCGAACGAATCGTTTATCGACGTGATCGCCATCGTGCAGATAGCCAACTGGCTGGATCATCCGATAAATACCGGCGTGCAATAGGGCATGTGAACACGCCCTGGTGGCGACAGGCGTAGACGGTCTGCCTGAAACCGTCCGAAATTTTCCGGGAGAGGGTCGGTTCTCTCTCCCGGAGCAAACGGGATGCGAGAAGGCAACCCCAAACGACACTGATTATGAAACTGCTGGCAGGGATTTTGGCGGTTGTGGCTATGGCCGGGTGCATACACGAAGACAGAAAAGGGTGCTATCAATGGCAGCACGAGGTGGTATTGCGCTATCCCAAGGGGATCGGCGGCCTGCAGCAACACATCTCGCTGGTCGACATGTTCGTATTCGACAACACGGGCAGTTTCGTCGGGACGTATAATATCGCCCGCGAGAGGCTCGACGAGAGTCTGAGCGTGAAGCTCGATCTGCCGCCGGGACTCTACACCCTCGTCGGGTGGGGCAACGCATACAATAACAACTTTGTCGATATGCACACCCTCACCGACGCAAGGATGCTCAATGTAACGGCGCTCGGCAACCGGATCGCGGTGTGCGACCGTCTCTACTACGCCATGACCACACTCTCGATATGCGAGGGAACGCACAACGGCGACCAGGTGCAGTATCTCGACTTTGACTGCGTTCACCTGCGCCTGGCGATTCAGATCGAGGGGCCGTTCCATCCCGATCAGCTTCCGTTGAAGGTGGAGATATGGCCCACCGGATCGAAATTCGACTTCACCAACCGGCCCGACACCGAAGCGACATGTCTCGGCTCCTCCATAACCGGACACCCCGCCGGAGAGACCCTGGAGCAGGCGCGGGTCGTCGTGCCGAAGTTCGACCTGGCCAGGCATGTCTACCTTGTGCTCAATGAGGCTACGGGGCGGCAACTGACAACGCCCCCGTTCGATTTGACGCAGCACATCATCGATGCCGGCATCAATATAGACAATCTGCACGGCGCGGAGATCGTGATAAGATTTCATTACGACGGCGCCAACCTGACGATCGTTCTCGGCGACTGGAACGACGGGCAAACCGAAACGGGGATAAAATAACGCGAGCCATGAAAACGACGATAAAAATACTCTCTGCGGCAGTCGCACTGCTCGTCGGACAATCGTCGTGCGTCTCCACTAACGACAACGACTGTACGGTCTCCGCGCAGGAGCGTAACATCTCGCTCACGATCCGCATTCCGGGGGCCGCGACGCCATTCCTCACCCGAAACGACGCGCAGGGCTCTCGCGTATCGGGCACGCCGGACTCTCGCGGCGCGGCTTCGCGCGCCATTGTCGAGGGGTCGCCTGACGACACGGCCGTCGAGAGTGTCGACATCGTGCTTTTCGACCAGGGGGGAGGCTACATTCGTCAGGCGCTACCCTCGGAGATCAACCAGGTTGCCGGCTCGGCCGACAGGCGCGAGGTCAGGGTGCGGTTGCCGGCTGGCGTCTACGAAATAATGGTCTTTGCCAACAGCGCCGCCCGTGTGCACCCGATAGATCCGTCGGTGGCCAACACTCGCGAGAAGTTCATCAGGGCGGTGGTCGAGGACATGCACACCCACGCAGGCAACAAATGGAACGCCGATCCCTCGTCGCCGGGTTATGCTCCATTTCCAATGTGGGGCACCTCGGGAGTGCAGACGGTAGGGCAGTCGAGCAGCAATTTCACGATCGAACTGATGCGCATGATAGCCAAGATAAACGTGCGGCAGGCTGATACGGTAGGCAACTTTACCCTTGCGAGCGTGCGTCTGTACAACTACAACCGCTATGGGCAGATCGGGCGCACTACCCCGCTGCACACCGTCGACATCCCCTCCGGATCGGCCCATGCAGGCAATCTCACGTTCGGCCCGGCGACATACACCGATCCCGGCCTCTTTAGCACGGATCCCTCGGGCCACAAATACATCGCCGACGAGATATTCCTTTTCGAGGCTGTCCGCTGCGCCGGTACAGGCGAAGCCCAGCTGAACGCGGCAACGGCCCTCGTCGTCGGGGGCAGCTACACCGACCCCTACGGAACGATCTTCGCCGACTGTTACTACCGCGTCGACCTGCAAGACGCCTCGGGCTTTCTCGACGTGGAGCGCAACGGACGCTACGACCTGCGGATCACCTCTGTCGATGGCCCCGGCTCGGACACCCCGGACAAAGCGTTCTACTCGCGCCGCAACGACATGAGCTGCACCATAGACCGCTGGGATGAGGATGATGTGGCGACGGTGCTCGACGGAGACAAACAACTGTCGCTATCGCGCCGCCAGGTAGCCTTCGATCGCGACGGCGGCAGCCCCGCAATGAGCATCACGACGACCGACTACCGGGGGATCGTCGTCGAGGTCGACCCGGCAAGCGCGTCATGGCTGACGGTGGGCAATTACACCCCCGGGGCCCTCAATCAGACGATAACCGTTATGGCCGCCGCTTCGACGGTCGACCGCTCGGGATACATCACGGTCACCTCCGGCAACATGCGCTACAAGGTGGCTGTTACGCAGCGCAAGGATACATGGATCACATTCGACAAGCGATATGCCTATCCGCTCGACGGCTCGGTAAATAATTTCACCGTCAATTCGGGACAGTACGGATGGACGGCCACCGTCACCGCCAATCCAGGCGGAGCGATGCGTTCGCTTCTCAATATCGAGGGTGGGCGCACGGGCGCGGCGGAGAGCTGCCGTTTTCTCACCTACGACGATTTGTCGAACATTATATCCTCTGTCGGCAACACCATTCCGTTCAAGAACACCGTAACTGTTACATTCTCGGACAGACAGGGAGTATGTCCCGACAAAACGATCGATCTGATGCTCGTCTCGGGCGTGAAGGCAGTGCCGTCGAACTGTTACGTCGTGCAGCACAGCGCCAATCCGCTCCTGATCCCGGTCAGCCGAGCCAACGATCCGACCATTCTCGCGTTATTGGGGCAGAGCGGCACGGCGCAGATAGCTCCGGGAGTGCAATTCGGCGCGGAGCTGCTCGCATCGGACAATCCGCTCGGCCTCAGCCCAACCTCCTGCATTGCAGACATACAGACGATCGGTACGGGCGACAGCGGATGGATATTGGTCATGATGGGCAGCGTCGAAGGCAACGCCATAGTGGGAGTAACTGTCGGCAGCGGAGCGAACAGAGTGAAATGGAGCTGGCACCTGTGGATATGCGCCCCGAACAACATACCCGGGCCGCTCAACGGCAACAGCTCGTTGATGGATCGCAACCTCGGCGCTCATGCGACCTCCTGGACGAACACTCCCGACGTCAACACCCGCGGCGACAAAGTGATGGGGCTGTATTACCAGTGGGGGCGCAAAGACCCATTCCCAAACACTCTTAATTGGGGGGCCGGTTCGATGTCCGGCATCTTCGGGAACAACAACAATACGATAGCCGTCTCGATAAGCCAGACGAACAACCTGATCTCGAACTGGCGGGCCGCCGGCAATCTGTGGGACAATGGCGGGTCGGACTACAAAACCGTTTTCGACCCCTGTCCCGCAGGGTGGCGCATACCGCGTCAGGATATATTTAGGGGCACACCGACAGGAGTGTGGGACAGGTCTTCCGTTTACGGAGTAAGTAACGACTATAAAGGTGGTTACTATCCGGCCACCGGCAACAGAAACGCGGCCTCGTTCTTCATCGGCAAAGACCTCCGCGTGTGGACGAACGTATACAACAACGACTACTCGGGGTGGGGAGGCTATCAGGGATCGCAGTTCAGCGGGACGTCGCACCAGTGGCGGTTTCCGACCGTCGATTATTCCCGGAGCGATTTCGATGGCAGCAACGCGGTGCCTGTGAGATGCGTAAAAATATAATAGAGTTTATAGAGATCAAGATGACAGGTGTCTTTCATCTCTTCTCTTTCCGGTGTCTTTTGCGCCTGATCCCCGTTACATGGGAGCCGCCATGCGCCTTGTCGGAGGCGCAAAATAGATCCGAAAACAGAAACACAATCCACATATCATCTTAATCTATATAAACTCTAATGTGAACAACGAATCGGGAGCGTTCTCCCGCCACGCCTCCCCGGCCGCTATCGCTCTGCGGCAGGGAGGCAGGCGTCGCGACACAAAACTGCTCCGTTCAAAATAGAGGATATTATGAAACGTCAATTTTTGCCGCCGGCAGCCGTCATGGTCTGTGCCTGCATGTTTGCAGGCTGCAGTGTGGAACGGCTGAGCTCCGATGACGATCAGGGGGCTCGGCTCGTGAAGATCGAAATATCCATTCCGGGGCATCTGCTGCCGGGCGGAGCGACCCGCGCAATGTCAGCAGCGGCAGAAAACGATGTGCGAACGATCGACGTGGTGGTGTTCGACGCCTCGGTATCGCCACAGACCTTTGTCGAACATGCGCGTGGAGGCGCGGCCACCGTTACCCAAAACGTCGATGGCAGCTACACGGCTACATTCGACGTCCAGTTGCGAGCCGGAGCCTCCCGAAATCTTGTCATCGTGGCCAATGCAGGCAGCGAAGTGGAGAGCGCACTGACAGGAATGACCACGGGCGCCGCAAAAAAAATATTCCTCGACGACCTGACGTTTGCACGGACAGGCGCATGGCCCTCGGCAGCCGGCTCATACGCGCCGATCCCGATGTATGGCGAAACTGGCCCGGTCGCGATCGCCCACGGAAGCTCGGTGAGCGGCGTGCGTTTGCGCCGCATGCTCGGACGTATCGACGTGCTCAACGATCCGTCCGCCTCGGGGATTGAGATCACCCAGGTGTTGTTGTGCAACTACAACACTGTCGGCAATATAGCCCCGCGATGGAACAACGACGGAGCAATGGACAACTCGCTCCCGCTGCAGCCGAACCTGCCGTCATCGCCCGGCAAACAGACAGGTGCGGCGACCGCCACAGGCTATCCGGCGACCGCCTCGGCCCAGGATATGGAGGGGGTGATATACGCCTTTGAGGCGCAGGCGGCAAGCGACGCGGTGGAGAGCCAGCGGCACGATGCGACATGTCTCGTGATCAGAGGCAGACTGACGGGTTCGAGCGGCAACGAGCAGTTTTACCGCGTCGATTTCACCTTCGACGGCACGACGACAGGCACCACCCGTGGCGATTACATGCCTCTGTTGCGCAACCACAAGTATGTGGTGAACATAGACCGTGCGACAGGGCCGGGCTACGTTTCGGCGCAGGAGGCTATCGACTCATACACCGTGCAGTCGAACCTGCGGACGAACATAATAAGCTACGACGCGGGCGAATATGGCGGCGTCGACTACAACGGCAAATACTGGGTCGGCGTGGGACAACGTCAGAGTGCGATCACCCGCGAAGTGCAAACCATGCGCATGAAGTGTTTCACCAACTGCCCCACGGGCTGGATCGCAACGATAGCGGGCACGCCGGGCTGGCTTTCGTTCGCTTCGGGCAACAGCAACGAGAGCGGCGCGGCGAACGACGCGGGAGCGGGTTTCGTCTTGCAGGCCGCGGCCAACAACAGCGGCGTTCAGCGGTCGGCGGAGATTCTCGTAACAGCCGGTGCAACACGACTGAAGGTGACCGTCGTCCAGACTGCCGATGCGACAACCGCCCTGCGGCTGCTCGACGGGCTGGGCGCGGCGACGGAGACGCTCAACTTCGGTTACAACGTGGGCGGCGTGGTGGCGGCAAAGAGCCTGCACGTGGCATGGGCCACGCAAAACCTCTCGTGCACGGCGATCGCGACCCCGGGTGCGCCGCCATTTGTCCATGCCGCCGACTCCGATAATCCTGTCGGCACGTGGAGCGGAGGCTACGGTTCGTTCTCCATACGGCCCATGCCGGGCACGCAGAGCGATGTAACGGGGGCGGTGGTCAAAAGCACGGAAGTAACGTTTCGTCTGAACGACGGGCAGGGGTGGTCGATAGAGAAAACGATCGTCCTCAGGCAGGGGCCACCGTAAGGCGGCGACGCTCCTCAGACGGAGGCGACACAAAGACAGAGGCCGCCCTCGGGCGGAAGCAGAGCAAATACGGAGGCACCCAAATTAAAATCATAAAATTATGACAAAGAAAGTTGCAGTGATCGCAGTCGATCCGGTGAACGGGTCCGGGCTGATGCAATATCTTGAGGCGTTTTTCGAGAACAAAATCTCATGCAATGTGTACGCGGTGGCCACAACGCCGACCATCAAAACAAATTCGGGAGTCGTGATCATTCTCAGCGGCACGATAGCCGAGCTTAAAGGCAACGAAGATGAGTACGATGCGCTCGTGTTCGCCTGTGGCGACGCGATGCCGAAATTTGTCGAAAATGCCGACAGACAGTACAACATGGACATGATGGAGGTGATCGGCAGGTTTGCGGCCCGGGGCAAGATAATCGCCGGGCATTGCGTGGCGGCATTGCTGCTCGACCGGAATGGAGTTGTCGACGGCAAGCGGGTGGCAGTACACCCGTTTGTCAAATCTGCCATCCGCGGCGGCAAAGCCACCGACAAGCCATTTGAAATTGCCGGAAACATCTTTACGGCACGCACCGAAAACGACATCGCCGCAATGTTGCCCAAACTGATCAAGGCGCTTAAATAGCAGAGGCTCTGCGTGCATGGGAGGGAGTGATAGGGGATTTTGCATGAGATGGGGGCGGGGCGCGCGGAGAATTTTGTGGTGTGTTTTGTGATAGATGGAGATGGGGTCTGCGCCGGGTTGGTGGGAGTTTTGCGTGCGGGAATGGGTGGACGAGTGCAGAGACCGGCAAACGCATAATATTTTGAAGGAGTTGCTCGACAGACAAATACAGCGCCCTGTGGGGCGCTTCTTTATTTTCTGCCCCGTCTCGTACCGGCACGAAAGGCGAGGGCTGGAAATCTGGACAGGCCCCGGATCAGGCGCGCAGGCAAGAGATTGATTTTCACAAACATATGTTGTCGGGGCGAAAGCGATAAGAAAATATATTATTAAATAGTTGATATTCAGTATGCTATATCGCTATTGTTAATGCTTTCGGCGTGGCAAAAAAGGCATAAAAACGGTGCAGGCGGCATAACTTTGCAACATAATAAATCGAAGGTTGTTTCGGGACAAAATCGCGAGCAGGCGTCGACTCGGGCAACTTTCATGTCAACAGGCGTGCCGATGCGATTTTTTGATCGATATTTCATATTATTGGGAACCATATTGTTATCGGCTCTTTGTCCGAACGTTGCAGCGGCCGGTGGCGGCGGAGGCATGTCGGGCCGGTCCCATCGGACGCCTACGGCGAGCAGGGCGCAACTCTCCCTCAGGCCCGATCTGGAGAGGTTGCGCCTGATGTGGCCTCGGGGCGACGAGCGGCGGGCGGCGGCGGATTTTCTGCTCGACAATCTGGCTAACAAGTTCTCGGTGATAGACGTGGAACGTCTGCAGGCGACCATAAGGATCATGGATTCGATCTATGCCGCCTCGACGAACCAGACCGCTGCCGCCGACAATATCATCGCCCAGAAGGCCCGCGACGCCCGGAGCGAGCCCCGGATTGTCCCTGACGGCGAGGCTCTACATCCCGATTCGCTGCGTCGAAATATCGAGCACGCTCTGGCGACGTGGCGCAGGACCCGGTGGCGCAATCTCTACTCTTTCGACCAGTTCCTTGAATATGTGCTGCCCTGTCGGGTCGCCACCGAGCCGCTGGAATATTATTGGCGCGAGGATTGCATTTCGCGCTATTACAACCAGCTGCCTGTGGACGCCGATGTGGCGGGCGCGGCGACGGAGATCAACAGCCGGATCGATTTTAGAATAACGCAAGCTCTTTTCGGGACGAATATCCAGAGCTATTCGCAGATCAAACGCACCGGCACAGGCAAGTGCGATGACATGGCGACGCTGACCGTCATGGCCATGCGCGCCGGGGGCATACCCTCTGCCTTCGAGGTGATCCCGGCCTGGGGATCGATCAATAACGGCCATTCGTTCTGTGCGCTGATACGGCCCGATGGCAGCGCGGCGGCTTTTCAGGGACAGGGCGACAACGGCAAAAACGAATATTTCATCAAAAAAGTCCCCAAGATCTATCGTTATGTCTTTAGCATTCAGGACAGTTCTCTCATCGGCATGTATCGCGCCACGGAGAGCGTGCCCCGTCTTTTTGCCAACTGCGACCTGATGGACGCCACGGCCTGCCATGCGGTGGATGTGAGAGATTTGCAGGTGGCGATGCCCGATGTCGGCAGTGACCGGGGCAGTGATGGCGGCTCGGACAACCGCATCGCTTATCTGGCGGTCTTCTCGGCCGGAGGCATCTGGAAGCCTGTAGCTTACGCCGCCAACAGGGGCCGGGAGACGATTTTTTGCGACATGGGGACGGGATTTTCGGCTTCGGGTGTAGCGCAGGGTTCGCCGCTGGATGAGAATATGGGCGAGGGAATCCTCTATATGCCATGTTTTTACGGCAACGGACAGACGATCCCGGCAGCTCTGCCCGTCGTACTGTCGAAGGACACGACTTTTGTCATAAAGCCCGGCGAAGAGTATCAAAAGGTGACCCTGACGCGCAAATATCCGCGCCAGGGGCACATTGTCGAGTATGCCGCCCAGATGGTCGGAGGGGTGTTCGAGGGGGCCAACAGGCCCGATTTCGCCGACGCTGTCGAGTTGTTTTACATCATCGACACGCCGCTCAGCCACATGCAGAGGGTGGCCGTGGGCGAGGGAGGCGCGTTTCGGTACGTGCGTTTTCGCAAACCCGGCAATCGCTTCAGTCTGGCCGAGATGCGCTTTATTGATAAAACAGGCGGGACGCTGCAGGGCAAGCTCATCGCGTGCGGCGCGTTCGAGGGCAACCCCGAGATCAAACTGACGACGGACGGCGACCCGCTCAGCTATTTTTCACTGCCGGTGATGGATGGCTGGATCGGCCTCGACCTGGGGCGCGAGCAGGGCGTCGCCGCCATCGAGTTCTGCCCGCGCACGGACGACAACGACATCCGGCCGGGCGACAGCTACCGCCTGTTCGGGTGGGACGGACGGTGGGTCGATCTGGGCGGGCAAAAGGCTGTGAGCTATGAACTTACATTCGACAGAGTGCCTTGCGGGGCGTTGCTCTGGTTGCGCAACATCACCCGCGGCCGCGAAGAGCGTCCTTTCATATATCGCGACGGAAGGCAGATATGGTGGTGAGGCAGGCAAAGCGGACAGAAAACCGATCAATCACAATATTATGAAAAAGAGAACATTGACAATTATTTTTGCCTTCGCCATGGCGACAGTTGCCCCGCTGGGCAGCATCATTGCCCAAAACAGCGCATCCTCTGCAGGGCAGCAGCAACGCCGCGCGGAGCTGGCCGCCAAGTATGGGATGAATGATGCTCAGATAGAGAGTTACGAGGCGTTAGTTGTCGAGCGCGATGCTCAGTACAACCGGATCAACGACGCCCGCATAACGTCTGCCGAGAGACGCACACAGAGGTTGGCAGTCACCGGCGAATTTCGAAAAAAAGTAAGGGCGGTCATGCCCACGGAGCAATATGACCGGTGGCTGGCAGAGCGCAAGTTGAAGGATGAAACGCTGCGTAATGCCAACAGCGCCAAAAGTGAACAAAAGAGACAGATACGTCAGAGCAATACCCCTCATGCCATGAAACACGACCAGGTGAAGTCAGTCATGGAGGAGTATAACCGTACCCTCTACGCTAAGTTCGGAACCAATGGCGACCACGAGCGCAACACTATCCGGCAGGCTGCCAATTACTGGTATGCAAATAAAAATCTCGACTTCATCCTCACGTGGAACGAGGCGCGGGGGCTTGCCGTGATTCTGAAAGAGAAGGATGGCAGACTGACTGCGCTGCGTGCACAAAACCTCTCCATGCCCGAGCGGAGAACGGCCTCGGCGAAGATCGTGAACGAGTCGGGCGCAAAGATCAAACAGTTGCTCGGCGAACAAAGATACGCCCAATGGAGCCGCTACAAAGCCGGAGAGTTCGATCGTTCGCTCAAAAAGAGATATGCGATGAGCTCTCAACAGATCAGGGATTACAAAACCCTGACCAATGGCACGAAGGTCAGCCGCATGAAACTCAGGGAGAGAGTGGCCTCACCCGAAGAGAAGGCGGTCCGAAGCAGCGAGATCGCCCAACAGTTTGACGAAAAACTGCGGCAGATACTCTCCGACGAGCAGATAGCCAGAATGATGGCCGACAAGAATTACATCAGGGGCAGGCAATCGCAGCGCCGGCATATGGGCCCTCCCCGCGGCGGCAATGGCACTCCTTCCCGGCCGCAATAATTCGGGGGGGGCAGACAGGTGATCCGAAAACTGTTTGGAATTTTGCATACCGCGAAATTTCAAACAGTTTTTTTATGGGCTATTTTTGTATTTTTGTTTGTGATTGTTGTTTGGCGGTGGTTGTCAGGAAGTTAATGCTGGCAGGGGATGATTTGTGCAACGGTTTGGCAGTGTGGTTAGCTGCCTGAGACCAAACGAATTGCACAATGTCAAATAACTTCTGTTCTGTCGGCAAAGGTAGTCGAAACATCCACGCCGTGTAAATAAAAACGGGGGAATTTCGGGGGATTTAGAAGAAACATTAAACTACTTTCGGCTTTTAGCCGAAAGACATAGAGCCGACTAAAGACCACTGGACACAACACAACTCAAATACAATATGCGGCTAAACAATAGCATAATATTTTATATAAATTATATTATTAAATTACCCAAATAAGTTATATCTTTGTAGTCTCACTGATTAAACAGAAAGACAATGGGACGTAAGGTAAAACAACTAAAGAATTACACTACCGAACAGGTAGAGG
>BNXD01000006.1 GCA_025999315.1 Bacteroidia bacterium | reverse complement strand
CCAGCTTGCGGGTACTGTAACCTCTTGTCAGTTGAATAATGGCATACAGCTTTACTCCAACAATATTATTTTCATCGCTTTCAAAGATCGCCTCTACCTGTTCGGTAGTGTAATTCTTTAGTTGTTTTACCTTACGTCCCATTGTCTTTCTGTTTAATCAGTGAGACTACAAAGATATAACTTATTTGGGTAATTTAATAATATAATTTATATAAGTTTTTAAACAGACTTCAAAGCGGATTCACGATTTTTTCACTATTTTTATCCGCTAATATCGTAAAACATTAAAATTATAGCACAAAATGAACCTTCAGGAAGAACTTTTGATTGCCCTGCAACGGGAGCTGGCCAGAGAGAAACGACTGACCTACATTGCTTACGGCCTGATCGCCGTGGTCGCTCTGCTGGTGGTGATATTTCTCGGAGGGATCATCCTTGGCTCGGTGATGGGCGAGGAGGTGCCCCTTTATCCCAAGATCATGGTCGTCGTGGCGCTGGTGGCCTACATCGGCTATGCAGTGTGGAAGATCATGCAGTTGAACAAACGCGACGGGCAGCTGGAGCGGCTCTTCGGTCATCTCGCTTCGGGGGCCAGGGCCACCGGCATCACCGAAACCAAAGAGTACAAGATCATAATCCCGCTGGGCAAGGTAACTTACAAAATGTGCCCGGTCGAACATCAGATCTTCGCGCTGGACATCGAGCCGATGAATCTCTACACGGTGGCCGTGCCGAGGGGCTACGCCACCGACTTGAAAAACCTGCTGAGCGGCGCCGACATGGAGGCTATCGCCCGCAGCCAGCGGGAGCTCTACGCCGCCAAAGGCAAACCGGCGGCCATGGCAGCTACGGCCGCCGGGGCTGTGGCAGCCGCAGGGGGCATCGCCGGGAGCGCCACGGCCGCAGCGACAGCCTCGGCAGAGGCCGAAAACACCGCAGCTCAGCTGCCCGACAACGACGCTCCGCTGAAGAGTGTCGACGAGTTCCGCAGTTTCCTCGGCGGGGAGATGGGCGACCAGCTTGCGCAGCTGGAGGCCAAACGCGCCTCCTCGCGCAAGACGATGCGCATCTTAGGCCTGGCAGCCGGAGCGGTGGCGGCGATCTGGGTCGGTTACATAATCTACAGCATCGCCATCAAGGGAGGCCAGCTCAATCCGATGCAGTTCATCGTGCCGATGATCGTCCTCTGCGGAGGCTATTATGTGGTCTACTTCATGTTTCTCAAACCAAAGAATGTCAACCCTACGGGTCAGATGGCGGCTGGAGGGCTCACCCCCGGGTATGAGCTCAAGAGCGGGATCATCGAACGGATCGTCAAGTTCATCTCCCCCGGGGCGCAGTTTGTGATGCACGGCCACATCAGCCGCCCCGAGATGATGGCCAGCGGGCTGTTCTCCGACGGCCACTATACACTTTCGGGCAGCGATCTGGTGATCGGCAAATATCGCGGCGTCCCTTTCCAGTTCTGCAACCTGGCGGTCGAGGTCGAGAAACGTGTGAAAGAGAAGAACGAAGGCCCGTCGTATGCCTTTTACGGTCAGTTCTTTGTGGCGCGGTTCAACAAGCCCTTCTCCTCGACGGTCACCATCGCTCCGCGCACAGGGCTCAAGGGATTTTTCTCCGACAGCGAGACCTCGCTGCATATCCACAGCGCGGGCGACAAGGTGCAGCTGGAGGACCCCGAGTTCATGAAGATGTTCTCCGTCCGCGCCGAGGACCAGATCGAGGCGCGCTATATCCTCACCCCCGCACTCATGGAACGCATCAAACAGATGGCTCTGCGCACCAAAGGGGCGTTTTATATCTGCTTTCACCGCGACAATATCACCGTGGCCAACAACAACGGCAAGAGCAGTTTCGTGGTGGATGGCAAAAAGTCTTTTACCGACAACAACTATCAGACACTGATCGACTTCTACAACGAGATCGGGGCGCAGTTCGGCCTGATCGACGAGCTTAAACTCAACATAAAAATATGGGGATGATACTATCGATTTCATTAGGTCTTGTGGTCGCCCTCGTCGGTGTGATCCTTGGCATCTACGTCTCGCTCTACAACCGCATCAAACGCTCGCGCAACCAGATCGAGAACGCTCTCTCGTCGCTCGACGCCCTGTTCATCAAGCGCAACGAGCTTATTCCCAACCTGGTTGCCGTGCTCGAGCAATACACCTCCTACGAGAAGGAGCTGCTCGTCCGCATCACCGAGCTCAGACAGGCGGCATCGCACGATCTGCGCGACTATCAACAGGAGGGGCAGACCGATAAGTTGCTGCGCGGGCTGATGCTGCAGGTGGAGAACTACCCCGAGCTGAAGGCCAACCAGCAGTTCAACAATCTGCAATACTCGCTCAACGAGTGCGAAGAGCAGATCGCCGCCGGCCGTCGCTTCCTGAGCACCTCGATCACCTACTACAACAACTCGATCACTACCTTCCCGGGCAACCTTGTGGCCCAGACGTGCAGCGCAGGGCCCTACCAGTGGCAACGCGCCACCGAAGAGCAGCGCGAGAAGGTCGACGTGAAACAGATGTTTGCCAAATAGATACGGCGATGACGGCAGACACGATCTCGAGGCTTCGCCCTGCTGTTGCCGTATTGCTCGCGACGGGTCTTGCGCTGGGGCTCTCGACGAGCTCGTGCCGGTGGCTCGGCAGGCAACAGACTGCGACGGAGCAGACTGCCGACGACGAGCGTAAAGACGGGGACGAGGGTTGCGACGATGAGCCTCAACATGAATTCCCCGACAACGACATCTTCCTCTCGGACGGTTTTTTCCGAATGAATGACGAAGATTCGCCGCAGAACATCCGCCGACGGTTTGCAGCCATGGATATTCACGCGCTGTACCGCGACTCGCCCTCCGGCAGCTACTTCATCGTGCCGGTGGCCATCGCTCCACTTTTCAGCGAGAACAACTGCACCGGCGGGACGGACGTATCACTACAGACCGACAAGGGCGATCACAACTACATCGCCCTGCTGTCGGGCCTGAAGAGCTACAACCGGGAGATGTTTGCGGACGTGTTCGACAGCGATACTCCCGAAGGGGAGATTCCGGAGACGATCCTCGAACCGGGGCGCAAATTGAGTTTTGAGTACGACGATCATCGCTACTCTCTCAAGGCCTCCGCTGCCGGGAGAGACCAGCGCGACAATCCGACCGGTTACGAGCTCCGTTTTAGCCGCGACAACCGGACGAGCCAACGCCTCGTCCGCATCGATCATCTGAACGGCACCACTCCGCAGCTGATCTTTGCCGGCGATCTGGACGGCGACGGACGGCCCGACCTGATCATCTCCGAAGGGAGCGATTACGAAGATCACTTCTGGGTGCTCTACCTTTCGTCCTGCGCCGCCGAAGGCGAGCTGGTGCAGGCCGTAGCCGGCGATGCGGAGGCGAGAGACTGTTAGAGCCTGTTTCGGCTCCGCTGTCCCGTTGCGAAGACCCACACACTTGCGTCCGGCAGCCGACGGGCGCCGCAGGCTTGCAAAGTGGTCGACAAAAAGAGGAGCTGGCGAGGGATTCCTGATCCCTCGCCAGCTCCTCTTTTTGCGGACAACCAAACGACAACCAAACCGTTATCTCATCTTCACCATCGAGGTGCCGTCCTTGCTCTGATGATACTCGACATCGATGCCGCTGAAAACGGTAATATTTTCAAACGGTTGCGCACCTGATCGATCGGATTGGTAACATAGTTTTTGCTGGCCGAAACCTTGATCGAGCCACCGCCGGCCCACGCTCCGTCGGCCGAAATCGTCGCCACCACAAAGGCGACCGCTGCAATAATCTGCTTTTTCATAATAGAACGCCCTGTTTTATGGTTGGTATTTTGTCAAAAATAACTTTTATTTGACAAATGCAGAGAGGATGCCACACTTGTGAGCATCCTCTCTGTTGTTGAGGGCAAATCTAAGGTGCAAAACACGATCAGGAGAAAAACGTGTTATCACCTTATTTATTCATTCTCTTCATAATAGTACGAATAATCAATTCCCTTCATAAACATTTCAAGGCTGTCAATTTCATCTGTTAAAGCATTTTTCAGCAAATCTTTTATTGTGGCGCTATTCACAGAACTTGTTATCATTGCATTCAGATGATCGTTTTTACTGATTTTGCTCCAATCTACGCATTTTTTCAGGCGTTTTCTCAGTATCAAATCCAACCAAATCCGTGTACTTCGCCCATTGCCCTCCATGAATGGGTGGGCAATATTCATCTCTACATATTTATCGGCAATTTCGTCGAACGCGTTTTCGGGCATTTGTTCAATTTGCTTCAAGGTGTTGCCAAGAAAGTGTGATACTGCAAATTGAAAGCCGCCTTTTGAAATGTTTTTTTGTCTTATCTGTCCGGCAAAATCGTAAAGCCCGCCGAACAGATAGGCGTGAATCTGTTGCAAGCCTTTGGTCGTTCCCACTTCGATGCTGTCGACGAAAGAACTTTCAAACAAGGCGTATGCTTTTGTTTTGCTTTTCCCGTCGATACTTTCGTCGCTGTAAGTAAACCATTCTATAAAGCGATTTGCCTTTTTGCCCGGGAATTGTTTGCCGAGCGCAATAATGCCGCTATAGTCAAGCATATCAGATAAACGCTTCTTGCCGTCAGGTGCGAAAAGTTTCAACTGGGTAGTAATACTAACCACTTCACTGTTTTCTTTTTTCAGTTTGGCTTTAAGATATTTCCAATAGTTTCGTGTTTTAGTATAGTCGTCTTGACCGGTAAGAACAGCGACAATATCCAAAACGGAAAACCACCATTTGTTGTTCTCTTCGTTCCAAACGGCCCGAACTTCACGGTCATCGAAAAAACGGATCGATATTTTTGTATTATTGCCCATCATCACGGTTTCCTTCCAAAAAATTTACGGATATTTTCTACGGTTTGCAAGCAAAGTTAGGTAAATATTTTTGTTCTGGTAGTTGTACCTGAATTCGCGCTCTTCTATGTGTAGATAGAATGCTTTGGTTCAAGATAACTTACAAAGATAGTCATCCTCTAAAGTTATCATGAACCTGCTTTAAAAATAAAAACCGCAGCAAATCAACAATTTACTGCGGTTTCGCTATTTTTACCGGTCGCTCTGACCGACTTTACTTTACTTCCTCGAAGATTTAACTATATTTATATCATTTAGTTGTGTATTTTATGTACAAATATGGTACAAATAAAATAGTAGCAACTAAACAGATTTAATACTTACTTTACGGTGCGATATGCCTGTTTGGGGTGCTTTTGCATTTCTGGGATTGTAAACGAAAGACGTCCGTTTTCTCTTAACGGTTTCACGAATTTTGTTAGTAAATATCTTTCTCGTTTATTCAGTAATAATGATAATTGACTTAATGTATAGCAGTTTACAGCACAAAGGCTACAAATGAAGTCAGCCAAATCAACTTTATTATTTACACGACCAGTAAAATTGGGTAATGCGTTTGCAAGTTCAACAGGCAGTTGATTTACTAATTCAGTTCGCACAATGTCACTACTTCTACCACCATGTTCACTATTATCTTTGCCTTGTTCACTAACACCTTTACCATGTTCACTATCATCTTTGCCTTGTACACTAAGGTCATTACCATGTTCATTTTCTTCTGCCACAGGCAGCAATTTTATCAACTCCTCTCCTGCTACATAGTAAGTCGCTTTCCCTTTACCCTTTTGGGTTAAGATTTTCTTCTCTTTCAAATCGTGTAAATCTGCCTTAACTTTAATCATTTCAACACCGTTGAGTTGTCGATATGTAGGATTATCTATGGCTCCAACTTCTCTGATGAAAATAAGTGCACATTTTTGCTGTTCATTCAGATTGAACGTATTGAACTTGCCAAGCCAATACACATCTTCCTCTCCCAAGAAGTGATGCAACAGAAGTCGAATAGTAAATTGATTCAGTTCGTGACTGCTTTCAAATGTAGGCGGTAACATTTGTGCTTTCTCCATCAGTGCACGCATGGTACGAATACCAGAACCTTTGGTTTCTGCCAAATTGGTTTCATGAAATATTGTGGCGATAATCGGATTTCGAGTTACTGAACCTGGAATACCCAGATGCTCCTCTGGTTTCAATGAAAAGCCGGGGTTACTTATCTCAATCCGATTGCCATAACGAATGATTTGTATCGGCTGATTTACCCGAAAAGTTCTGTGAATCATGCTATTGACCAAGGCTTCACGCAAAACACGAGCCGGAAGCCCATTACTACCCGCTTGCAATTCACCTTCGGGCAATACAAAGCCTTTGGGTAAATCATCGGACACAAGACTAAAAGCCCTTTGCACCATTTCGAGCATCGAGCCTCGCATATCTACGGTAGTAAATCGGTTGTCGGGGTCTTCAATCCAGGTATTACCAGGCACTCGGATATAATCTACCCGCACCATGGGAAGCAAACGTCTGTGTGATGCTCGTTTGCCAAATATCAATAACCCTGCATACGTCAAATAGAATTTGTCCGCTTCCTTTTTAAGGCAAGCCAAAGACTGCAACAATTCAATGTCATCATACTGTAATTCCTCAGCGTAAGGATTTACTTTTGACCGCAGGTTGCGATAGAGAGCAACGGCATCTTCACTGATGTCGTCCAAACCCGAATCTTTGATAATACTGCTGTCTAATTCGTCTTCTTGATGATAAAAAACAAACAAATCATCATCAGTACAACGTTGGTCACTGGAACCAATTCGTCTGTATGCACCTCGTGGCAAACCTTGGTTTTTGAAATAGACAGGTTTCTGTGAAGCTGGAAGTTCTGGGACAAAGACAAGCATTACATTCTTTCCATCTATTGTTTCTACTTTGATGTCGGGTCGGATAGGTAGATTGAATGAATCAGCGCATTGTGAACTCAAATCCAATTGCAATTTGTCAGGGTCGCTTATTCCGGTAACGATGTATTGCCACGTTTCACCATTTTCGACTCGTTCTACTCCCAGCAACAAATAACCTCCACCCAAATTAGGTTCATTGGAAAAAGAGTTTACCGTTTCCATGACAGACTTGTCTATTTCGCCTGCTCGTTTTGCCTCAAGGCTCACAGATTCGTCTGAGAGATTGAGTTGTTCTAATAATTCGTTGATGTCTGTCATATTTACTATAAACTTAAATTTTATTCTTTTATTATCATTTGATTTCAGGCAATGAAATACCTAATTATATAAAAGTTCCATTGAAACGGACATTGGCATTCCTTTATTATCATCATCTTTACCAATGTAGATTTTATTGTCCTGTGCATTGGCAAAGCCGCATATCCATTTCAGGCATTCGTCACGCCAACTGCTTTTGTATTTTATGTTTTGAGATTCTGACATAATATAATTATTATATTTCTAATGTTTTATTCGTTATTATACCTTTATATGAAGGATTCAAGTTTCTTTCATTATCTGGTGTACCTAACTCCCCATATTTTATAATATACTTATGGTGTACAATTTGCAAATGATTCTCTGATAGATATTTTTGCAAATATGATTTTTTGATAAAATAAAATTGGCTCCCATTTGCCCCAATATATTTTGTAACTTTTTCTCTTTCGTAATAAAATGATAAATCTATTGGATTAAACCATAATTTTAATGATATTGCAACTTCTCTATCTAAAAATGGAAAACTCTCACACAAATTTGTTCGCATTCTGCTCCACGATTGAAAAGAATATTCTTGAGAAAGCACAATAATTTTATAATCATCATTCTCTTGATAACTATCATTTTCTTTTGTATTATCGCCCCAAGGTAATTCACCCGAATAAATATTGTGAATTCCATTTGGATTTAGGTAAAAATCACTCTCTTCAATCTTTTTCAATGTGTCAGGAGAACCAAATGCCAAAGTATCAACTGAAATAACAATTTGATTATAGTATTTGTTTTCATCCTTTTGAGTACAATATGCTTTAAGCAATACCCATTCGTCATTATCTTCGCCTATTAAATTCGTACAGTAAATATTCTCATAATAATCGCTTTTGCCACTATTTAACCAATCTTGAACACTTTCATTATAAGCAGGTAAAAAGCAATCGTTCACTAATTGAAATTTTGGTGGTAGTTGGGGGAATGAAGGGTCTATCATAATATCGTTAATACGGAATAATGATTGATTTTCTTTTTCAATAAAATTGTTCATTATAAGATAGCCGATAAATTCATAATATGAACTCCAAAGATATTTATATAAATAATTTTCTCGAGAATCCATATCATCATCTCTTCTATATTTTTGCTCTGCTGATAGTTTTTGTTCAATCTCTTTGTATAATTCTCTTGCATACCCATGTAGCCCTATTCGGAAATATAATTTTGAAAGTATATCTGATTCATATAAATTATCATGTTCATCTCTACTAATTCCTCTTATTTGATACTTCACAAAATCATAGTTAAAAATATCAATTTCTAAAGAATATTTGAATTTTTCATCTTCGAGAATATTCTTTTCAAATTCAATGTCATTTTTCCACTCTTCATTTAGATTTCTGAATAGTATTTCAACTGAATAAGGATAGCCAAAATATGATTTTCCAAACTCAAATATAGTTTCAATATAGTCTAAAATGATAACGTGATTTGTTGTAGTATTGGGCAAGAATTCATTTTGTAAATATTCACAACATTCATTTGTGAAATTTCTATCTTTAATTCTCAAAACAACACCACACAACACGGCAACGATTCTTTCTAAAATACAAATATCTGTAAGGTTAATAGATTTTTTTAGTATTTCTAAAATTTGATATGGATTGGTTTGAGAAATAATTACGGAGGTTTTTGTAGCCAAATTTCTTATTTCATTATCCGTTGAAGAAAAAAGCAACGAACAAAAGATAATATGATTATATTGTTCTGTTTCTTTCAGGTTATTGATATATGGTTCTTTTGCTATTGTTTTAAGCAATTGCAGAATTTTCCACACATTACTTCTAACTTTCTCATTCCAAAAAATATCTCGTTGAAAATTAGACCAATTGAAATAACAAAAATATAAAATAGCAACATTACTAAAATCATTTTGTTCTATAATTTCAATATAAATTTTCTCGCAAAGAGTACTTATATTAGAGTCATCAAAAGCCAATGAAGTAAAAAACGCCACTAATTCATTTTGGTCAATAACATGTTGTGATAAAACATCAAGATTGGCAATATAGACTGTTGGGGATAAATTAGGTGCTATTTTGTATAATGGTTTATTGCCACAACGATTTGGAATTAAATGTAGTATTGCTTTAAGAATATCTTCGGCTAATGGGTGGCTATTATCAGAAGGAATAAGTTTTTGAAATTCATCTGATTGCAGGAAATTCTTTATTTCACCTTCATCCTTGTTTTTTAGAAGGCAATACTTTGCAATGCAGAATCCACCAACCAAATCGTATGTAAATTGGATTACTTCATTATCTCCATCAGAATTTCGGAGAAAAAACATACCTTCATCCATCATTGCATGGGCAAGGCTGTTTTCAAAAGAATCAATTTGCCCATCAATTAAAGATACATATTCATCTGGATATGAAATTGTTCTCGAATTATGTTCCCAAAGTTGTTTTGAAATTGATTCAAGTCCATTTGTTACTTTGCTTTTTCTTAAAGGGTCGCCATTAGCAATTTTTAAAATAAGATTTGAAATATAATTGTCAATGGACTTGTATATACTATTTTGTGTAATTATTGCGTTGGAAGAATTTTTATTTGCTTCACAAAACATTTTTAACAGCAAAGGATTCTTAAACAATGTTTCATTATATTGTCCTTTTGTTGAAATGTTGTATTTAGTAAAGTATTTATTTACAGCATCTTTAATGTTGTAATTATTAAAACCTTCTATTTTGTAGTGATTTTTCACATCAAGAAAAGAAGTTTCATCAAATACTTGTTGTACATAGCCCTTTCTTAATGTGGTAATAAGTAATAGATTTTCAAATGATTTTATGTCATAAATAATATCAGGCAGCGCATCTTTCCATATTTTGGCTGTTGGTATTGATTCATTCAAACCGTCAATAATTATCGGAACTTTCTGCTGCGTTGCTTTACCTAACTCATTCAAAGCAAATAATAATTCCCTAAACGAATATTCATTCTTTAAATCAAGACCTGCTATTATTTGGTCTTGAGGAGAAGAATGGTCTTTGATATTAGAACCTAAAATAAGCAATGCAGGTACGTTGTTTTCTAAATATTTTTTACACACAGCACAAGCCAAATTAGTTTTTCCATAACCAGCAGAGCCGAAAATATGAATATATTGCTGAGAATATAATTGTAAATAATATCTGATACTTCCTTCATCATTTTCATCTTTACCCGACAAATAACCTGATAGTTCATTGATAAATTCTAAACAAGATTTATGAGTATGTTCTTCGTGGTAATAATCTTGATTCTTTTCATCAGGCTCTGAAATATATGTATTGGCATTAATTTGTTGATTTAATTTGATAATTATATCATCATAATCTTGCCTATGAGTTTCTATTAATTCACAAACAACAGCATGATTAAAAGAAGTATTTACCGTAGTATAAATATCCTCAACTAATCCACATCGTGCATTAATCAAATCTTTTACATTCTGCGTATACTCATTATCCAAATATCTATATTGTATATCTTCCTCCCTTTCAAACGGAAATCTATTTTTAATTAGTCGTTTAGCATTTCCCAATATGCCTAACAATTTTTTCTGTACTTTTTCAATATCTATGATATAGGACAAATGTTTGTCTATCTCATTTTCAACATATAAATCAATATCAAACTTATCTTTTAATCGTTCTAATCGTTTTTCTGAAAAACTTTTAATATACTCGTACCCAATGAATTTAGTAGAGAAATAATGATTGAAGAGGTTATTATAAAAATCATTATCGAGTAATGCGAAAGCAAGAAAAATATCTTTGTGCCAATACTCAATTATTGTGTCTGCTTTAATATTTTTTATTTCTCCTTCTAACTTATCCACTACCTTATGAGGTGCTGTATTAGAAAATTTTCCGGGAGTGCAAATAATCCACTTTTTCAGGTTAGTTTTGTATTTTAATGAAGTATTGAATCCTGCTATTAGTTCTGTTCTGTGATTAGCATCTAATGGTGAATTATCTTCATCGGCATTGTTTAGCCAAAACTTTGCTTGCCAACCAACAATATCGCCTGCTTTTAGGTTTAATTCATCAGAATCTTTTTCAAGTGTCAAATAAAATTCCGACCCAGGTGTATTATACCATAAGTCAAAATGTCCCAAAGCGGCATATTTTCTGTATGCAATTTGAAAACAAAATTGCTCAAATCCAATTTCTTTGGATTCACTATTTTTCTCTAATTGTTTCCAATCTATATTTCTCATAAAATCAAGAATAACATATATTTAATTTCTCAAAATAAGGACACCCACCTCGGCATTCCTGTTTTAATTTACAATCGCTTTTGCAATTGTTAGTTCTTGATTGTCGTACATTCTTAAACTTTGTGTTCCAAATTTCTTCAAATGAATAATCCTTTAAATTAAAAGATTCGCCTTCGTCAGTCGTAAAAGAACACGGTTTGACATTCATTTTTTCATCAATATAAACAGAAAAAAACGCACATTCGCAAGGGTCAATGTAATTAGTATTCACTTTTGTGTATCTCATCAAATTAGGAACAAAACAAGCATCAAATCCTATTTTTGTACAACAACGCGAATTATCTATCAGAGTAACGAAATTTAAAAAATCATCATTCAAAATCAATAGTCTGGATTCATCTGCACGTCCACACGGTTTGTAAGTTAGAAAAATTACTGCATTGATATTGGTTAATAACTCATTATATTGCCCTTTTAATATATCAATGGCTTGTTCTAATGTGTCTGAGTTTAACAAAAAATGAATATTCGTTTTTATTCTATATTCAGATAGAATTTCAATTTTTGTTGTATCCAAATCATCTATATTTTGACAGGAAATTGCTACTGCACCAACTTTCGAGGCAATTTCTTTTGCTATCGTTTTATTTATTAAATCCCCGTTGGTAGTAAAGTTTGGGACAATATTACGAATATGCGTTACATTAATAATTTCGATAAAATTTGGGTGTTCAAGCGGTTCTCCTCCTCCAATTGCTATTTGAAAAACATTGCCCAATTTTGGGTGTTGCAATGAATCTAAAACATAACCATATTCATTTAGTGTCATAAACGAGTTATTTTTTACACTATTTCTATAACAAAACGAACAACCTTTGCTACAATGATTGGAAATAGATATATCTACTAATTCAGGGTGCGGTGCAAACAATGGATTTTCTTTCAATGTCTTTCCCCACCTGAAAGTTACTCCTGTTTCGGTATCTCCGATAAAGTTGTATGAATCATTATGTCGCCTTATTTTCATCTTTAGATTGTTTCAACTTGAGTTACTCCAAATCCCCAAATCCGACCTAAATCTCCCTTCGCAAAAAATTGCCCTCGAATATAATTCCATAAATCATCGTCAGCAATAGTTTTGAAATCAATCTCTTCGCCTGATTCTTCCATAAACTCATCTGTTTGTATTTCGTCTGTGTCAAATTCGTATTTTTTGACATATAAGTCACAACCTTCCAAATATGCTCTTGTTCCTGTATCGAGTATATCTTTTGTCAATAATTCTTCTATTCTTGAATATTTTATATTCTTGCCATCTTCTCTCCCTCTCCACATATAATTATCTACAGAGTGATATAGCGAAGGACAAAAAGTAATTATATAACTAACCGAACTGCTATTTGTTACAAAATCTTGCCTTATTTTCATATTTTAAAATGTATTAACTTGTGTAACTCCAAATCCATTGATTTCCGTAATCCTTTGTTTCTCTATATATTCTCCGTACACTAAAGCCCAAACATCATCGTCAGGCAGAGTGTCAAAATCTATTTCATCTATTGGTTTGTCGTAAGCATCTTCATTCATAGTATCGCCGTCGGTTCTGAATTGTAATTTTTTTGTGTAAATTTCAATACCATCTAACATATTTCTCGTACCGTTAGTTAGTAATTCATCATACAATAATTGAACTGCACGATTCTTTGAATTACTAAAACTATGTTGACAATTTTTTAATATAGTGTCAACCATCGGTTTATACATTGAAACAATATAACTTACAGAACTGCTGTTTGTTACAAAATCTTGTCTAATTTTCATATTTTTCGTCTTTGTTATCTATTATCAATTCTTTCACACTCACTTGCAATATATCGGCAATCCGATTCAGGACTTCCAACGTCGGTTGCTTCCGATTACAAGAATACGCATTGACCATACTGAAACTCTTACCGAGTTTCTCCGCCAGCCACGTCTGCTTAATCCCCTTTTCATCAAGGACTTCTTTTATTCTGTTTAGTTCCATATAAAAAATCGCTACTATATATTAGTCCGCAAATATAGTGAAAAATATGCTATAAAAATAATTCTTTTACCGAAATATTTCCCTTTTTCATCTTGTATGCACCTTTTCTGTGGAAAGAATAAATAAAGCAAGGCTTTTACTGAAAATATGCTTTGAGGTACGAAAAGGAAGATTTTCAGTAAAACAAAGTTTAGCCTTGCTGTTTTATTCTTGGAATATATCTTTGCATTCAAGATGAATAAGGAATTATCTACTAATCCCCCTGTACTTTTTCTTCTTCTTTTTGTGCAGTCTCAGATATTCCGCCTGCCCCTCGTCATAATCGCCTTGACTGTCCAATGGCAGCAACGACCCAAGTGCAGATGCGATATTCCCCACTTCATCATAACCTTTCGCCAAAGGATGCTGTTCGTGTTGGAAATTCATTTTCGTATCGTTGGACAAACTCCGTTCCTGCATATCCAGTTTTTCATCCATCGTACCGTTTTTCATCGTATTGCAATACACAAACGTTTCCTGCAAATCCCGCTGATAGCCAAACAACTTGTCAAATCCAGATTCTGCCTGTTGAAACAAGTTTTTTCTGTCAAATCCTCCCTTAATGGCTCCTTGCTTGGTGTTCCTGTGATTGGTTAGCGGACTCAGTTTCTTTTTGTTGGATTGGTCTTTTCGGCTGACAATCAAGTGACAGTGCATAAAAGAGGCTTTGTCGGAACGTGCCCTGTTGAAATGAATCTTTCCGTAAAACAGAATGTCGTTCGCATCCAAACCTTTATTGAAGTTTTTTGCATAAGCCGGAATAAAGACTTCTCGTATATATCGCTTCATGGCATCGGACTGTTCTTTTTCGGTTTTGCCCATTTGCACCAGTTCTGTTGCCGATGGGCTGACGTGGATGGCGTAAAACTTGGCATCCGTCTTCATCAATTGCCCGATGTTGGCATCTATCCTTCGGATTACGTCCGCTTTAAAGATGCCGTCTTCGGCAAGATTGAAAAAGCCTTCGGTAAAATCACCGTTCGCTATCCGTTCCATGTCTTCGTGTTCCATGTAATTGACCAATTGGCGACTACTCCCTGCATTGTTGTAAATGCCATTGGAGGGTGGCGGAAAATCTATGTTCATGATTTCGGGTTGATTAGGTTGTCAATATCCTCTTTCAGTCGTTCTTTCTTTTTTCCGTCTGTGATTCCACAAGCAGCCAACTCTGCATATACAGCTATCAATTGGAACAATTTATTCATGTTGATTTTCTGAAAATTGTACACCAGATTGATTCGTTTAGTAATATCCTGCGTGACTGCTTTTTGTTCGCCAAACACTTCATCCATCTTTCTGAGAATGTTTTGGATATTTTCGTGGGATGATTCCATTTCAGAATCAATCTTTGATTCCAAATTTTGTACGATGGTATCGAAGCGAACGGAAATGGCATGCGTTGCTTTTACCATCGGATTGAGTTGCGCTTCTTCAAAATGGCGAACAAAACGTATCAAGTCATCCTGCCGTTTGTTTATTTTTGCCAGTTCAGATTTGACCGATTCGGGTGGCTCGGATGGGTTGATGCTTGCCTTGTCCATATACTCAAAAGCGAGTTTGACAGCCTCGCCCTTTTTCAGACTGTAACGTTTGCACAATTTATCTATTTGGCGATTGGTTGAATGGTCAATGCCAATCGTGGTAAGTGTCGTTTTATTCTTGTTTCGTTCCATATTATAAGTTTTTTACAATGATTGTTTATGTTAATTATTTGACTGATATGCTTTTATGATTTTAAGTCATAAGAGCCTTTATAAAACTTTATTTTATCAACTTGCTGAATGACAGCAAGTAGTCCCGCAGGGCAAGAGGTTTGAACAGGACATGTTCAGTTCCCTCTTGCTACATTGCTTTTTTTTGAAAGAGCCGTTGGGGAAATGCTTTTTCATGCTTTATCGCCTCCGGCTTTCGCCTTTCAAGGTGATGCAATTGAACATCATTTTGAGCCGGTCGCCAATCATCGCGCCATAAAATTCTTCCGACGAAAGTGTCTCCAACGTGAAATTGGTCGTGCCATGCGTAAGCGTTCCGGCATCACTTCTCAAACTCAACAACTCGGAAATGGGTCGGCTAATGTTACCGAAGTCTTGAACGGTTTTTGATTCCCGCCCGAATTCATCAATAATCAAGGGACGTTGAACGAATGACTTTACCGACTGCTTCACGATTTGTTCCTGCAACTCCACAGACTTGACAAACAAAAGCATCAGCTGATTCAGTCCGAATTTCCGCACGATATGATTGTGAAGCATAGAATACGTTTCAAGCAGGATGGTTTTTCCGCATCCGTACTTTCCCTGCAATAGGATACCCTTGTTCAAATCGCCCGAAAAAGCAGGATTATGGGTTGCATAATAGTACAGATGCTCAATAATAGGCTCGTTGTTATGGTCGATAACAAATTCCCTGTTCTGATTGCGACTGAACAAACAGCCCGTTCCAAACGATTGAAACAACTCTCTGAACTCGATATATACCAATGGCAGGAACAAACGCCTCCGTTGCATCTTTTCTTTTTCAACGGCAACTATTTCCTTGACATCGTTTTGCAAAACTTGGTAAAAATCACTATCAGTCGAAATCACTTCCCGAATGGACAAATCCTTTCCCTTTTCCATAATTTTCAATCTTGGTTTTTGTGTCTTTTGTCTTATTATTATAGTGTGAGAGTTTAAGTGCGGGCTTAGGTGCTAAAATCTGATACTTAGTTTTAACCCTAAACCCACCCCCGACAACGAAGTCCAACAACTCGGCTGATTTCAAATTATCGCGGGCTGATTTCAGCACTTGCAACGACATATTGGCGTTGGCAGACATTTTCTTGTCCGGATACTCAATCCATTCCGCCCAAAACGAACGATTAGCCACATTTAGCAGAAAAAAATACAAGCGGGTTTCACTATGGCTAAAACTCTGCTGGTCATCCAATCGCCAAAAGTTGGCAAACAATTCAAACAGATTCATCGTCTTATGCCTTTAGCGTGTTTGTAATCGGCTTCTACTTCGGTATTGATTTCCAACAGGGTCTTTTTCTTGCCCTTGGAAATCCAATCCAGCAGTTCATCTTCAAAAAAGTAGAGTTTCTTGCCGTTCTTGTAACAGGGAAGCAGGCGGTTTCGCACAAGGGCATAGATAGTCGGCTTGGCTTTGCCGATAATCCGACAGGCATCGTCTATACCAATCGGCATACGCTTCTCAGGCGGTGGCGTTTGGTGGTTTTCAACTAACAGCTTTATGGCTGCCACTTCATCAACAAGATAGGCTACCGCTTGGGGCAAGCTATCAAAAGTAATTTCATTTGCGTTCATATTATTGTTTTTAATGAATGAAGCGCAAATGAAATAAGTGTTTTAAGGGTGTTGGATTATCACCCGAAAAACACTGAGGGTAGTGATGGATGGTGATATGGAACAGATTTATGAAAGCAAAACAGAAAGCCGTCATGTAATGGTTTTATATAGAAATATGTGGGTCTCCATATAAATGCATACATCCCCATGCTGCGACCGTTGGGAATTTATCATATACTGCAATGTTTGCCGAATGAACGGCACTAATAATTGTTTCTCCCTTGCTTATAACATCAAGAAAGGCGGGTAACCAAATTGGTGCTATATCTACATGCATAGACCAAAAGGGCGCAATAACAGAGCAATAACCATCCATAAGATAATCTTTAACAATAGAAGAAATACTATTTGCAAAAGGCGTTTCTTGCGTGGAGCCTGAATGACAGACAAAAAAGATAAGAACCTTTCCTTTTCCTATATATTTTGATAAATCCAAACGTGGATTTTGGTCAGGGTAAAGTGCTGGCTTTATAGCAATATCATTTGAGCCATGAGAAACAATAATATTCAATTCTGAAGCAATCGGGTTGTTTGGTTTCTCCGATACATCAAAATTAAAAGTATATTGTTTCAGACAATTCTCTATTTTAGAGAACAACATATTAATCGTAAAATCTCCACACATTGTCGGAATCCAAATAGACTTTGAATAATTGGCATTAAATTTAGTCTTATCACTAAATCTTAAGTACCATTCTGTTGAAACAATATTACAAATAGGTCGTTCTAAAAAAATAAAGTTTTCATTTTCATCTACAAACAAATTGTGAGGAAATCCTGCCAACTCCATATCGAGTACAATAAGCAAAGGTCTTTTATCATTCTGTATTAATAATTTAGAAAAAAGCAAATTCTCTTTTATTACTATAGATTCATTTATGTGTTCTTCTGGGAGTAAATTTCTAACTTCATATTCAGTTTTTATCGTGGTATCAAAATTAAATTTTGAGAAAAATTTTGATGAAATCGCTTCTTTAAAAGTCTTATAATTCCAATTATCTAATTTTAGATAGCTGAAATCATCCGATAATTTCATTTGATAAACTTTTGATTCTGAATATAACAGCCAGATAAAAGTATTGTTTGATTGTTTTTTAAGGTCAGATATGGTTTCTGACACATCTCCGTAAATTGCGTTAAATGTTTCATTATCTGTTTTGTGTATCGCAGCAGGGGCAATACCAATCCTTTCCTTTTGATAAAAAACCACACTAAAATCAGCTTTGATTAACGCAGCAAGAATAAGAGCCTCAAAATCTGTATTTTCTAATGAATTGCGTATAATGCTGCTTGCGATTAATATAGCGGTATTATTATCATGGCTTACATCGTCAATATATCTGGTTTCGTCTAATTTCACAAGAGACTTTTTAAAAACATCTTTTAATTCTTTAGTATCTCCAAAAATAATCGTTTTCTGTGTAATGTAATTTTCTTTTGGTACTATATATTCAAATGTTAAAAGATAGAAGCCTAATCCTGTTGAAGAAAAGTCTGCATTAGGATATATTCGTTTTACATTATAGAGTGTTATTAACCACGGTAATGCATCGTGAATCCCCATATTGAATATTTTTTCTCTATGTTCATTTAGATAATCTAATATCAATGTTGGTAGATTTAAATCATGCTGTTTTAATAAACTTAAAAAATATGAATGGTCTAATGATCTTCTCTCATAGTCAGTAAATGTTATTTTCTTTGGAATTGATTCATATATATATTTTGAAAAATCATACAGTCCAATATTTCTAAAAAATCTAACTCCCTCTTTTACAATCAATTCAATATACAAAGAATCTATTTGGTCATACTGTAATGCAGTAATAAAACTTAAATTTGCGTAAGTTAATCCTCCAATAGCACTCATATTGGTTGAGTATGAAACAAAATTATTAAGATAACCGTAATATACTTTTTTGTCATTGAAAGAAGTTAATATGATTTCTTCTGCTAAATCTCGAGCTAATTGAGGGTGTTGGGATGTTATTAGACTTTTGATAATATTTGCACTTACCATATAAAAAGTGTGATAATCATGAAAATAATTGAGAAAATCTTTCAGGATCGCAAGTTGCATTAACATTGTTTGGATAATTTCTTCCGATAATTCAAGATTTTTTTCAAAATGTTGAATTGTCTCTTCAAACAAACCTATCAAATCTTTTATATCATCATCTGTAATTTTGCTTTTGTCAATATTAATAGTGGAAATTCTTATTTGTTGCCCTTTGAATGTTTCAACATTATCTTTGTAAAATTTCTCTAACTTTTTTAGAGAGGATTCAGACGTAGGAAATGAAGTTAAATCTGTCTTTTGAATAGGTTTATTCATTATGCTTTCATATAAATGCAAATATAACGAAACTAAAAGTGGCATGGATGTTGTTGCATTTTTTTCTAAAATTGAAAGAACGACAGGTATATATCTGAATTGAGTGTCGTAATCTTTTAAAATTTCATAAAATAAAGATTGTAAAGAATTTACTAATTCTTCATCAGAACAACATTTAGGGACATTGTGTTCCTTGGATAAGAGATTAGCATTAAAATCTCTTATTTTTCTATCAATATCAGTATTTGTCATAATTATTATTCTAAATTTTACTTCATTTTATATGAGCCATTAGACGTTTTTTCTGAAACTTATGCCAATTCATTAATAAACACATTTTTTTCATTCCGATATATCCCCCTTGATCTTAATAATCCCTTTCCGTTCATCGTCTTTCAAATGACTCTTAATTGATTCTACTTCAATCTCTCGCAAGGTATGCGCAAACACAACTTTCAAGAACAAAGCCATATCTTCCTGTTTACCAACCTTGCTGCCCTTGAAGTGATTCCAGATATTCCAGCCGAAATGCAAAATATCTGTTGTGCTTAGTTGTTTGACTCCTTTGATTGGGGTTAAGCTACTCAAATCTTTCTTTTCAGCGTACAAAATAATATAATCGCACAATCGGGTTATTTCTGAATCATCAGCAAGATAAGGGGCAAATGTTTCTTTGGTATATTGAATGGCAATTGCTTTTGCATTATCCCATTCCTGAATTTTCGAGAGGGAATGTTCAGTCCGAATTTGCGTGTTATCAGCAACAGGGACTATCCGCTTCCGAAAATGCGGAATCTTAACCAATCCTTTTCCAATCCATGGCACCATCCATGCCCGAACGAAAACGTTAATGCTTAGATAAACGATAATTTCAACGACCAAGATGATTATGAAAACCATAAAGGAGGTAAAACTGTCGAATCCCATGGAGTCGGCAAAAAATCTTGCCACCGTTGCAATTATTAAAGCAACACAGGTAACTAACGCATATAAGATGATAAGTTCTAATGTGTTATTTTTCATACTCATGTCTTTATATCCCCTCTAATTTTATGGCTTGCGATGCCTTGTTTTTCTTTTCGTCCACCACTTTCGCATAAATTTGAGTGGTCTTTACATTGGTGTGCCCTAACATCTTGCTTACGGTGTAAATGTCTGTTCCATTGGAAAGTTGCAGGGTTGCGAATGTATGTCGAAAACAATGGAACGTGATTCTCTTGGTAATGCCTGCCATTTTTATCCACCTTTCCAATGGTTTGGAAATCCAAGATGGGTCGGGCAAATCTTCAAAAACAAGTTGGTCGGGTTTGCGTGGCTCTCCGCAAAGTTGCAATGCCTGTGCGGAAATAGGCATGTATTCCACGCCTTTCGTCTTTTGCTGTGTGAAATTCAATCGGGCTTGGTCGCCGTCAATCTGTATTTCTTTCCACTGCATTTTTTGTATGTCGCAATGCCGTAAGCCTGTGAGCGCGGAAAACAGGGCGGCGCGTTTCATTGTGTCCTGTTCGCAAGGCGTGGCGGCAAGTGTATTCAATTCTTCGACTGTCAAAAACTCACGACGAGTTTCTTGTTCCTGTATGCCTTTGATTTTTGCGGACAAATCTACTGTTAAATACCCATCGACAAACGCCTGTTTTAACCCTGCTTTGAAAATTGAAAAGTAGGTTGCGGCGGTATTTCTTGAAACAGTGCCGCTCTTGTTTCCACCGCAAGGGGCTGATAAGATAAACATTCTGAAATCTTCTGCCAAACGGTTGTCTATCTTTGAGAATGGCAAATATTCGCCGGCAAATAGTTTCATCAATTCAAGGGTACGTTTCCAATTTGTGCGGATTGATTCGGAACTATTGGCGTGGCGTTTCTTTGCCGCAGCATCAAAATATTCAATGAAATTTTGTTGCAACTTTTCTTTTTGCTCGGCTTGTGCCGTTTCGGTATCGCTGTATAAATCAGCGTTATCATATTCACGTTGGCGGAGTTTGCGGACACCATCGGCATAAAGGATGCTTTCTTGGTCGATTTCACTTCGGCAAATAATCAAACCGTTATCATTGCGTTTGGGTTTATAGCTTATACTTCCATCGGCTTCGGTGCGAGCGGTGCGGGTTTTATCCCATTCCACAGTCGTAACAGTACGGTTAAGGTACTCACGAATGCGCTGCGGCTGTTTCTTTCCCACCACAAAGGCAGGGTAGCTCTCAATATAGAGATACCACTCTTTGCGATCTTCGACTTTGCGAAGCCTTACAGTTACTTTAGTGTTCGATAACTCTTTCATTTTCTTACGAATATTTTATCAATCTGTTCTTTCGGTACATAAACGAATTTGCCTACCTGCCTTTTCGGTATGCTGTTTCGGCGAATGGTACCACTAACGGTTGATAATGAAACACCGAACTTTTCGGAAATTTCATTTATCGTATAACATTCGCTTGGCTCATATCGCAATTTTACAGGCTGCTGTTCCTGCGGCTTTTCTTCCGGCAACGCAACAGTGGTAAACATGGATTCTATATGTGTTCGGCTTACCCTTGTAAGGCGTTCGCCCAAATTAATAGCTGGGATTTTACCCGCTTTTATCAATCTGCGAATAGTGTTTTTTGAAATGCCGAACAATATCGTTGCTTCCGTAATGGATATGTACGGACGTGTTTGTATGTCGGCAATAGCAACAGCACTCTCTTGCAGAATCCTTTGTTTGCGTTCTTCTTCCTGCTCCTTTTTCTTTCGTGCTTTACTTGCTTTATCAACACAAGCATCGCTACAAAAACGAGTAATTACGGTTTTTGCCTCAAATGGCTTTCCGCAATGCTCGCAAATCTTCGGTATTTTCAACTGACTAAATCCCATATTTTCGCTATTTATGTACAAATAAGACTTAATAAGATATTATAAGAGCCACATTGTCGCCAATTAACGCCCGATACAAATCTGGTACAGATATACGATAAATAATCGACATACAAGCATTATCAACGATAATTATTTAAAATAGAAATAGCGGTAAATCAATAATTTACCGCTATTCCCCTACATTTGATTATCGTTTGTAATCGTTCTTACTTCACTTCCTCAAAGTCAACGTCGGTAACGTTGTCGCCGCCGCCCTGCGAAGCGCCTGAGTCCGCTCCGGCGCCTGCATCGGCTCCAGCCCCGCTCTCCTGCGCGCCGCCGCCCTGCTGTTGGGCATAGATGTCCTGCGAGGCAGCCTGCCAGGCGTCGGTGAGTTGCTGGCTGAGGCGGTCCAGGTCGGCCACGGCGCCATCCTTATGTGCTTGGCGCAGAGCCGAGAGAGCCGTCTCGATGGCGTCTTTCTTGTCGGCGGGTATCTTGTCGCCATACTCTTTGAGCTGCTTCTCGGTCGAGAAGATCAGTGAGTCGGTGGCGTTGAGCTTGTCGATGCGCTCCCTCTCCTCGCGGTCCTTGGCCTCGTTGGCCTTGGCCTCGTCGCGCATGCGCTGTATCTCCGACTCCGAAAGCCCCGAGGAGGCCTCGATGCGCACCTTCTGCTCCTTGCCGGTGCCCCTGTCGCGCGCCGAGACGTTGAGTATGCCGTTGGCATCGATGTCGAACGTTACCTCGATCTGGGGCACTCCGCGCGGAGCGGCGGGGATGCCGTCGAGGTGGAAGCGGCCCAGCGACTTGTTGTCGCGCGCCATCGGACGTTCGCCCTGGCAGATGTTGATCTCCACCGAAGGCTGATTGTCCTGCGCGGTGGAGAAGGTCTCGCTCTTGCGTGTGGGGATGGTGGTGTTGGCCTCTATGAGCTTGGTGAACACGCCGCCCAGGGTCTCTATGCCCAGCGACAGCGGGGTTACGTCGAGCAGCAGCACATCCTTCACCTCGCCGGTGAGCACGCCGCCCTGAATGGCTGCGCCGACAGCCACCACCTCGTCGGGATTGACCCCCTTGCCCGGTGTCTTGCCGAAGAACTCCTCGACGACCTTCTGTATGGCGGGTATGCGCGTCGAGCCGCCCACCAGAATCACCTCATCGATCTGCGAAGCGCCGAGGCCGGCATCCTTGAGCGCCTTTCGGCACGGCTCGATGGTGGCCTGGATGAGGCTGTCGGCCAACTGCTCGAACTTGGCGCGGGTGAGGGTCATCACCAGGTGCTGCGGTATGCCGTCGATGGGCATGATGTAGGGAAGGTTGATCTCGGTCTGGGTCGAGGACGAGAGCTCGATCTTGGCCTTCTCGGCAGCCTCCTTCAGGCGTTGCATCGCCATGGGGTCCTTGCGCAGGTCGATGTTGTGGCTGGACTTGAAGTCGTCGGCCATCCAGTCGATGATGATATGGTCGAAGTCGTCGCCGCCCAGATGGGTGTCGCCGTTGGTCGACTTGACCTCGAAGACCCCGTCGCCCAGCTCGAGTATCGAGATGTCGAACGTGCCGCCGCCCAGGTCATAGACGGCGATCTTCATGTCGGCGTGTTTCTTGTCGAGGCCGTATGCGAGGGCGGCGGCGGTGGGCTCATTGATTATGCGGCTCACCTTCAGCCCGGCAATCTCGCCCGCCTCCTTGGTGGCCTGACGCTGCGAGTCGGAGAAGTAGGCCGGCACGGTGATCACCGCCTCGTCGACCGTTGTGCCCAGATAGTCCTCGGCGGTCTTTTTCATCTTCTGGAGGATCATGGCCGAGATCTCCTGGGGAGAGTACTGGCGGTCGTCGATCTCCACCCGGGGCGTATTGTTGGAGCCCTTGACCACCGAGTAGGGAACCCGGCCGATCTCCTTGCTCACCTGGTCGAAGGTCTCGCCCATGAAACGTTTGATCGAGAAAATGGTGTTTTTGGGGTTGGTGATGGCCTGACGTTTGGCCGCCTCGCCCACTTTGCGCTCGCCCGAAGAGGTGAACGCCACGATCGAAGGGGTTGTGCGATGCCCCTCGCTGTTGGGAATTACAACGGGCTCGTTGCCCTCCATTACCGCGACGCACGAGTTGGTCGTTCCCAAGTCGATTCCGATGATTTTTGCCATTGCTATAATTAATTTATAAAGTTATTGTCCGTGATCTTTCTTTGACAACAATCTTTGTGCCAATCGCGTTTTTCACAGCCAAAGACTGCCAGACGGACCATTTTTGACACGTTTCCTGCCAAAATGTCCGCATCGGGCGCAACTGTGGAAAAATTAATAGTTTGTTTGAATTTTCGTGCCGCAGGGGCAAAGTGCATGAGGATTTCGGACAACCGGCTAAAGTTCCCCGAACCATAATAATTGAAGATGTGTATCGTCTTGCCAGAGCGACCTCTGCAGGCGAAAACAGAGTCGCACGACTTTTTTAGCTTTAATTTTTGGGGGATAAAAGAAAAAACCTTATCAAAGATAAGGTTTTTTCTTTTATCCCCCAAAAATTAAAGCCCATGAGACGACTTAACCTGCTATTATTGACGACTTTCGCGCTCTCCCTGTTGGCCATATCCGGCGCAAGTGGAGCGGCCCGAAATTCCAAACCAAAAGAGCAAAAACGCAGCGAGCTACACGCCACGCTCACCGCAAAGTATGGCCTGACGCAGCAGCAGATTCGGCAGTACGATGCGTTGCAGGCCACGCGCCGAAAAAAGGTGGCGGAAATAAATCATACCCCCGGACTGTCGCAAAAAGAGCGTAACAAACGAATCAAGGCTGCGACAAAAGAATTTCGCGATGCACGCCAGAGGATATTCACTCCCGCGCAAGCGGCCGTACTCGCCGGGGAGCGCGACGGGCGAGCGGATCGACATGCCCGTACAAGCCAGATACTGAAAGACTACCGCAAGAAACGTATCGCAATCATATCCAAACGTCCTGGAAAGCCGGAGCGGGAGAAAGCGATAGTCGAACTCGACAAAAAATGTGAAAATCAGCTCGCCATGGTCGTGGGCAAGGATAGGGCCCATCGCCTCATCGTTCGACAGCAAGGCAAAATCAAAGCCCGAACCAACGACGCGAAAAGGTATAAACTCAGCTACGCCGACGCCCAGAAATACAAACGGCTCGAAACAATGGACGAGCGTCGCCACAACGCGCTCGACAACACCGATCTTACGCGCCGCGAACGGGCCGGACGGACCAGACAGATCGAGGAACTGAGGGATGCTCAATTCAAGGAGTTGTTGGGCGATGACAAGTTCCGGCAGTGGACCGGAGATAAACATCCCGGTCCCGAGCGGCAGTTGAAAAAACAACTCGGGCTGAACGGCCAGCAGGTAGCTCAATATAAGGACATTAAGAACCGAGCGGCGGTAGCGGTCTTCAAGATACGCCACGGCAGGGAGACACCTCAGCAGAAACAGGTCCGCATCGAGCAGGTCAAAACCGAGGCCGACCAAAAACTTCGAGCCATGATGACCAGCGCACAGTTCGACAAGATGCTGTTTTACAGACATAAACGTCAGGACAGCCCCCGTCGCAAGGCCATCGATGCCCACACCGTCAAACCACCTCACGCTGTCAACAGATAAATATCCGCCGGAACGGAGACGGCTCGATCGATAAAATTGTCAATAATCGACAAACGGATTTATGAAAAAGATTTACTACCTTTATATAAGCATTGCCGTCATGACGGTTGTGGCTTTTTTCGCATGTGTGAAAGATTATGAGGATTCGCACAGCGGCAAGTACGCCTCGAACACGTTGAGTGTCGATGAGGCCCGCGAGTTCTTTGAAAATCAGATTGCGCTGCAGGCCACACGCGGCGGCGGGCGGCGCAAAACCCCGACCCTCGACCCGGGCGAGTTCACCCCGCACTGGAACAGGGCCAAAACCTCTGCCGGAAACACTCTGGCCAGCGTCGATGTTCCCATCAGCGCCCAGTATCGCTTCAAAGCCTTGCGCGGTCAGACCGAAAAAGGCCGGGCCAAAGCCTATGCCGTCGACGTGGAGCAAAAGCTGGTGGTGGTCAAAGGCGCTCGCAATCAGAAGATGAGCCCCTACATCATGACCTTTATCCCGGATGAGGCCTACGCTGCAAAAAACAGGGGGCGCATCGCCGACCGGTTCGTCAACTCGGGCGACAGGGGAGGCTATTCGGGCGTGGTCGTCTACACCCATCCCGTTCTGGGTATCCCCGTCGAGGTCAACAGGTTCGTCGACGGCAAGAAGGTCGACGGAGTGTTTCTGCCCGGCTCGAGCCGGGAGAAGATGCGCGAGAATACCGCCAAAGCCAAACAGATCGTCGGGCCCGTCAGCATCGCTCGCCGGGATGTCTCGACCATCACCCGCAGTGGCGACGAGGACGAGGACTGGGGGTGGGACGAGGAATGGTGGGATTGGTTTTGGGACGACGACTGGTGGAGCGATTCGGGCGACGGTGGCAGTGGCAGCGGCGGCGGCGGCGAGGACTACAGCTGGTTCTGGAACTGGTTCGAGCAGGACGTCTTTCCGGGGCTGAACGACGGCGACTATCTCACGGTAGGTTTTGACAACAACTATGGCGTCTGGATCATCGAGGACCAGGACGGCAACACCTGGTGGATCACCGAACCCGACGGCGACGGATACAGCTTCTACGGCGAAGGCGACTCGTACGAAAACCTCTCGGACTATGGCTACGAATACGATGGAGGGGGCGGAAATGACAATAATAGCGGCAATGGCGACGACCTCCCGTTTATTTACGGCTCGAGCCTGACCGCACAGGACAGAGAAAATCTGGCAGAGAAATTGGCCGAAATCCCTCAAAATATCTTGGCCAGGCTGAAAGATAATCCTCCGACCATCCAGGTGAATCCCGACATGACGTCCCCCGCCAATTACAATCTGGCAAACAATACAATAACCGTTCGGGAGTCCGACATCAACGATGGGTTTCGCATATTGGGTGAAGAGTGTGTCCATGCCCTCCAGGGGCAATATTATGATTCCGCACACTATGCAGCCAATACCAATATCGAGTTCGAGGCAAAACTCTATCTCGACCTGGTAAGCTATATTGAATATGATCCGCATGTTGTAGGCTCCGGATTAGTGGGGGCCAATAATTATATGGATTATGCGGGCATTGTGGAGACTTTTTACAACAACGGCAATGGCTACAATTGGGATGTGCTCGACAATAACTACGACACTCTGCTTCAGCAATTCGATGCGAACTATCCTGATTACTCGGGCCATCAGGCAGATGGATTCAATATGGATTTTATAAAATTTTTGTTTGAATAAAAATTAAAGCTATGAAAAAGACAATGATAATCGCATTCAGTATGCTTGCATTGGCCGCCAACGCCGATAACAAAACCCAAAGAGAGAAAGAAGTAAGGCGGGGAGAGAGGATATTCATTACTAAAAACAAGACTTCCATTTTTAAAAATAATGACGGTAGCCGATCAGAATTTGTTGAGGTTTACGACAAGGCTCAGTGGGACCGATTCAAAAATGAATATGAATCCAAGGGAGAGTCCGGTGGCGCCAACATGGTAAGAATCACAACCACGGACAGCGAGTTGAAGGCTATAATCAGGAGGGTTTTTACGGATGCAGAGATAAAAAAATATGATAACCCGAAGATATTCTGTTTAGCGGGTCTCGATCCGCGGGGAAGTATAATTGCTTTTAGAGTGGCTTACAAAAAAACCGACACCCCCGACATTCCCGAAGACAAACTGATCGAATTGCAACAAGCATTCGCCTCATCGCTTAAGTACAGGGTATTGTCAGACAAAGCCCCATATTACAGCTTTGGTTTTGTGCTGCATATAGACAGAGCGTTTACCAATATGCCGATGTTTCCGCCAAAAGGGTATAAGAAACCATGATATTTGCCCCCCCGGCCTCCCTTCGCAGAGGCCGGGGGTTGTTTTTCTTGCAGGAAATGATTATTTTTGAAAGAAAGACTCAACATCATGAAAAAGATAATATTAGCCATATTTATGCTTCTCGTATTGACAGTTGGTGCGCAACACAAAACCCAAAGAGAAGTAAGGCGGGGGGAGAGGACGCTCATCATAGAGAATAAGCCCTCGGGCAAGAGTCGATCAAAGCTTATTGGAGTTTATGACAAGGCTCAATGGAACGGGTTTAAGAATAAATATGCGGCGAAAGGAGTCGAGCCGGGTGGTATGGAGTTGGTGAAAATAGCGATCTCTGATAGCGAACTGAAAGCAAGCATCAGAAAGGTTTTTACTGACGTCGAGATAAGAAAATATGATAAATTAAGATTGTTCTTTATGGTGGGGCTCGATTCGCATGGCAATCTTGTCATGTTGAGAGTCTCTTGTGACAAAAACGACGATTCCGATATATCCGACGACAAATTGATCGAATTGCAACAAGCTCTTGTCTCATCGCTTAAGTTCAGCGTATCGTCGACCAAAGCCCCATATTACTACTTGACGTGTCCGTTGAGATTGGATAGATTGTTGACCGACACACCGATGTTCCCACTAAAATCATACAAAAACCCGTAAACACCGCTCGCCCCCCGGCCTCACTCGCGGAGGCCGGGGGTTGTTTTTCTTGCAGGAAATGATTATTTTTGAAAGAAAGACTCAACATCATGAAAAAGATAATATTAGCCATATTTATGCTCCTCGTATTGACAGTTGGTGCGCAACACAAAACCCAAAGAGAAGTAAGGCGGGGGGAGAGGACATTTATCATAGAGGATAAGACGTCTTTTGACAAAAGCCAGTCAAATTTCCGAGGAGTTTATGACAAAGCTCAGAAAGACAGGTTCAAGAGTGAATACGAATCCAAAGGAGAGTCCGGTGGCGCCAACATGGTAAGAACTGACACGCCGGACAGCGAATTGAAGGCTATTATAAGAAGGGTTTTTACGGATGCAGAGATAAAAAAATATAATAACCCGAGGATATTCTGCCTTGTGAGCCTCGATCCTCAGGGTAGCATTGTTTCGTTTGAAGTGCATTGCGAAAAAACCGACGCCCCCGACATCCCCGAAGACAAACTGATCGAGTTGCAACAAGCATTCGCCTCATCGCTTAAGTACAGGGTATTGTCAGACAAAGCCCCATATTACAGCTTTGGTTTTGTGCTGCATATAGACAGAGCGTTTACCAATATGCCGATGTTTCCGCCAAAAGGGTATAAGAAACCATGATATTTGCCCCACCCCCGGCTCCCCTCGCAGAGGCCGGGGGTTGTTTTTCTTGCAGGAAATGATTATTTTTGAAAGAAAGACTCAACGTCATGAAAAAGATAATATTAGCCATATTTGTGATTCTCGCCTCTGCCGCCAGTGCGCAACATAAAACCCAAAGAGAAGTAAAGCGGGGAAAGAGGACATTTATCATAGAGGATAAGGCTTCTTTTGACAAGAGCCAATCGAGGTTCCGAGGAGTTTATGACAAGGCTCAATGGGACCGATTCAAAAATGAATACGAGTCGAAAGGAGGTGAATCCGGCAGTGGCAACATGGTAAGAATTGCCACGCCGGACAGCGAATTGAAGGCGATACTTAGGAGGGTTTTTACGGATGCAGAGATAAAAAAATATAATAAATCGTCGATCACGTGTTTAGTGGGCCTTGACCCTCAGGGAAGTATAATTGCGTTTAGGGTGTCTTGCAAAAAAATCGATGCCCCCGACATTCCCGATGACAAACTGATCGAACTGCAGCAGGTTCTATTTTCGTCGATGAAGTTTGTTACATTAACAACCAAGATTCCTTTTTACAGCCTGGGGTTTTCTCTGAATTTAGACAGGTTGTTGACCGATACACCGATGTTCCCACTAAAATCATACAAAAAGCCGTAAATGCCGCTCGCCCCCCGGCCTCCCTCGCGGAGGCCGGGGGTTGTTTTTCTTGCCGGGAGTGAGTATCTTTGAAATATGCACAGAACGATCAATATCTCCGTTTCGGTGGCCGATCTGTTTGCGGCGGCCTGGCTGGTGGGCGGAGCGCTGAATATCGCGTTTGTGGCCCATTGGCGGGTCGATCCGGGGCTGGTGTGGCGGTGGGTGGCAGTGGCGGCGGTCTATGTCGCGGTACGGCTGTTGGGCAGGGGCAGGGACAACAGGGACAGGGACAGGGACAGGGACAGGGGCGGATGCGGGTCGCACAAGTCCGGCGCATGCGGGCGGCCACTGATGCGTTCGGAGGATGTCGCTTCAACAACTCAACCCGCCGGTGCGAACTTCGGGCGGGATGTCTCTATCCGGGCCGTTATCCTGCGGTTGCTTGCGGCGGCGGGCGTGTGGCAGGCGACGGTGGCTGTCGGTCAGCATGTTGGGTGGATCGCCTCCAACCACCGCATGTTCGACGTTACGGGCAACTTCGGCAATCCGGGCCAACTGGGTGGCTTTCTGGCGGTGTGTCTGGTGGCGACAGCGGCGACGGCAAAAACCGTAGCGACGACGAAAACGCTAAAACCCGACAAAAAGCGATGGCAAGCCGCCGTGGCGACGATCGCAGGTGTGGCGATCCTTGCGGGGCTGTGGCTGGCCGATTCGCGGGCGGCGTGGGTGGCGGTGGCCGTAGGGCTGATCGTCGTGTGGTGGAGAGAGTTGGCCGACAGGCTGAGACTACGCGCCAAGATCGTCATTCCCATAGCAATAGCGATTATCGCGATAGCCGGCATCCTGCTTTTCAACCACCGCCCGGCTTCGGCCCAGGCGCGGCTGTTGGTGTGGCGGGTCTCGGCCGGGATGATCGCCGATGCGCCCCTCGCGGGCCACGGTGTGGGGGCGTTCGAGAGGGAGTATATGCTTCGCCAGGCAGCCTGGTTCGAGGCGCACCCCGATTCGCGGCTGGAGATGGTGGCCGACAATGTGGCCTATCCCTACAATGAGCTGTTGCACGTGCTTTTGGAGCAGGGCGCCGTGGGATTGTTGCTGCTTTTAGGGCTGTTTTGGGCGGTTTTTGCCGGTCGGACAGGTGGCGGCAAGACCCCCGCCGACGAGATTCGAGACAACAGGGAGAGCTGCGCAAAAGAGGCTCGCTCCGACGTGCCGATCGATGAAAACAAGCAGGGGCTTCGGGCCGCTCTCGCCGCGCTTGTCGCCTTCTCGATGTTCTCCTATCCGAGCTATATCTTTGGTCTGCTGATACTTTTCCCGTTGCTGACGGGGGCGCTGGAGAGCCGCACGGCGTTCGCCCTGAGCCTCCCGCGATGGACATGGGTCGCCTTTGCCATGCTCGCTGTCGCTGTCGGAGTGGCTGGAGGCAAAGAGCTCTGTTTCAGAGGTGAGAGCCTGCGTCAGGCGAGGGCCCTCTTTTCGAGAGAGAACGCCGCCGCGCTCAGGTTTGTCGATCGCAACTACAACCACCTCAGATACAACCACGATTTCACTGCCCGCTATGCCGCGTGGCTGGCCGTCAATCACGACGACAGCGTGCTGATGGGCAGAATGCTCGATCTGCCGCCCTCGTGCGAGAGGTGGTGCGACATTGGCCGGGCGTTGACCGGGAGGGGATGTTACGGCGAAGCGGAGAGGTATCTGCGCACGGCCGCACTGATGATCCCAACGCGCCTGACGCCCAACTATCTGCTGTGGAAGCTCCACCTCGTGCAGGGCGACGGGACCCGCACCGCACTCGCCGCCCGCCGCCTGCTGGCCCAGCCTCTGAAGGTCGAGAACACCTTCACCCTCCGCGCCAAAGCCGAGGCGAGACGCTATCTGGCCAACGATCCCGGCATTTAGAAAGTTCGGGGAGATGCGTCCTGACGATCCGGGCATTTCACTGTCGGCACATTGCGGACAACTTTTCCGGACAAGCTCTCAAATATGCCTGACCGAGTTGCAGACAATGAGTTGCGGCGGCAGTTGGATCTGGGTTCGGGAAGTCGGCGGCTCCTCCATGCGATGGATCAGTATCTGTATGGCCAGCGTGCCCATATCGTTGATCGGCTGGCTTACGCGGGTGATCGCCGGATCGAGAAAATCGAGGTACGTATTGTTGTCGAACGATATGATGGAGATGTCGTCCGGAATCCGCAGCGAAGACTCGCGGATCGCCTTGATCGCCCCCAGCAATATCGTGTTGCTCATGGCGAATACGGCAGTAGGACGATTGGCGCCGTTCAGCGCCAGTTTGGTCTCCAGGTATCCGTTGCGTATCGAAAAATCGCTGCCGACGATGCGCATTCCCTCGGACAGACCGTGTTCGAGGAGTGCGTCGCAATATCCCCGCTCTCTTTCGCGCGCAGGCATGGAATATGGCACTCCCCTTATGCACAGAATATTACGATGGCCGTTGTCGATCAGATATTCGGTTGCATCGTATCCGCCCCGATAGTTGTCGGTGCATACATAGGAGAGCGTCGTGTCGTCGAAGCATCGGTCGATAAGCACCACCGGCGTGTCGTTGCGGTCTATCTCCTCGATATAACCGGGGTTCTTTCCGCATGGGACCATTATGATGCCGTCTACTTTGCGCGACAGCATCGAGGGCAAACCCGTTCGCTCGTTTTCTTCCTCTTCCATCGTATCTACGAGCACCACAGTGTATCCCGCATTTTTTGCTTCGCCGATCACTATGCTCGCTATGTTTGCAAAATATGGGTTTTCGATGCTCGGCACCAGCAGTCCGATGGTGTGGGTTTTGCGTGTGCGCAAACCTTTAGCCAGCAGGCTCGGCACATAATTGCACTGCTTTGCCTCCTCCGAGATCAGCTTTATGGTTTTCTCGCAGATGCGGTATTTGCTGGCTTTTCCGCTCAAAACACGCGAAACAGTTGTTATCGAGAATCCTGTACGTTCGGATATGGTTATCAGCGTCTCTTTTTTCACGTCATCTATTTTTTGCAAAATTAATAAAAAACAGCGAAACCATTGCATGATATTTTTTTTCTGTTTATATTTGCACAAAGGTTTGCGCAAACAGTAAGACCGCATAATGTGTATCGTAATTTAAAGCCGGCAAATATGAGTAAAATAGTAGTGATAGGCAGCTCCAATACCGATCTGGTCATCAAGACCGCACGCATACCCGACCCGGGAGAGACGGTTTTGGGCGGAACGTTTCTCATGACGGCGGGGGGCAAGGGGGCCAACCAGGCCGTAGCCGTCGCCCGCCTGGGAGGCGATGTAACATTCATGGCCAAGGTGGGCAGCGACATGTTCGGCGACGGAGCCATAGAGGGCTACCGGCGCGACAGGATGGACACCTCTTTCATCATACGCGACATGGCGGCTCCGTCGGGGGTTGCGCTGATCGTGGTGGACCAAAAAGGCGAAAACAGCATCGTCGTGGCGCCGGGGGCGAACAACATGCTCAATAAAAATGATATTCTCGCGTTCAGATCAGAGATAGAACAGGCCGATTATCTGCTCATGCAGCTGGAGATCCCGATGGAGGTCATCGAATATGCCGCCGAGATAGCGTCGAATGCGGGTGTGAAGGTGATACTCAATCCCGCCCCGGCAGCCGACCTGTCGGACGACTTGCTGGGAAAGCTCTATCTGATCACGCCCAACCGCAGCGAAGCGAGCCGGCTTACGGGCATCGCCATCGACAGCGAGCAGAGCGCCGCCACGGCCGCCGATGCGTTGCTGGCCCGGGGGGTGAGCAATGTGGTCATCACGCTGGGAAAGGACGGGTCGCTGATCCGAAACGCTTCGACCGCTCTGATGGCGCCCGCCCGCAAAGTCGAGGCGCAGGACACCACCGCCGCGGGCGACACGTTCAACGGCGGATTGGTGGTGGCTCTCTCCGAAGGGCGAAGTCTGGTCGAGGCGGTGAAGTTCGCCACCTCTGCGGCAGCCATCTCGGTTACACGCATGGGCGCACAGGCGTCGATACCCTGTCGCAACGAACTCGAAGAGTGTTCAACAAGCAAAAAATAAAAAGCATATGAATCTCGTCAACCTCAAGTGGAGCATCCCGAGGCGGTTTTTGGCAACCGCTCTGATGTCTGTTCTGATGCTTTCGCTTTCGGCCCAACAGGGGCAGGAAGTTACCGGTCTGGTGAAAGACGCCGCGAGCGGCCAGCCGGTCGCAGGCGTCTCCATACAGATCAAAGGCACCACCTCTGGCGCCATCACCGACGGCCGGGGCGCTTTCGCTGTCCGTGTCGCTGCCGGGAATACTCTGACCGTCAGCTGCATCGGCTATCTAACCCAGGAGATCGCCGTCGGCGGGCAGACCCATATTGTCATCTCGCTCTCCGAGAGCGCCGTCAATATGGAGGCGGTGGTAAAGATCGGCTATGGCACCTCCACCAAAAAGGAGATAACCGGCGCCATCACCACCATCAGGGAAGAAGATTTGAACAGGGGCACCTTCACCAATGCGGCAGGTCTTCTGCAGGGCAAGGTTGCGGGCCTGAACATCGTCAATCCCCGGGGCGGCGACCCCAATGCACAGTACGAAATGGTGTTGCGCGGCACCAACTCGCTGACCTCGGGCAGCAATCCGCTGGTGATCGTCGACGGTGTGGCAGGGGTCGACATGCGCAACGTCAACTTTCAGGACGTGGAGTCGTTCGACGTGCTCAAGGATGGCTCGGCGGCGGCCATCTACGGCACCCGCGGCACCAACGGTGTGATCATCATCACCACCAAACGGGCCCGGTCGGGGGTTACGCAGGTGGAGTACGACGGACAGCTGAACCTTCAGGCGGTAACGCGCCGCGCCACTTCCATGACGGCCGGCGAGTTTGAATATGCCGTGCGCCACTACTCGCCGGGCAACGTCGACAAACTCTATGGGTTCGACACCGACTGGTTCGACCTGATCACCCGCACTCCTGTCAGCCACAAGCACACGCTGACCATTTCGGGCGGGTCGGAGCTCTTCTCGCACCGCACGATGCTCAACATCGAGCAGAACCAGGGCATCCAGAAGAAGAACGACTCGGACAAATACATGTTCCGCACCAACATCCGGCAAAAAGCCCTCAAGGGGTGGCTCGATCTGGACTACAACGCCTTTATGAACAAGCGCAAATACACTCCCTCCAACGACGGCGCCTTCAGACAGGCCTTTCTGCGCAACCCCACCGAACCGGTCTACGGAGCGGGCGATGAGCGCTACGGGGGCTACTATCCCAACTACGCCATGGATTACTACAACCCTGTGGCGATGATCGACGAGCGCGACGCCCTGCGCGAGGCGGACAACATCGGCCTAAGCGCCCGCGCCACACTGAACATCTTGCCCATCAAGGGGCTCAAATGGGACAACATGCTCTCGTTCGGACAGGAGAGCTACGAAGGACGCACCTATTACACCAAATACTACCCCAGTATGCTGGGCTCGGGCGGCGTTGCGTCGATAGAGCACTCCAAAGACAGCGACTACCAGTGGGAGAGCACGCTCAACTACGCCGGGGCCATAGGCTTGCACCGGTTGCAGGCTCTTCTGGGATATACCTGGGAAAAGGCGTTCTCCGACGGTTCTGGCATGACCAACACTCAGTTCGACAGCGACGTCTGGGGGACCGACAACATTGGCGCCGGAGCAGGGTGGAAGCAGGGCGATCCGACAGCCGGCATCAATTCGGGCAAATCGTCCCACACCTATATCGGTTTCTTCGGGCGGGCGATGTACAACTATGACGAGCGATACCTCGCATCGGTATCGGTGCGCCGCGACGGCAGTTCGCGTTTCGGGCAGGATCAGAAATGGGGCTGGTTTCCGGCCGTCAGCGTTGGCTGGCGCATCAGCCGCGAGCAGTTCATGCGCGAAGTGCGCTGGGTCGACGAACTCAAGCTGCGCGCAGGCTACGGCGTAACGGGCAACCAGAATTTTGACAACTACATGTCGCTCGTCCTGTTCCAGAGCAAGAACTACTGGTATTCCGACGGTCAATGGTATCAGGGCTATACGCCCCTGTCCAATTCCAATCCGAAGTTGAGATGGGAGCGCAAGTCGGAATGGAACGCCGGGGTCGACTTCGCGCTGTTGAAAAACCGTCTGAGCGGCTCGATAGACTATTATCGCCGCGATGCCAAAGACCTTCTCTATCAATATCCGGTCAGCGTACCGCCCTATCTGGTGGAGACCATGTGGGCCAATGTGGCCACCATCCGCAACAGCGGCGTGGAGGTGGCTCTGACGGGGATCCCGGTGCAGGGCAAAGAGTTCCGCTGGAGCTCGACCCTCACTTTCGCCCGAAACGCCAACAAACTTGTCAAGTTTGCCAACGACGAGTTCCGCAGCGCCAACGCCTACCCCTCGGGGTCGTGGCTGCCCACTCCCATGGGCGCCTACTGTCAACGGATCACCGAGGGAGAGAGCCTCGGATCGTTCTACGCCCCGGTATGGGAGGGCGTCGGCGCCGACGGCAAGGACATCCTCAGGGGGGCGGTTGCCGGTTCGGTGGCCGAGTCAAAGTGGGAACGCGCCGGATCGGCCTATCCCGACTTCACTCTGGGCTGGAGCAACGCCCTCACATACAAAAAGTGGGATTTGAACGCCACGATGCGCGCCTCCATCGGAGGCAAGGTCTTCAACAGCTATCGCGGCAATTATGAGAACATCAACTTCATCGGCCAAAAGAACATCCTCGCCTCGTGGCTCGACACCCCCTCCTTCACGGGCAATGCCGTCTATTCGTCGAAATATATCGAAGATGCCACATACTTCAAGATCGACAACCTTCAGCTGGGCTACACTTTTGCTTTCGTCCCGGAGGCTATGGTCAAGAAGCTCCGCCTGAGTTTTTCAGCGCAGAACTTCCTGACCCTCACCGGCTACAAGGGCGTCGATCCCGAGGTTGCCCTGGCGGGTCTCGCTCCGGGCATCGAGGAGATGAGCTACTATCCGCGTACGGCGGTCTTCACATTCGGCGTCAACATGACATTCTAAAACCCACAGGCCATGAAAACAAAATACATACCGTCTTTGCTTCTTGCCGTCGTCCTCGGCGCGGGATGCACCGATCTGAGCGAGGATGTCTATTCGCAGATAGGTTTCGACCAGCTCACCCAGGACGAGCACCTGCTCTCCTCCTACTCGGGCAAGGCCTACATTCGCCTGCAGGAGTACTGCACCGAACAAAGCCTGTGGACCCTCAACCTGCAGGCCGCCGACGAGTGCGCCGTGCCTAAAAACTCCACCGGATCGTGGGCCGAACCGCGCTACGGCGAGATACAGCAGCACAATTTCGTCCCCTCGCACAAGTTCATCCGCACCGGCTGGGATTTCTGTCTGCGCGGCGTCTCCGACTGCAACGAGGTGCTCTACGTTACCGATGCGGCGGGCAAGGACTTCGAGGGTAAGGCGCGTGTAATGGCCGAGATGCATGTGTTGCGCGCCTTCTACTACTTTATGGCCGTGGACGGCTGGGGCAATGTGCCTTTCTCCATCGATTTCACAGACAAGTCGCTCCCCGAGCAGAAAGACCGGGCTTTCATGTTCGCCTTCATCGAGAAGGAGATCACCGACAACATCGACAAGCTCTATCCCGACAACACCTCCAAAACCTATGGACGCATGACGCAGGGCGCGGCGTGGACGCTTCTGGCCAAGCTCTACCTCAACGCCCTGGAGTGGATCGGCACAGACCGTTTTGCCGATGCAGAAACGGCGTGCCGCAAAGTGATCGACTCGGGGCAGTATGTCATCGCCGACCGCTACAAGGACAACTTCGAGGTGGGCAACCAGTCGTGCCGGGAGATGGTCTTTCCCATCCCCTTCAGCACGACCTACACCGCCAGCGACCACAACGCCTTTATCATCTACATACTGACGCTCGACGCGGTCAACGCCGAGAAGTTCAACATCCCCACCGAGCCGTGGAACGGATTTGTCTGTCAGCCCGACTTTTTTCAGCTCTACGATCCCGCCGACACCCGTTGCGCCGACACCTGGCTCTATGGGCAACAGTACGACCGGGCCGGGGCGGCCGTTGCCGGATATGTGATCGATCCGGTCTTTGTCGACAACAAATATGTCGACGGACGCGCCCAGACCGACGGGGCCAAACTGTGGAAATGGAGCTATCAGGACGACGGCAAACTGACCAGCGATCAGGCCGGCATGGACAACCACTTTGCTCTGTTCCGTTACGCCGACGTGCTGCTCATGTATGCCGAGTCGTTGCTCCGTCAGGGCAAGGCCGTCGCGCCTGCCACCGGCATGGCCGACTTTCAGAAAATCCGCACCCGAGCAGGCCTTGTGCCGTTCACCGACGCGCAACTCACGCTCGACGCTCTGCTCGACGAGCGGGGGGCAGAGCTGGCCTGGGAGGGATGGCGCCGCCAGGATCTGATCCGTTTCGGCAAATGGAACACCGCATGGTGGGCCAAGCCGGTTACCGCCAAGGACTACAAGCTCTACCCCATCCCCACCGAAAGGCTGAGCGTCAACCCCAACCTCGACCAGAACCCCGATTATAAATGATCATCCGCTACGCAATTTAAAGGTTGGTTAAAAAGCGTCATTTTGTTTAAGTAATATACCGTTTGTTTTTGCGTTGTTTTAAAGTCTTTTCAGCCGCTGCGCGCGGGGCGGTTACTTTTTTATAAAAAGAACCAATCGACAAACCGAGGGCAGAGTCGAGCTCGCTCGAACTCTCTGCCGAGGCGCGAAGGAGTAAGGCGAGCGTCTATTTGCGAGCCAACAAGTAGCGAGGCCCCAGCGGCAAGCGGCTGAAAAGACCTTGAATTTGGACCAAACATGCGGTCTATTGACTTGATCTCCGTGCTTTGTCTGCGCACAGACCGTAGGTTTGGTCATTGTCAAAGGTCCATTGAATCCGCTGCGCGCGGGGCGGTCCTTTTTTATAAAAAGGACCAAAAATCGCCGCCTGAGCTGCGGGGCTACTTTGAGGTTGTTTAAACTTCTCCGCTCTTGTTCTTTGCAGCTCTTTCGACCTCAGCCTGCCTTGCCTCCTTGTCGCATAGCGGGAGCTATGCTCCGCGTCGGCAAGTTGTCAGAGGCCAAAATAGCTCACAAATAACTTCGGCGGAGAAGTCTAAGCAACCTCGGCGCTGTCGCTCACTACTCCTCGGGTTCCTTAACCCTCGTCGCTTGACGCTCGCGACTGCCGCGCCTCGCTTTACGCCTCCTCGCAAGGGCGGCCTTAGCTTCGCGCTTTCCTGATCGCCGCGTAGCGGCGAAACATCCCCGGCATTGAGCCGAGGCGTTAAGCGAGCGGAGGAAATTGAGCGTCAAACGACGCCACTTGTTTGACGACGTTAGGCCCCTAATGGGGACTAAAAGGAGGAGATTTGGCGTCGTAGCTCAATTTTCTCCATGCGAGTAGCCGAGGCGAACAGCCGGAAGTTTTTGGTTACTTTTTATAAAAAAGTAACCGCCCCGCGCGCAGCGGCCTCAAAAGACCTTTGACGATGAACCAAACTTAAAAACAGTTGCAAGTCGTTGCATGTCGTTCGGCTTTGCGTAGCAAAGTCGGCGGCCCGGAGCCACCCCGGGCTACGGGCTGCAACCGACGATCGCAGCGGGAGCAGAAGCTGCTTGCAGGCTATGCCCCGCAACGAGGAGGAACCGAGCAGCGTTGCGAGGGCCGCAGACCGCTTGCGGGCTACGGCCGAGGTAGCGCGAGGAAGGCGAGCGTCTCTCTGCCCGCCAATGGCGGCCGGGCTTCGCGTTTTTTGAACACCCTTTCGATCTTCATCGCCTCGAAGAGGCGAAATAACCCCGGCATTGAGCCGAGGCGTTAAGCGAGCAGAGGAAATTGAGCGTCAAGCGACGCCACTTGTTTGACGACGTTAGGCCCCCAGTGGGGACTAAAAGGAGGAGATTTGGCGTCGTAGCTCAATTTTCTCCAGGCGAGTAGCCGAGGCGAACAGCCGGGCGGTTTTTCGCTCTTTTTGGCGGCAAAAAGAGCCGCCCCGCGCGTAGCGGCCTTAAAAGACGCTTGACAACGGCCAAACTTAAGGTCCATGGTAAAACATTGCATGTCATTGCGGCTCTTCGAGCCGCGCGGCCCGCAGCCACACTCTGCGCTTTTTGAGCGCAGGGCCGCCACCCAGGCCACAACGCCCTTCGCCTATGGCTACGGGGCGAGGCTCAACGAAGCGTCCCTACGCTGGCTGCGAGCCACAAAAGGCAAACAGATATAGCGCCGCATAACGCAACCGAATAACACCCTTGAAGTTTTTGGGATGACAGTTTTTAACCAATCTCCAAATGCACGATCTGATATTACAAAACTCTACGACATGAAACGATCACTTGTTCTCTCGGCTCTGGGCGGCTTTGCGTGCGTCGGCGCGTCGGCCGCAGGGTCGACCGCAAAACCCGCAGGGGCCCCCGCCGCCGCGCCGCGCCCCAACATTCTGATCATCCTCTCGGACGACATGGGCTACTCGGACATCGGATGCTACGGAGGCATCATCCAGACGCCCAATCTCGACCGTCTGGCAGCCAACGGACTGCAATACATGCAGTTCTACAACACTGCCCGCAGCTGTCCCTCGCGCGCCAGCCTTCTGACGGGCCTTCACCCCCATCAGGCCGGCATGGGCCACATGACCGACAACCGCGGCGAGGATGGCTATCTGGGTGGGCTCAACAACCATTGTGTTACGATGGCCGAGGTGTTGCGTCCGGCGGGCTACGCCACCTACGCTGTGGGCAAGTGGCACGTTTCGCGCGATATGGCCGCCAACGGGCCCAAATTCAACTGGCCCCTGCAGCGCGGCTTCGACCATTTCTACGGCACGATCCAGGGCGGGGGGAGCTACTACGACCCCCAGTCGCTCTGTCGCGGCAACACCTTCGTTACGGTGGAGAACGACCCGGAATATCACCCCGAGTCGTTCTACTATACCGACGCCATCGCCGACAACGCCATAACGTTCCTGCGGCAGCGTCGCGGAGAGCAGAAGCCTTTCTTCATGTATCTGGCCTTCACCTCGGCCCACTGGCCGATGCACCTGCCCCAGAAGGAGATCGACGCCTACCGTGGCAAGTTCGATCAGGGCTGGGACGCCCTGCGCGAGGCCAAATATAGCGACATGGTTCGCCGGGGCATCATCCGCAGGGAGTGGGCCCTCAGCGACGACCCCTCGGTGGGCAAGTGGGCCGATGTGAGCAACAAAGCCTTCGAGGCGCGCTGTATGGAGGTCTATGCGGGCATGATCACCAACCTCGACCGCAACATCGGCCGCGTTGTCGAGCAGTTGCGCTCGGAGGGGACGCTCGACAACACCATCATCCTGTTCCTGCAGGACAACGGCGGCTGCGCCGAGCCCATGCAACGCGAGCGCGAGCCCTTCAAGGTGCGCATCCCCAAGGGCGAAAAGCTGCACGAGATGGGTCGCGACGAGTTGCAGACCCGCCTGATACCCTACCAGACGCGCGACGGACGCCCCGTGTGGCAGGGTCAGGTGATGCCCGGCGGCCCCGACACCTACGTGGCTTATGGCCGCAGCTGGGCCCATCTGAGCAACACCCCCTTTCGCGAATACAAACACTGGATCCACGAAGGAGGCATCTCCACCCCGCTGATCGTCCACTGGCCCAAGGGGATCAAGGATCGCGGCCAGATGCGCCAGCGCCCCGGCCAACTGACGGACGTCATGGCCACGTGCATCGAACTCTCGGGAGCCTCTTATCCCAAAACCGTCGCAGACAACGAGATATATCCCTGCCAGAGCAAGAGTCTGGTCGCCTCGTTCGCCAAGGACGATCCCGGGGATACGCGCACGCTCTACTGGGAGCACGAGGGCAACCGCGCCATCCGTTCGGGCAAGTGGAAGCTGGTCTACAAGGCCCGCGACGACCAGGCGGAGGATATACCCCTCGACCTGTGGGAGCTCTACGATATGGAAACCGACCGCACCGAGACACGCAACCTGGCCTCGAAATATCCGAAGCTGGTGGCCGACATGGCCGCCAAATGGGACGAGTTCGCCGTCCGGTGCCACGTCAAACCCTGGCCCCGAAAAATGTAGTGATAACCCGTTGTGCATTTAAAGGTTGGTTAAAAATAGACAAGTAAGGTTAGGCTTTGACTGTTCTGCAATCGCGAAGCCAAAGCCGCCGTTGCGAGGAGGCGTAAAGCGGAGCGCGTCGAGAGCGAGGCGGTTGGAGCCGCAGGCGCCAAGCGAGCCGCTGTTCGAGGGCGTTAGGCGCGTAAGCGACTAAAAGCCCGAGTTCGGCGCAGCAGCCTTGCGAATAGCGCCGAGGTTGCTTAGGCTTCTCCGCCGAAGTTATTTGTGAGCTATTTTGGCCTCTGACAACTTGACGACGCGGAGCATAGCTCCAGCTATGCGACAAGGAGGCAAGGCAGGCAGGGGGCGAAAGAGCCGCAAAGAACGAGAGTGGAGAAGTTTAAACAACCTCAACGTAGCCCCGCAGCACAGGCGGCGATTTTTGGTTACTTTTTATAAAAAAGTAACCGCCCCGCGCGCAGCGGACTCAATAGACCTTCGACAAAGGCCAAACCTACGGTCTGTGCGCAGACAAAATACGGAGGTCAAGTCAATAGACCGCATGTTTGGTCCAAATTCAAGGTCTTTTAAGCCGCTTGCCGCTCAATGCCGGGATTATTTCGCCCCTTTAGGGGCGATTGGGGAGAATTGCCTTTTTGATTATAAAAAACCAACCTTTTATTTGAACATTTAACTCGCATAAAATGAGAAAAACCATCCCGCTGCTGATCCTCCTCGTTCTCGGTTTGTCCGGCCTCTCGAGGGCGCAGAACGATACGTTCCGCAATCCGCTGCTCGAGTCGGGCCCCGATCCGTGGGTGTTGCGCCACGAGGGTATGTACTACTTCATGGCCACCTCAGGGGGCCGCAAACTGGTGTTGCACCGCACGGCAGACATGACCGACCTGCAGGGGGCCGAAACCAAAACCGTCTGGACGGCCACCGCAGAGGGCAATCAGGCCAATGCGAGAGATCTGTGGGCCCCGGAGATACATTTTCTGGACGGCCGGTGGTATATCTACTACTCCTCGGCCGGGGGCCGGCTGCGCTATCACCAGCTCTATGTGCTGGAGAACGCCAACGCCGACCCCTTCCAGGGCGAGTTCACCATGAAGGGGCGCGTCAGCACCGACAGCAACGACAGCTGGGCCATCGACGGCTCGCTGTTCTCTCATCGCGGATCGCTCTACCTGATCTGGTCGGGGTGGCAGACATACAGCGCGCCGGGGCAGACCACCACGCAGTGCATCTACATCGCCCGCATGGCCGATCCGTTGACGCTCTCCTCCGAGAGGGTGCTCCTCTCCCGGCCCGAGCTGGAGTGGGAACGTCGCAATATTGTCGAGGGCGGCGGCGGCCCCAACCACGCTGTCTATGTCAACGAAGGCCCCCAGGCCCTGATCGGTCCCCGGGGGCGATATGTCCATATCGTCTACTCGGCCAGCGCCTGCTGGACGCCCGACTACTGCCTTGGAATGCTCTCCGCCCGCGCCGACGCCGACCTGCTCGACCCTCGCTCGTGGAGCAAGTCGCCCCGGCCGGTGTTCGAGGCCTCACCCACAGCGGGCGTCTATGGCCCAGGCCACAACGGTTTCTTCTGCTCGCCCGACGGCAAGGAAGAGTATATCGTATACCACGCACGCGACACGAAGATGAAGTCGTCGCCCCGCTCCCCCCGCATGCAGCGCTTCACCTGGGATAGGCGCGACTTTCCCCGATTCGGCTCTCCGGTCGCCACAAGCCAACCCCTTCCCAAACCCTCGGGAACGAAATAGAAAATATAATGAAAACCTCAATACTCATATCGGCGGCGGCCGTATCGGCAGCAGGGATCGGAGCTTTGCAGGCCCGGCAGCAGCCACCAAGCCAGGCGCAGAAGCCCAACGTGATCATCTTCATGGTCGACCAGCAGCGGGCCGACCTGTTGGCCCGTGAGGGTTATCCGCTGCAGACCATGCCCTTTGCCGACTCGCTGGCGCGATGCGGAGCATGGTTCAACCGGGCCTATACGTCGGCTCCGGCCAGTGTTCCGGCCCGCACGTCGATGGTTACGGGGCGTTTTCCCAAGGCCACCCGCGTACGCAGCAACCACAACGCCGAGGACGCCTTTTTTGTGAAGGACCTCTTCGACATAGCGCGCGAGAGCGGCTACCGCACCGCGCTGGTGGGCAAGAACCATACATACATCAAAAAGGAGAAGACCGACTATTGGGACCCCTACAACCACGGCGGCCAAAACTCTCCCCGCAAGGACTCTGTGGCGCGCGCCTTCGACCGTTACCTGGCCTCGACCCACATGTACGCCAACCTGCAGCCCTCGCCGGGCGACGCCCGCTCGCAGCTGCCATACCGCATGGTCGACGACGCTTCGCGGTGGATCGGGTCGCTGGACGGAGCGCCATTCCTGATGTGGTTCTCGGTCCCCGAGCCCCACAACCCCTACCAGACCTGCGAGCCCTACTACTCGATGTTCCCGCCCGAATCGCTGCCCCGGCTACACAGCTCGGCCGCCGACCGCGCCATCAAGGGCGAGCGCTATCAGCTGCTCTCGGAGATGATGGCCATGGGCCATGTGGGATACGCCGAGAACCTGCAACGCCTGCGCTCCATCTACCATGGCATGTTGAGGATGATCGACGATCAGTTTCGACGCATGGTTGGCGAACTGCGCCGGCAGGGCGTCTACGACAACACCATCATCCTCTATCTCTCCGACCACGGCGACTACGTTGGCGAGTATGGACTGATGAAGAAGGGCGTCGGGCTCGACGAGGTTCTGGTGCGCATACCCATGCAGTGGTCGGGGCCGGGCATCGTCGCCTCCGCAACGCCGCAGCGGGCCCATGTGTCGATAGTCGACATCTTCCCGACGTTCTGCGAGATCGCCGGGGCCGAGATCCCCGCCGGGGTGCAGGGGCGCAGCCTGTGGCCCATGCTGCGCGGGGAGAGCTACCCCGAGGGCGAGTTCTCATCGATCATGGCCGAAGCGGGCTACGGGGGGATGTACTACACCCGGGCCGACGGGAGCGACTTTCGGGCCGAGGGCGCCGTGGGCGACAACGACTATTTCGACGAGCTCAACTCGTGGAGCCAGAGCGGCACGATGCGCATGGTGCGCGAGGGCGACTGGAAGCTCACCTCGGACATGGACGGCAACAACCGCCTCTATAACCTCAAGAGCGACCCGTCGGAGCTGCACGATCTGTACAACGCCAAAGCTCACGCCGCCGTGCGCGAACGTCTGACCGCGCTGCTGCTGCGGTGGGAACTCTCTACCGAGGACGCGCTGCCCCTGCCGCGCAACCGCTACCGTTTCAAGACCAACCCGCATAACTATCTTTTTCGGCAATAACAGAGTTTATATAGATTAAGATGACACGAGTCTTTCATCTTTTGCTTTCCGGCGTCTTTTGCACCTTCTCCTCTACTCGATTATATGGGAGCGGCCATGCGCCTTGTCGGAGACACAAGATCCATCCGAAAATAGAAACAAATAATCTATATAAACTCTAATGAAAAAATCCGTTCCGTTTGCGCTGCTGACCGTCGCGGCTGTCTCTGCCGCCTCTTCTGTCGCGGCCAAGACTGCCAAACCCTCGCATCCCAACGTGATAGTGATCCTGGTCGACGACCAGGGCTACGGCGGCATCAACTGCAATCCCCACACCAAACGCCACGTTACCCCTGCCGTCGACGCCCTGGCGCTGAGCGGTGTACGCTGCACGCAGGGTTACGTGAGCGGCTACTTCAGCAGCCCGTCGCGCGCCGGTCTGCTGACGGGCAAGTATCAGCAGAGTTTCGGCTTCTACAGCCTCGACACGCCTTCGGCGGGAGGTATCCCCGCCAGCGAGAAGCTGGTGAGCGAGTATCTGCTCGAGGCGGGCTACTCGACGGCGTGTTTTGGCAAGTGGCACGTGGGCGACAACATCCGCAACCACCCCAACAACCGTGGTTTTCAACACTTTTTCGGGTTTCTGAACGGTCTGCACGACTATTTCGACCCGCTGATCGGCGGATCGTGGGAAGGGACGCACAACGGCCTCTCCTTCATGCTCGACAACATGGAGCCCGCCACACACATGAAGTACTCGACTTACGAATTCACCGACCGCGCCGTGAACTTCATCCGCGACAACGCCTCGGGGCCGTTCTTCCTCTACCTGCCCTACAACGCCATCCACTCGCCGCTGCAAGCCCCCGACGAGCTGATCGCCGAATTTGCCGACAATCCCGCTTCCCCGAGCAAGGACGACCGCATCCGCGCCATGACCGCCGCGGTCGACCGTGGCGTGGGCAAGATCGTCTCGACCCTCGAGGAACTGAAGATCAGAGAGAAAACCATCATATTCTATCTGAGCGACAACGGCGGCACGGCAAACGGCGACAACTGGGAGCTGCGCGGCCAGAAAGGGTCTAACTTCGAGGGAGGCATCCGCATCCCGTTCATTGTGAGCTATCCGGGCGTCATCCCCGCCGGCGGCGTCTACACCCAGCCGGTCATCACCCTCGATGTCGCCCCCACGGTGATGACCCTTGCCGGAGCGCCCTGTCCGGGCATGCACGGGGTCGATCTGCTGCCCTACCTTTGCGGGCAGAAGAAGACACCTCCTCACGAGGCGCTCTATTGGAGCTCCAACAAGATGAAGGGCAACCCGAGCAACCCCGCCTCGCACGACTTTGCCATCCGTCAGGGGCGGTGGAAGCTCACCTCGGACATCACCATCGTCAAGGACTGCAACCTCTACGACCTGGATGCCGATCCTCGGGAGAGGGTGGGGCTCAAGGACAAATACCCCGACAAATATCGAGAGTTGTTTGCCATGTACCTGGCCTGGAAGAGCAAAATGCCCGACGAGATCTACCACACCAGCGGCAACGCCCGCCTGAAGGGCGCGATGCTGATGCGCAAATATCAGCAAAACCTTCGCAAAGAGGGCAAAAAGCCCATCCCGCTCGGCTTTGGCCCCCTGCAAGGCGGCGCGGCAACGGACGATGGGGATGACGAATAGGACAACCGGGATCGCAGGAAAAACTTAGAGCCTACCCGTTGTACATTTTAAAGGTTGGTTTTTTATAATCAAAAAGTAAATTCATTCAGATCGCCCCGCAGGGGCGAATAACCCCCGGCATTGAGCGAGGGGCGGTTCAAAAATTGGCGCAGGTCCGAGCGAAGAGCGACGCCACCTGTTTGACGACGTTAGGCCCCTCAAGGGGACTAAAAGGAGGAGTTTTGGCGTCGCAGCGAGGTCCAATGCAATTTAGCCCGTCGCTCACCGCCGGGCGGTTTTTGGTTACTTTTTGGCGGCAAAAAGTAACATAACGCCCAGCGCAGCGGCTGAACAAACCTCAAAACATCGCAAAACAAACGATATATTCCTTAACAAAATGATGCTCTTAAACCAACGATTTATATAAATTCTTAAACAACCCCAAAAAACATGCAACACAATGAGCCTCGATAGATTTCTGACCCTTCTGAGCGCGGTTGCCGTCTCGGGCGGCGCGGCAGCCAGCCTGCAGGCGGCCAACTCGAAGACGGGCGGTCAAAAGGCCCCGGCGCAGCGACCCAATGTGGTGATGATCATTGCCGACGACTGCAACTACTACAACATCGGCTGTTATGGCGCCACAAACAACGCCACCCCCGCCATCGACCGCCTGGCCGACGAGGGGATGCGCTTTCTGAACGCCTGGAACTCGGCCTCGATGAGCGCCCCCACGCGCCACAGCCTCTACACGGGCTACTATCCGATGCACCATGGCGGCTATCCCAACCACAGCGCGATCCGCCCCGGCATCAAGACCATGCCAGTATATATGAGCGAGTTGGGCTATCGCGTCGGTCTGGCGGGCAAGTGGCACATCAAACCTGTGGAGAGTTTCCCTTTCGAGAGCGTCCCCGGCTTCGCCTCCAACTGCACCACCCGCAATCCGTCGCACACCATGGCGGGGGTCGCGGAGTTTGTTCGGCGCGACCAGGCCCAGCCATTCTGTCTGGTGGTGGCCTCGGTCAACCCGCACGCCCCGTGGACGGGCGGCGATCCGTCCCGCTACGACCCCGCCAAACTGACCCTGCCGCCCAACTTCGTCGACACGCCCCTCACGCGCCAGATGTATGCCGCCTATATGGCCGAGGTCGACCTGCTGGATGGCGAGGTGGCCGAGGTGGTGGATCTGCTGAAACGCACCGATTTGTATGACAACACATTGCTGATCTTCGTGTCCGAGCAGGGGTCGCAGTTTGCAGGCGCCAAGTGGACCAACTGGACGCCGGGGGTCAAGGCGGCTATGATCGTCCGCTGGCCCGGGCGCGTCAAGGCGGGCAGCGTCTCTGAGGCGATCGTGCAGTATGAGGACATCCTGCCCACGATCGTCGCGGCGGCGGGAGGTCGTCCGGGCGTCGACATGGACGGACGCAGCATGGTCGACCTGCTGACAGGCCGGGTCTCCGACCACCGCCGTTACGCTTTCCACGTCCACAACAACGTCCCCGAAGGGCCTCCCTACCCTATTCGTTCGGTCGGCGACGGCCGCTACCGCCTGATCTGGAACCTCACCCCGCAGGCCACCTATGTCGAGAAACACATCGCCACCGCCGAGTGGTACAAAAGCTGGGAGGCCGACACCACCGCCCATGGCCGCCGGATGATAGACCGCTGGAGCCATCGCCCCGAGCTGGAGCTCTACGACGTCGCTGTCGATCCGTTCGAGATGCACAACCTGGCCGACGATCCCGAACATGCCGCTGTACGCAACAGGCTGCTGGGCGAACTTCGCTCGTGGATGAAAGAGCAAAACGACCCCGGAGCCTCGGCCGACCGCCCCGTCGCCAGACCCAAACCCGGCACCGGGCAGTGAGGTTTTCGGACTCGCCGGAGACCTGAAAATACAGGAACAACTATAACGCAGCCTGTTGTTCATTTAAAAGGTTGATTAAAAAACGTCCCCTTCTGAGTTTGAGGGTTTACCGGCGGCTCGCAGCCAGCGAAGGGATGTCCCGAAGTCGTAGACGAATGGCAGCCCTTCGCGCCGGGTGGCTGCGGGTTGCCGACTTTGCTTCGCAAAGTCGAAAGACAGTCAACGCTTTGCCGTAAACCTTAAGTTTGGTTCATGTTTCGAGGTCTTTCCAGCCGCCCCGCGCGCAGCGGCCTCAAAAGACCTTTGACAACGGACAAACTTAAGGCCTATAGCAAAAACTTGCATGTCGTTTGGCCTTGCCCGGCAAGGCCGGCAGCCCGCAGCCGCCCAGCAAATCACAACGCAATCAACAGAAATTCAATTGTATAATTATCAAAAACCAACTCATGAGAAAAACACTGTTCAATCTGCTGCTTGTAGCCCTTGGCGCGGCGGCCGCTCTGCCCCTCGAGGCCAAATGGCAGCCTGCCGGTGGCAACATCACAACACGCTGGGCCGCACAGGTCAACCCCGACGCTCCGCTGCCGGAGTATCCACGCCCGCAGATGGTGCGGCAGGAGTGGGTCAATCTCAACGGTCTGTGGGACTACGCCGTCACCGGGGCCGAAGCCGCCGTTTCGGAGATAAACGACGGGCAGATTCTGGTGCCGTTCGCCATCGAGTCGGCTCTGTCGGGGGTCAAACGCTCGTTCAAACCCACCGAAAAGCTGTGGTACAAACGCACCCTTGAGATTCCCTCGGCGTGGAAAGGCCGTCGGGTGATCCTCCACTTCGGCGCGGTCGACTATGTCTCGACCGTCCGCCTCAACGGACATCTGGTGGGCAACCACGAGGGCGGCAACGATGCGTTCGGCTTCGATATTACCGATTTTCTGACCCCTGCGGGCCCGCAGGAGCTGATCCTCGAGGTAACCGACCCCTCGGACAGCGGCAAACAACCCCGCGGCAAACAGGTGCTCGAACCCAAGGGGATATGGTATACCCCCGTCAGCGGCATCTGGAAGACGGTGTGGATGGAGCCGGTGAACCCCACCCACATAACCGCCCACCACAGCGTCCCCGACATCGATCGTGGCAAACTGACCGTCAAGGCCTTCCTGGCCAACGCCACACCCGGAGCGAAGGTGCGTTTCACCGCCCTCGACAAGGGACGTCAGATAGCCACGGCCACCGCGTCCACCGGCCAGACGGTCGAACTGTCGATCCCCGCCCCCAAACTGTGGTCGCCCGACAGCCCGTTCCTCTACGACCTGAAGATGGAGGCTATCGGCGGCGACGGCAAGGTTACCGACAAGGTCGACTCGTACTTCGGCATGCGCAAAATTTCGGTGGCCAAAGACGAAAAGGGCGTCAACCGCATCATGCTCAACAACAAGTTCGTGTTTCAGTATGGATTCCTCGACCAGGGATGGTGGCCCGACGGTCTGCTGACCGCCCCCACCGAGGAGGCGCTGGTCTCGGACATCATCTTCACCAAAGATGCGGGCTACAACACCATCCGCAAGCACATCAAGCTTGAGTCGGAGCGGTTCTACTACAACTGCGACCGTCTGGGGATACTCGTATGGCAGGACGCCATCTCGGGCGACAACTACAACCTGAAAAACTTCATGAAGGGCATCGACAAGGACGCCTCGGCCGCCGCAAAGTGGCAGAAGGAGTTCCGTGCGATGATGGACCAGCTGCGCAACTACCCCTGCATCGTCAACTGGGTGGTCTTCAACGAGGGTTGGGGCCAGTTCGGCGGTCGCACCATGATCGACTGGGCCAAAAATTATGATCCCTCGCGCCTGGTCGAGGTGAGCGGCTGGGTCGACATGGGCAACGGCGACATCATCGACATCCACCACTACCCCGCACCGGGCCGCATCGAGAACGCCGGCCCCGAACGAGCTTTCGTGGTGGGCGAGTTCGGCGGTCTGGGTCTGCCCACCGAGGGACACCTGTGGAACCCCGGGATGCGCAACTGGGGCTACGCCACCTACACCGACAAAGCCAAATTCATCGACTCGTACAAACACCTGGTCTATCACCTTCGCACGATGATCGCCGAGGGGCTCAGCGCGGCCATCTACACCCAGACCACCGACGTGGAGGGCGAGGTGAACGGCATGTTGACCTACGACCGCGCCGTGGAGAAGATACCTTCGGCCGAGTTGCGGCAGATCAACCGCCCGCTGTTCGACAAACAGGTGTCGATCAAGATCCTCATGGCCGACGCCCAGGTCAAGCCCCAGAAGTGGTACTACACCACCCAAAAACCTGCCGGGGATTGGTTCGGCGAGACCTCGGCGCCCAAAGGATGGCAGGTGGGCGAGGCTCCCTTCGGCATCGCCCAGCCCGAAGGGGTGCTCAGCTACTCTTACTTCGAGCGCGAAGACCCCGCCAACCGCCGCAACACGCTGTGGAACACACGCGACATATGGATATGGCGCGAGTTCGACCTGCAGAGCGCCGTGGTCGATCCGGTGGTGAGGATTCGCTATGACGAACAGCTTGAGGTCTATGTCAACGGTCAGCGGGTGGCCGACAGCGACAACCGTTCGGCCCACTACTACCATGTCGACCTCTACCCCGTCGACAAAAACCTGCTCAAAAAGGGGCGCAACACCGTGGCCATCCACGCCACGCGCCGCCTCAAACCCAAGGTCTCTCTGAGCCAGATACTCGATGCCGGGGTGATCGACGTGGTCAAATAAACGAGAGGCTTTCGACCACACATGCGAGATGGTTCCGGCGTTGGCCGGAACCATCTCCCGTTAAAAGCGTCGGGCAAGGTCATGTTTTGATTTGTTTTGCAGTTTTGCCTGTCAGAACTGCCGACTCCCTCGCCCGGCAGCGGCTTTAG